>NZ_JBBOCA010000001.1:6082127-6386233 GCF_038002225.1 Paenibacillus sp. FSL R7-0204
GCTGGACATGTTCAGCCGCTGCCGCAGCTGGCAGGGCATCCCGCAGGCCGGCTCCTGGCCGGATTGCGATATGCTGCCGCTCGGCCACATCGGCGTCCGCTCCGTCGACGGCGGCGGGGATGACCGCTGGACCCGCTTCACCCGGGACGAGCAGCTGACGATGATGTCGCTGTGGAGTATATTCCGTTCCCCGCTGATCTTCGGCGGCGAGCT
Organism: Paenibacillus sp. FSL R7-0204; assembly: GCF_038002225.1. NCBI lineage: Bacteria > Bacillati > Bacillota > Bacilli > Caryophanales > Paenibacillaceae > Paenibacillus > Paenibacillus sp. FSL R7-0204. Next base: position 6,082,341 of record NZ_JBBOCA010000001.1, read on the forward strand.
GCGGGACAATGACGACTGGACGCTGTCGCTGCTCACCAACCGCGAGGTACTGCGCATGCAGCGCGAGAGCCATGGCGCCAGGGAGGCCCTGTACCGAGATGAGCTAATCGTCTGGACCGCTGCTCATGACGACGGCACCCGGTATGCAGCCGTCTTCAACACCAGCAACAGTCCGCTGCCGGTTGACATCAGCCTCGAAGAGATCGGCCTCGGCGGCGCAGCCGCTGGTACGGAGCTGTGGAGCCAGACGCCTGCTGAGCTTAGCGGCGGCGTGCTGCAAACCACCGTGCCTCCGCACGGGGTACGGTTGTATAGCTTTTTATAGTAGAAGCCAGTAGCAAGCCGGGAGTCCAGCATGTCAGGACTCCCGGCTTTTTTTAGTTCCCCGTATGGTTCATCAGCCTCCGCTGCGGTTATCGTTACAGAAATCGGTCGAGAAAGCCCACTCTGCAATCCACATCATGCGTCAACCTGTGGCAGATGGTAACAGCCTGCCAGCCCAGATAGCTATACGCTCTGATCTAGGATGGGCGAAACCTTAACTTAGCAGTAGGGCAAAGCGGAAACGGATGCGCCCGCTAACTAGCTAAGAATCCCACCCTTTTAAGGGTGGAACATTGCGCAATGATATCCGACTAAAGCGTTTGCCCGGACGGTATCCCGTTTAATGAATGGGAAGATTTCAAACCAGAGGAGGCGGATCGCAGACAGGCGTCTCCCTCTATGCACCTACGACAGGCGTACTGCTGCTCCCTTGGGGACAGGATTATGCAGGTCCCATTGCCAAAACCGTAACGGATCTGGCTATTATGCACCGGACCTCCTTCACCATCCATCCCTTACTCAGCCGGTCAAAAGTTTGTTTTGTCTTAAGAAATGATTTCTATAGTTACCCTATAAACATAAATACCTTTCTTAATTTGATAGGGATCGTGAATATTTTTGGTCCAGCCGGTATCTCCGCCAAGACCTGCATGTTTGTAATCAATATTAAGATAAACAGAATCTGAATGTCCCAGTTCGTCTTCATAGGCGGCGTTGTCATATTGCTCAATACTGTGCCCATGAATATCAAAATGGAAATGTCCCGCTGCCGATACTTTTACTGCTTGTTCTTCGGATGACAAATATAAATACCGCACATCCTCCTTACCACCGCATTCTACCGGTAAGATATAGGGAACGTGCTGCTGTTCTACAGTGCTCTCATAGACTCCAACGAATGCGGCAGATTTACGATCCGCGTAGTTTTCCCATGGCCCGCGGCCATACCATTTCATCTTCTTCCAGGCATCAGAAAACTTAAAGCTTAGTCCAATTCTTGGGAGAGTGTCGACCTTGGCATTGTTCACAACGGTATTTGTGATTTCTATCCCTTTGCCGCCGACGGTATAATTGGTTTTGGTTTCAATGCATCCATGATATATACCATGAACTTGAATGATAACAGCAGCCGGTGCTGCAAATACCCGAATATTCTTGATTTCTTTCTCATTGGAATGGAGCCCGAGAGCTTGCCATTCATCTGCATAATTGGACGATTCAAGATGAATACCTCCATCAATGCCTGTTGGAGGGCGATAGAAGTTATTTGTTCCTCCCGTGAAATAATTCTTGTGATTGTATTTTACAGAGATGAACTCTGCCGTTTCTTTCGAGAAAAGAACTGTTGTATTTTCATTATAGATACGAATTTCATTTGTCGTTTCATCATACTTCAAGCTATCCTTTTCAATATCTCCGGTATGCACTTTATTAACAGAATCCTTAATCTCTATCTGGCAGGCATAAATACAGGTTCCCTTCTCAGAATAAAAGGTGTCCTCGTCCAAATAAGCATAGAAGTTAAGAAAAGCTTCCCCGGAGACTTTAGACGAATCGTATGGCGCTTGAAGCTTATCAACGGAACCGGGTGCTGTGTGATATTTAGGCAAACTACCGCTCTCAATCACATTGCCATCGCAAACCAGCTCCCAAACTATATTCAAATGGCTTAAATCCCGATGCGTGTAATGATTATAAATTCGATAGCCATCATTCCCAGGCATGTAATCCATTTGGATAGGAGATTGTACATTTTTGATTTCATTCGCAGCCGGCTTTAGCGTGAGATCTGGGAAAACAATACCATTCAGGCACATATCAGGTGCAGGATCTGTAACTTCTTCCTGGAATGCCCCGCCATAGACATACTTTTTATTTCCGTCTTTATCATGCTTAACCAGCGCTTTATCCTGAAAATCCCAAATAAATCCTCCTTGAAACCGCGGGAATTTATGAATGAGATCCCAAAATTCCTTAAAGTTTCCGTTACTGTTACTTTTCGCGTACGCATATTCACACATAATAAAAGGACGCAAATCCTCGCTTTCAGCCATGACATCCAGGATCCAATCTTTCTGAGGATACATAGGCGCCATAATATCGGAGATGTTTGCCGGAGGATTCAGAGACTCATACTGAACGTACCTTGTTTTGTCATACTCCTTAATCCAGCCATACATCGCAGCATGATTCGCTCCATAGCCGGATTCATTACCCAGAGACCAGAGAATAATGGATGGATGATTTTTATCTCTCAGAACCATCCGTGTAGCCCGTTCCATATACGCATTTGTCCATTCGGGGGATGCGCTTAACTGGCCGCCAAGACCGTGTGTTTCAATATTGGCCTCATCCACCAGGTAAATGCCCAGTTCATCACACAAGTCATACCATTCGATTGCGTGCGGATAGTGACTAGTTCTTACCGCATTGATATTCAGCGATTTCATGACCTTGATTTGCTCGCGCATATATTCTGTTGTTACGGCTCGTCCTGTTTCAGGACAAAAGGCGTGAAGATTGGTTCCTCGTATAATGAGACGCTTCCCATTAATTCTCAGGACCCCTTTTCGATCGATATTCACTTCACGGAAGCCGACATTCGCGCTCTCAATATCAACTACATTTCCAGACAAATCAATCATTTCTAACACCAATTTATAGAGATAAGGGCTCTCGTCGCTCCACAATTGAGGATTTGAAATGGTTTTCGTAACCTTTGCTACATATTTTTCCCGCAGGTAGAAATCACAATCCGCAAACTTTGGCGTTTCAAACTCAGTAACCAATTGCTGTTCGCTATCATACAGGGACAACCGCACATGGGCCTCACCATAACCATTCACTTGATTATTAGGTGCAACCGTCACTTTTAATTCGGCATTGTTGTAATTCCCTGAAAAGAGGGTTTCGATCTTATAATCATGAATGCGCATACGTGGTTTTGCATAAATGAGAACATCCCGGTAGATCCCCGAGAGATGCCAGTAATCCTGATCCTCCAGATAAGTACCGGCTCCAAACCGCATCACCTGAACCGCTATACGGTTTTGTCCCTTTTGAATGTAATCCGTGATATCAAAAGAGGCGTTAAGCTTACTGTCCTGAGAATAACCAACCATTTTGCCGTTTAACCAAAGATAAAAACACGATTCTACTCCTCCAAAATCGATAAATATATCCCTTTCGTTAAAATGTTCATCAACTTCAAACGTTAGAACGTAACAACCGGTAAGGTTACTATCTGGCACATGAGGCGGATTCAAAATGTATTCATTATTCCTGAGTTGGATTTCGTGACTTGAACCCTCCCCTTTTTGAACAAAGGGATACAACATATTGGTGTATACAGGTTTTCCATACCCCGAAAGCTCCCAATTGGAAGGAACAGGAATATGATCCCAATGGGAAACATCATATTCAGGACTATAGAATTCATCCGTTACTTCATCGGGAGATCCGAACATTTTAAACTTCCACACTCCATTCAGGCATTTTACGTATTTAGACTTTCTCCGGTCTCCGCTTAAAGCCTGTTCTAAGGTTTCGTATACTCCGTAGGGCTCATGCATGGGATAACGGTTTTTTTGAGTAACATATTGATTCTCCCAATCTCTGCTTAGCTTCATTGGCTTAAATAACACTCCCATCCATTGTTCTAATTGGTTGATCTTTCAATGTAGATACCCCTATAATACAAGGAAAATCCCTTATATTAAATGTTGAGTATGGTATTTCATTTATCCATTTTGGTAGGAGTGTGAATACATGAATTTTGAAGACATTAATGAAAATGATGTAATCTACCGTTGTATCGGCAAAGATTTTAATCAGGGTATTTTATCTTGCGGCTTTATGCGGAAAAGATCAGCAGAGCGTTCTCAATATGATTTTAAGATAGGCTATTACAGCTGTTTTGTAGTATTGCAAGGCAGTGGAACGTTTATTTCCATGGACGGTACCGTTACTCCTATGCAAGCAGGTGATCTTGTTCAACGTCTACCTGAACGTATGCACTCTACTACTATTGAACCAGATGGTCATTGGATCGAGTTTTATATCAGTGTCGGGTATCCTGTCTATTCCTACTTAAAGACACTTGGAATTATTCATTCCGATAAGGAAGTCCAATCGGCACTTCATACGAATGATTTTTTCTTTGATTTTGTTTCCTTGCTGAAAGCCTTGAAAAGTGCAACAGATGAAAGTCTTCCCTCCCTGCTAATGAAGTCTCAGGATCTAATTATCAGATTACACAGTAGCATTCATAATGCTCATAGCAATGAAAATGATAGTAAAATAACAAAAGCCTGCGAGCTGATTAGTGTCTCCAATGATATTCACTTTGATATTCAGGAAGTGGCATCTGCCGTGAATATGGGCTATGAGAACTTTCGAAAATTTTTCAAAGAGACTACAGGGATTTCCCCTAAGCGATACCACACTGAACATTTAATGAGACAGGCAAAAATGATGCTGTTGTCCGGACTTCCCATCAAACAGGTAGCCGTCAGTCTTGGTTACGGGGATATATATTCATTCACCAAACAATTCACGAAGTCAGAAGGGGTATCTCCAGGACGTTATATTCGTAAAACAAAACCTGTTCAAAATTAATTCCCCGCCATTCCTCATTAGTGTTATCATTTCGCCAAGGTTTGCAACAACAAGATCAAGCAATTAAGATTAACCTCATAATGGTTAGCGCCCCGGGAGGTAAGTCAAATGTCAAAAACAATATTGGTTGTAGACGATGATGAAGAAATCGTGAAACTCATCACCAAGACGCTAAGGTATGAGCAATTCGCCGTCATTACAGCCAGCTCCGGGCGAGAAGCCCTATCTGCGGTGGATGATCACCCCATCGATTTCATTGTTCTGGATATCGTCATGCCTGATATGAATGGACTGGATGTCTGTAGAACGATCCGGTCCTCTTATAATGTTCCCATTCTGTTATTAAGTGCGCGGGATCAGGACATTGATAAAATTGTCGGTCTGGAAATCGGCGCGGATGATTACATGACCAAGCCGTTCAGTATTCAGGAGCTGGCCTCCCGAATCAAGGCTCATTTCCGCAAGGTGGACAGGCTGCACAAAGAGTGGGGCGAGCTTAGTCCTGCCAAAGACAAGGCGGATGCTCCACTCATTTTGAATGACAAAACGTATGAAGCCTTCCTCTACAGCCGGAAGCTCGACTTATCCGCGAAGGAATTCCAAATTCTGTCTGTCCTGATGCGTCACCCCAACCAGGTACTGAGCCGGGAGCAGATCTATGAGAACGTCTGGGGAGACGAATACGGCGAGATCAATACCGTAACCGTTCATATCAAGAATATCCGCAAGAAGCTGGGTCCTGAGCAACACTTCATCAAAACTATTTGGGGCATAGGCTACAAATACACAGAAAGAGAGCAATAAGATGAAACTGAAAATCAAGCTTCCCCTGTTATTCCTGCTGATGCTGCTGGTTCTGATGTTCTCGATTGGTTTGTATTTAAAGTTTATCTTTGCCGTATATTCCCCAATACGCACCACTTTGCTGGACTCACCATATGTAGTATTACTGCTGCCCATCTTCGTCATCGCCGGCTGCATATTTTCCATTCTGATCATCTATATTCACTTCCGCATTGAGCAGCCCATCCGGCGTCTGAATGCCCGGCTGGAGGAAGTCAATGTGGTCCATCCCTTGCCTCCGCTGGCTTTGAAGCGTAAGGATGAGATTGGAGAGCTCTATAAGCATTTCAATAAAATGGAGCATCGGCTTCAGCTCGCCCACAGAGAACAGACCGATATGATTGCAGCCATCGCCCACGATTTGAAGACACCCCTGACCTCGATTAACGGCTTCACTGAACTGCTGGCTACACACCAGGACTTACCCGAAGCTGAAAAGCAGGAATATTATGAGCTGATTCAGCGGAAGTCAGCCTATATGGTTGAGCTTCTCAATGATTTCTCCAGCTTCACCAAAGAAAAATCGGAGCTCGAATCTATGTCTGCTAAGCCTGTAAAGGCGACAGAATTGTTTGAAGAGATTGCTTTTGAATATGAATATGAGCTGGCGGGACTTGATATTGAACTGACTTGCCGCCATTCCTTCACGGACAGTATATGGCTGACGGTCAATGAACCGATGCTACGCCGGGTGTTCGGCAACCTCTTCAGTAATGCTGTAAGATACGGCGGGAAGCCTGAGCTGAAGGTGTACATGACCGGATATCTGCGGGAGCATCATGCCTATTTTCAGATTGAGGATAATGGCATTGGTGTGCCGGAAAAGGATATGTCTTCGCTGTTCCTCAAATTCTTCACGGTGGACCCGTCGCGGCAGATCCGTAAGGGCGGACTTGGGCTGGGACTGGCAAGCTGTAAATCTATTATTGAGCACCATGGAGGCGAGATTGTGGCCTTCTCCTCCGAATATGGCGGTCTCGGAATCAGATTCAGCCTGCCTTTATAGTTTTTTATATTCTCTTCAGATTTATTTATTTTTCCTTTAAAGAAGCTTCATGTTTGGATGTGACAATAAGTTGTAGCAGGATGCAACAATCACTGGAACCAAGCAGGAGGTCGGAGGAAAAATGAGTATTTTATCCAAGAAAAGAATCGGCAGCACGCCCGCCATACACATTGACGGAGTGCACAAAAGGTTTGGCGACTATACCGTATTAAACAATCTTTCGCTGGAGGTCACCCGGGGCGAGATCTTCGGATTCCTGGGACTGAACGGCGCCGGGAAGACAACGACGATTAAGATGCTCCTGGCGATGCTCAAGCCTACTTCCGGCAAGCTCTACATGTTAGGTGAGAAGGTCGATGCCGGAAACTCTAAATTATGGAGTAACGTCGGATATTTGGAGGAGGCTACCTTTTATCCGGATCTGACTGTAACGGAGAATCTTGACATCGCACGGCGGATGCAAGGAGTCCCGGACAAGGATGCCGTATCTCAGGTGATCTACAAGCTGGGGCTTACGCCGCACAAAAAGAAAAAAGCAAAACATCTCTCCCTCGGGAACAAGCAGCGCCTGGGACTGGCCAAAGCAATGATTCACAACCCGGAGATTCTAATCCTGGACGAACCGATCAACGGCCTTGATCCCGCAGGCGTAGCGGAAATACGGAATATGTTATATAATCTGGCGCACAATTTCGGTATCACGGTATTTATATCCAGCCATCTGTTAGAGGAACTCTCGAAGGTGTCCACACGGATTGGCATTATTCACGGCGGCCAGTTGGTGAAAGAAGTCGCAATGGACAAGCTAGAGCAGTCCTTAGAAAAAAGCCTGGTCGTGAACGGCCGGAACAAGCCCGCCTTAAAGAAGGTGCTGGAAGAGCATGGCTATGACTTCGTGGATACGGCGGACGGCTCTATTAAACTAACCAATGAACATGCGGAAGATCATCCTGAACGGCTGGCCGAACTGCTCGTTACCTGCAATCAGCCGCCAACGTCGCTCCGGGTAGTTACAGAGGACCTGGAAGGCTATTTTCTCCGCACCATCGGGGTTAACAGGGGGATTAAATAATGAATATTCTATCGGTGTTACATTGTGAGCTTCGCAAGATTATCCGCTCGAATGTGTTCTGGATCATGTTTCTGGTTTTAGGCTTCGGGCCCATCATGATGGGCGTTGGAAATGTATTATCCAGTGACGCCGGCGGTGTAACCTGGGAAGCGTATTTAAACGGATTGCTGGAGACGCTTGCCCCGCTGGGACTGATCGGCTACACCTTTGTGGCGGCATGGGTATTCGGACGGGAGTTTTCGGATCGGACCATCAAAGATTTACTGGCCAAGCCCATTTCCCGAGCGAAAATTGTATTGTCCAAGTTCCTGGTCATTTTAGCATGGTGTTTGTTACTTTCCATCTATATGTTCGCAGTAGGTCTTGCCGTAGGAGCTATCTTGGGTGTTGCAGGCGGGACCGCCACTTTCATTTGGAGCTTGTTCCTTAAATTTCTGATTACCTCCCTGCTGTACATTTTGGTGACCGCACCAAGCATTCTTTTGGCTAATGTAACCAAAGGCTATCTTGCCCCCTTGGGGCTCATCCTGATCATCGTCATTCTATCCAATGTGCTGGCCTCCTTCGGATTTGCACCCTATTTCCCATGGACGATCCCATCGGTATTTCAAAGCACCGGTTCGCTGCAGCTGAGCAGTATCATCATTGTTGCCTATACCGGGATTGTCGGAATCGCCGGAACCTTCGCCTGGTGGAGATATGCGGAGCAGCCTTAAGCGGGAAATGCTCACTCCTCATCACCTGCGGCGCTCTTCATCGCCTCCTGTTCCCGGAAGGCCGAAGGGGTCAGCCCGTACTTTTTCTTGAACAAGGTGGAGAAGTAAGTGATATTGTAGATCCCTACCGCTTCGCTGATCTTAGCCGCCGTGTCATACGTTGAGGCAAGCAGCTCCTTCGCTTTGTCCAGCCGGGTGTTGTTCAGGTATTCACTGAAGGATTGCCCGGTCGCTCCCTTGAACAGCTTGCCCAGATAGCTGGGTGACAGTCCGGCGATTTTGGACACCAGATCGAGAGAGATGTTAGGCTCGGCATAATGCTCATGGACATAATTCTGCACTTTTTCAATGAGACTATTATGCTTCTTAGCATTCATCCAGTGATTCTTGTCTTCAATTAACTTGCAGATGGTGGAGCAATAGCGGCCAAACAGGTTACGGATCTCCGCCAAATCCTCAGCACCTTCAATCTCGGTTACCGCCTGCAGGTAATCATTGAAATTAGAATCCGGCACATGCTGTAAATAATCAAAAGCTTTTAGTAAAGACAACATGAGCTGAGTGCTGAAGGTAATGATCTGATGAACAGAACCGCCGGATAGGGTATCGATAAATTCTTCTATCGCGCTAACAATAGGCTCCGGCTTGCCCTGCTGGACGGCATCAATCAGCTTCTTCTCGCAGGCTGCGGGATAGCTTAAGACCTTCAACACATGGTGCCGTGTCGCTGCCGCGTCCAGAATCGCTTCCTTCCCATAGATTAAGCGGTATTTCACATACTGCTGGGCTGATGTATACGAGGACGGAATATTCCCCTTGCCAAAGGAGATATCTCCTACACCTATCGATACAGTGACCTTGAAGTAACGGCTCAGGAAGCTCTGAACATTACGCAAGGCAGGCACCAGTTCCTCCGGCAGCTGATTTTTCGTGTATTGAAGGATGGTGGAAGCTTCGTTTCCTCCCATAATGAGCACATCACACGGGCCGATATGCTCCAGCAGCTCTTTGGCGATATTCCCAAGTGCGAAGCGCAGCAAAGACTGCTGTTTCCCCTCTACCCTCTCCCCTGCAGGCTCAAGCTCATTAATCTTGAATACCAGCACGCCGAAGAATGGTCCCGCAACCTCCTCGCCGATCTCCTTAATCATTTCGCTTGAGACAGAGTCCTCCAGGGAATGACCACGCAGCAAAGCATGAAGATAATGCTCACGAACCGTCCGGGAAGAATGGCTGATGACGAACTGCATCGATTTCTCACGTTCATGATAGGATTGGAAGACCTCAGTCACCATCTTGTATTCATCAATCAGTGCCAAGCCGGTTGCGGGTTTGGCCGGGGCAGGCATAACTTTTTCCAGCAGCGCCGATAAGGGTTTATTCATGTTCGAGGTCAACAGGATAGAACTCAACAGAGCTGCGAGTACAATTCCGGCTGTAACCAGCAGCGTAATCCCCCGGAGCTGGTCAATGTCAGTGATGAGCTCAGAATACGGTGAAACGCTTACAAAATACCAGTCCAGTTCCTCTGATTTCACATAAGTGACCAGATTCTTTTGGTTTGCGATGGTTGTGGTGAAGCTGTTCTCCGGTTGGTTCTCGATTAATAGGGTCCGCACATACTCTTCCCCGGATAAATCATCCAGGAACAGATTGGAATCGGTATGAGATAATACTTTACCTTCATTATTGATCACGAAGACATTATTGGCAGCGTCCGCTTTGCCGATCTTGCGGATCGTCGTCAGAATCGACTGCTCCTCCACATTGATATAGATCAGCGGACTGCCTGCGGTCTGGTATGCGAAATTCGGGTACAGCAAAAAGGTCAGGAACTGTAAGGGTCTGCCGTTGTTGCGGCTGGCAACCTTTAGGCTGCGCGGATTGAACTCCATATACTGCTTCGCGCTGAGCGAGGTAAGCGATACGTCGAACGGAAGTCCGGCTGTATCGACTGTCGTTCCTGTAGAAGGCCGGTGGATTCCGATACTGTGGATATAAGGGTTCAAATTGGCAATTTGTTCGATCTGCTGAAAAATATGATAATTGCTTACCTTGTTCTCCACCGTCTCATCCAGAAACGAAAGGATCTCCGGTTGAGTCAGCAGTGTATTTCCAATCGTCATGACCTGATTATAGACTACATCCGAAGCGTACGTGATCTGGGATAACATCGCCCGGGAATTGCGTTCGATTTCCTTAATGGCGCTTCTGGAGAACAGGGAGAAGAGTACACTGGACAGCAGGCTTACGGTTAGAAGCACGAGAAGGAAATATGAAATTGTGAGTTTTTGAAAGGCCTTGTATCGAACAAGCCGGTTGATGGTTGCCCGCATGTTGTATTCCTCCCCAAGCTGCACGTTATCATTTCTAAATATAGTACATTCTTGACTGAAAAGGTACCGGATCAGGCGAAAATGAAAGCCATTCCGTTTTTTTGAAAGCCTTATGAGCGAATTCGAAAGCGTTTGCCGGGTTTTAAAATAGACTCTTACTGCGGCTATAGCTAAGCTGAAATCAAGGCAACAGTCATCTATAACAAACCAATAGGGGGAACAGGAATTGAAGAAAAAACGGCGTCCAGGGCTCAGCATACTGTCAGACATCCGCAGGAATGGTACGTCCTATTTGTTGGCTTTGCCGGCCATGGCATACACGTTTATTTTCGGCTATCTGACCTATCCTTATATGGTTATTGCTTTCCAGCGCTTCAATTATACAAAGGGAATCTTCCATAGTGAATGGGTGGGCTTCAAAAACTTTGAATTTTTCTTCCGTTCTAATAAAGCGCTTACAGTCACCTTTAATACCATTTACCTCAATTTACTGTTTATTATTTTCGGCACGCTGATGGCGCTGGCCATTTCACTGGTACTGAATGAGCTGCGCAAGAAGCTGTTTGTGAAGATCAGCCAGTCGCTGATGTTATTCCCGAACTTCATCTCATGGATCGTCATCAGCTATGTGCTGTATGCACTGTTCTCCATGGATATGGGCGTGATGAACAGAATCCTGAACCAATTCGGAATGGCCTCCGTGAACTGGTATACCGAAGCCCAGTCCTGGCCGGCGATTCTAACCATCATGCATGTCTGGAAGGGCGCCGGTATGAGCGCTATCATCTACCTGGCGACCATTACCGGCATCGATGAAACGTTGTATGAAGCAGCAGAAATTGACGGGGCGAACCGCCTGCAAATGTGCTTCCGGATCACGCTTCCGCTAATGATGCCAACAGTTATAATTCTGACCATGCTCTCTGTCGGCAAAATTATGTACGGCGATTTCGGGATGATCTACGCGCTCATCGGGGACAACGGCACCCTGTATTCGACTACGGATATTATTGATACTTACGTATTCCGTTCCTTACGCCAGATCGGCGACCCTTCCGAAGCCATGGCCGTAGGACTGTTCCAGTCCGTTATCGGATTTATCCTTGTCTTTGGTACCAATGCCATTACCCGCAAGTACTTCAAAGATGGTGCATTATATTAAATCCAGAAAGGAGGAGGAGTATCAATGAAAAGAACTTCAATCAGCAGAACGGTCATGTACACGCTGACTGCGGTCTATTCAGCACTGTGTCTCCTTCCGATGCTGCTTGTACTGATGATCTCCATCACGGATGAGGATGCCATTCTTAAGAACGGCTACAGCCTGTTTCCGGAGAAATTCTCCCTGTATGCCTATAAGCTGATCTTCACTAGCGGCTCCCAGGTCATTCAGAGCTATGGCATTTCGATCTTTGTCACTCTCGCCGGTACCACGCTGGCCTTGCTGATTACTTCTATGGCGGGCTATACCCTGGCGAACAAAAATGTGAGGCACCGCAATCTGCTGGCCCTGTACTTCTTCATCACCATGATTTTCTCAGCCGGCATTGTGCCCTGGTATCTGATGAACCGCGCACTCGGATTAACAAATAATATTCTTGCTCTGATTATTCCGTCGCTCCTGTTCAGCCCGTTCAACCTCTTCCTGGTGCGCAATTTCATGAACGGCATTCCTGACTCGCTGCGGGAATCCGCCACCATAGACGGGGCCAGTGATATTGTCATTGCCTTCAAAATTTATCTTCCGTTATGTAAACCGGTACTGGCGACGATCGCCCTCTTCTATGGACTGGATTATTGGAACAACTGGTGGAATGCGATCATGCTGATTGACACGAAAGATTTATACCCGCTGCAATTTATGCTTCTGCAGATGCAATCGGAGATCAGTATGCTGAACGATATGGCCATGCTGGCCGGTACAAGCGACGTTACGCTTCCTTCGGAGTCGGTCAAGATGGCAACAGCTATCGTAACTATCGGGCCGATCATTTTCCTGTATCCTTACTTACAGAAGTACTTCGTGAAAGGGCTCGTGATCGGTTCGGTGAAAGGCTGATGTCATCCCTTAGGGGTTAACATATAGAAGACAACATAAGAGGAGGTCCGTATTATTCATGAGAAAATCCTATGCAACCCTGTTAGCTGTGGTGCTTGCCCTGTCCACCCTAGTTGGATGCGGCAAGGCCGATAATGCCAGCCCTGGCGCAAATGGAGAAAGCAATGCTTCATCCCCGAATTCAGAGAATGCCAATGCCTCTGAGGTCGTCAAGATCAAATACGTGGTTCCCGGCACCGAGCCCAAAGACTACCAGAAGGTGTTCGAGAAGGTCAATGAGAAGCTGGCTGCAGATGGTGTCGGCGTTGCCGTGGAGAAAACCTTCATCCCCTGGGATGCTTGGGACCAGAAGCTGAACCTGATGCTGTCCACCGGTGAAGAGTTCGATCTGTTTCATGTCATGCAGGACCGCACTCCTTTTTCCAATTACTATACCCGGGGTGCACTGGCAGATATCTCGGAAGAGATTGAGAAGTACGGAGCTAACCTGAAAAAGAATATTCCGGAGGATATCTTTAGCGGCGCCACCATCGGCGGGAAATATTATATCGTCCCCTCCTACTGGGTTGAAATGGCCAGCGAAGGCCAGTTCAATATCCGCCGCGACATTCTCCGCGAGAACAATTTGCAGGAGCCCACAACTCCGGCTGAGCTGATCAGCGCCTGGGAGACGGTGATGAAGAACTGGAAGGGAAAGAACAAGCCTTACTTAGGCACCCGGGCCGATTTTGACCCGATCAATCTGCATACCTCCATCCTGCACCGGACCTATGACACCTTCCCGTTCACGGTGAAGGATAAGTTCTTCTATGTCAACCAGAACGGAGAGGTCAAATCCTGGATTGAGACTGATGAATTCAAGAAGGATGCCGCCTTCATGCACGAGCTGTACACCAAGGGAATTACGAATCCTGACATCCTGGTCATGAAGCAGGAGCAGGTAGATGCCCAGCTCGACAGCGGGGAGTGGTTCGTACGCCTGGGAACCGGCGGAAGCTTGAACGGACTCCAGAAATATAACCCGGATGCTACAGTGGACGATATCGGCGTCGTATGGTTTAACCCGGAGAAAGAGTATCTGCGCCCCCTCTCCTTCAAGAACGGAAATGCCGTGCCGGCGAACAGTAAACATCCCGAGGCTGCCGTTAAATTTATGGATTGGATGCTGGCCAGCCAGGATAACTACGATCTGGTTCAATATGGCATCGAGGGTGAGCACTACACCAAAGATGGCGACAAAGGCTTAAAGCCGATCAAAGACCCGAACAACAATAATAATCCGCGGTACAGAGGCTCTGATTCGCAGAACGGGAATGTGAACTTTATGCGCTTCGACCCGGAGAGCAGTATTCCTGAGAATAACAAAGTCTTATTCGAGCCAAATCCTAATGCGGTCAACAGTATTGCAGCTAACTTTATTTTTGACCCGACGAATGTAAGAACCGAATATACCAATATTCTCTCGGAAGCTTCAGCCAGCATCACTCCAATCTATATGGGTGTACTGGACTACGACAAGGCATTCCCGGAAGCTCTGGATAAAATGAAGAAAGCAGGTCTGGACAAGGTCGTTGCGGAATACCAAAAGCAGTTCAAGGAATATCAAGCTTCTCTTCAATAAAAGAGCTGCTAGAATAAAGGAGTGGGAAAATTTTGAGCCTGTATCAGCAAAAACAAGAATTTGAAGCGACCAAAACCGTTTATGAAAGCGCAACCCTGGTTTTTAAAAACGTGGACGGATTTGATGTCTATAATATTTCGATTCCTTTTGAACGGGCTGGCAAACGCTACTTGTTCGGCCGGGTAGAACGCCGGGAGGAATGGGCCCGCTCCTGGGTCCGGCTGTTCGAGCAGACAGGCCAGGATGAATGGACCCTGGTGGAAAACAGCATGATCTACACGCTGGAGGACCCGTTTATCAGCGAAATAGGAGATGAACTTGTATTGGGCGGAACGCATGTGCAATATCAAAGCGGCAAATACAGCACGTTTTTCGGATATTTTTACCGGGGGACGGACCTCCACGATTTGTACTACTTCACTACCGGTCCTAACAAAATGAAGGATATCCGTCTGGTTGCTCTGGCGGACGGCAGAATCGGCGTCTTCTCGCGTCCGCGGGGCCATGAGGTGAAGGGCCAATATGGCAGTGAATCCATGATCGGCTTCACGGTGATTGACAAGCTGGAGGATTTGACTGCTGAAGTCATTGAGAATGCACCTTACATTGATGGTATCTTCGGAGCAGGCGAATGGGGAGGCGTCAATCAGGCTTACCTGCTGAGCAGCGGCAAAATCGGAATCATCGGCCATATCTGTTATTCGCATAAGGATGAGAATGGGCAGGAAATCAAGGTATATTTGAACATGGCCTTCGTCTTTGATCCCGTGACCCGGGAATCCCATGACCTGCATCTGATCGGAAGCCGTTCCTGCTACCCGCCCGGACCTGCCAAGTTACCCTATTTGACGGACTGCGTCTTCTCTTCGGGGATCGTGATGCGCGAAGACGGCAAGGCCGATCTGTACAGCGGGGTTGGCGACTGCCAGGCCGGGCGGATTACGATTGACTATCCGTTCGAACGCTATGGACGCATTGTCTAGAACACAGTTCGTACTCACAAGGAGGAAATTCAACGATGAGTTATAACAATACACCCGTCATTGGGGCTTTGGCTTCCAGTCCGCTCATCCGCCGTCATCCGGCTAACCCTGTGCTGGATGCGGCGCGGGTCCCTTATCCCACCGCACTTGTGTTCAACGCGGGAGTCGTTAAGTTTGGCGGCCGGTATGTAATGGTATTCCGCAATGACTACGGCTCTCTTGAGAAGCAGACCCTTGAGCCGTCTCATACAACGGATCTCGGTATCGCTTTCAGTGAAGACGGGATTCACTGGACGGCCGGCCCCAAGCCGGTATTCAAGCTGCATGACGAAGAGTTTGTGCGCGGATATGATCCGCGTCTGACGGTGATCGGCGGCCGTTGCTATATGTGCTTCGCTGTAGATACGCGGCATGGTATCCGAGGCGGGATTGCAGTCACGGATGACTTCGAATCCTTTGAAATCTTGAGCTTGTCTACGCCGGACCTGCGGAATATGGTGCTGTTCCCGGAGAAGATCAACGGCAACTTTGTGCGGCTGGAGCGGCCGTTCACCGTATACAGCCGCGGAGGCAAGGACCGGTTCGACACCTGGATTGCGGAGTCGCCGGATCTGATCTACTGGGGACGTTCCGACCTGTTACTGGCGGTGGAGCAGGTCCCGTTCGCCAATGACAAAATCGGTCCGGCAGCACCGCCGGTGAAGACGGATAAGGGCTGGCTGACCACCTTCCATGCGGTGGATGTCGATCCCGCCAGAGGGAAGAACGGCTGGGAGCCATCCTGGAAGAAGCGGTATACGGCAGGCATTATGCTGCTTGACCTGAACAATCCGAAGAAAATCCTCGGAATGAGCGCCTCGCCACTGCTCGCCCCGGAAGCCCCCTACGAAGTGGGCGGAGGCTTCCGCAATGATGTCATCTTCCCCGGCGGCATGATCCTGGAGGACGATGGCGAAGTCAAAATCTATTACGGTGCTGCTGACACTGTGGAATGTTTGGCGACCGCGCATGTCGATGATCTGATCAGGCTTTGTTTGGGAGAGTAAAGACAGGCAGCCACTCTGGCCACCTAACAGAAGCGGGTATCATCCTTGAATGAGGATGGTACCCGTTTTTTCAAACTATGCTTCAACCGCTTGCGGCAATGTTCTTTCGTACTCCTTATATAACGCATAACGCTGGACGCCTCTCGAAGCCTCTACTGCGAGCAGAGCTGATCTCATCCATTGCTTCCTAATGGACTCAAGATGTTCCCGCGCCTGTGTACTTTTCCCTTCCTCCAACAGCAGAACCACTTCATAGTACGCCCGGTAATCAGCATGGCGGATATACGGCACGGCTTCCTGAACAGCAGCCATGTCTTTGCAGTACAGTCCGTAGCCCGCCTTGAATGTTGCCTGTAATGCTACCCTTTTATGCTTGCTCATCTGCTGCTCCATAACCGTTCCCGCTTCATCCTCAAGCCTGTTCGCAAGAACATACTGAATATAAAGGGCTGGATTACTTTTTTGGCTGCGCAAAAAAGACTCCACGCGGTCCACACGCTTTTCCAAAACTGCCGGGTAATAGAATTGGATTGTAAAAACAATGAGACAAGCCGCCACAGCCCCCATAACGATCAGGATGGGTGAAATGTCATCCTATACAAGCAAAAATTTCATTTAAAATATTGTAGCACATTCCATAATCTATCAGCGAAAAAGTAGAATTATGAAAACCCAAGCACTATATCTGTCATTAATATAACGTTAAATGTTATTTAAAACACCTTTATATTATTTTTTATGCACTTTTCAATAAATGCACTGCTCTCCCTTTGTTAAAATCTCTAAAAATAGTTCAATTTCATATTATTCATTGACTGAATTAATATACAATGTTATATTTTCTAACACAAATAATAATATACATAGAGGAAAGGGAGATTGCCTACATGAGTAAGTTAAAACGTCTGCGTAGAACCAAGAGGCAAGTTATAGCTACTTCCATTGCGTTATCTGTTATTGCTTCGGGAGTCATTCCGTTTCAAACGGCTGATGCTTTAACCAGGGTTACTTCATCAAGTGGCACCGTATGGGAGATTCACGATGCTTTTGCCCCCAGCTTGGACACTGGAAGCTTGCGTACCGTTGGTACTACCCAAGTGCAAGGGTTCGGCAACATTTTTGTGAAGGTATCCTCGCCTACAGCTTCCCTGATGAATGGACAAATGATGCGCGGGTTTGACCTCAAGTACGATGGTGT
The DNA here is from genome assembly GCF_038002225.1 of Paenibacillus sp. FSL R7-0204. Classification (NCBI taxonomy): domain Bacteria; kingdom Bacillati; phylum Bacillota; class Bacilli; order Caryophanales; family Paenibacillaceae; genus Paenibacillus; species Paenibacillus sp. FSL R7-0204. The sequence continues at coordinate 6,100,162 of NZ_JBBOCA010000001.1, forward strand.
TAATAGATTCACTTCGTCTCAATCTGTCAATCTGGGAAATGTAACGGTTACTCGTGATGTGTATGTGGACACTATCAATAACCGGACGAGATTCTTTGATACTTTTACCAATAAGAATGATATGGCTGTAAAGGTTGACGTATCCTTCGGAGGCTCCTTAGGATATGGCACAGCGGCCAATGCTTCAGTCGTCAAGGCAACCTACTCCAATGATCTGGAGGTCACTACGGATGATTCATGGATTGTGGTCGATAGCAGTGCCAGAAACAATAAACCTCTAGGTATTGCAGTCGGGTCTCCACATCCATTTAGTAATGGATTAACCGCTCTTGGGAATCAGCAGCAGAATCCATTCACTACACCTCTCGCCAAGTCCGGTAATGAGGCGAACTTCTATGGCTTCATTAATACCTTGAATCTTGAACCGGGCCAGTCGAAATCCCTGGTCAATTTTGTACAAGTTGGAGAAGCTGGGGAAGCTGGGCTGAACAATCTGATTGCTACGCTTAACGGATTTAATCAGCAGTTGGATGTGTCCGGCTTAACCCCTGCACAGATCCGCTCCATCAGTAACTGGGATATCTCAGGTATAGAGGGACTTAATACCGGAGATATCCTGTTCATTCCAGAGGCTCCTGCAGCGCAAAGCTTCATCACTTCCTCCCCCTACGATGTTGTGAATAAATCCATTGCACAGATGCAGCAGGATATGATTAGCGGTACAACGACTTCTGTCCAAATTACTCAAGCGTATCTGGATCGAATTAAGGCTTACGATATGGGCCAACTCGGCTTCCATGCCTTCCTCCATGTATCCGAAACTGCGCTGGCCCAAGCCAAAGCAGCTGACGATGCCCGTGCACAAGGCGCCAAGGGTGATCTGCTGGGAATTCCGATTGCGATCAAAGATATCTATGACACCAAGGATATGCCGACTACAGGCGGCAGTAAAGCACTTGAAGGCTGGCGGCCGGAATCGGATGCCTTCCAGGTGAATAAGCTGCGGGAAGCCGGCGCTGTCATTATTGGCAAAGTCAATACTTCGGAGTTCGCGAACAGCGGAAGCTTCAGTGAAAGCGGCTGGATGCAGACATGGAATGCGCTCTATCCATCCAAAACCTCTTTTGGCTCCAGCGGCGGATCAGCAGTATCGGTTGCAGCTGATTTCGCAGCGGCAGCTATGGGATCGCAGACAGGGGTATCCCTTTATGCCCCTACGACAGGTGCCAGCCTAAAAAGCTTCCGTGGTACAGACGGCATGGCGAGTACGACAGGTGTGCTGCCGCTCACTTGGGGACAGGATTATGCGGGGCCTATTGCCAAAACCGTAACAGACCTGGCTATTATGCTGAACGCTACAACGGGTACAGATCCGCAGGATATTTTCACCGTAACTGCAGATGCAGATCATAAACGTCCGGAGAACTGGAAGGAAGCCCTGGATGCCGGCGCATTGAAAGGAAAGAAAATCGGCTATATCCCCGCATCCTTTGTCTCCAGCTACGCAGATGATGATACCGGACAAGCGGTAATGAATAAGTTCTCAGAGCTTCAGGCCGCAGGCGCGACAATGGTTGAGATGTCAACAATGCCATCAGCCCCTACCCGCCCTCAGGGCATCAACGGCTCTACAGAAGGTTGGGCGCGCTACATCGAGCTTCACAAAGCTTTCCCTTATGCGGATGGAGCAAGTGTGCTCGCCTCAGATAAGGTGCTTATCTATAATCAGAGAGGGTATACCGCGCCTACGCGGATGACAGAACAGGCTGTACAGGATTACATCAAGTACAGAACTGATTATAAGGAAGTTATCAAAGGCTGGATGGACGAGAATGGCGTGGATGCTATTGTATATGCAGGTTTCATTAGTGACGTATATAACAATGATGCATCAGCCTCTCAGTTAAGCTCGGACCGGGGCACAGGCGTATTAACGTCGAATGTCGGTCTCCCTACAGTAGTGGTTCCTGTAGGAACGAACGACAGCGGATATTCGATCTCGATGCAGCTTGTGGGCAGAGCGTGGGACGATGCCAAAGTTCTAGGTATGGGTTATGCGCTTGAGCAGCACAGTCAAGCCAGACTGCTTACCGCCTTTGCTCCAGCACTTCCATACGTCTCAAACCCTACTACTCCTGATCCAACAGATAATGAACCAAGCAATCCAAGCCCTGGAGGAGGTACCGTAACTCCACCGGCAACACCAACACCAACGCCAGTACCTACTGCTACACCAGCTCCAGCAGAAACAACAACACCAACACCTAAGCCGGAAGTGGTCAGTTTCACAGATACACTGAATCATTGGGCAAAGGCAAGCATTGACCTGCTGATTTCCAAAGGATTACTAACAGGGTATTCCGATGGCAGCTTCCGCCCGGATTCAGGTCTGACCCGTGCCGAGGCCATTAAGGTCATTACAACGTACATGGGACTTGAAGGACAAGCAAGCAGCTTCACGGATGTATCTGGAGCGCATTGGGCGAACAAATATATCGGCGCAGCGGCCAGTGCAGGCCTGATGAACGGTTACAGTGATGGCACCTTCCGCCCCAATACGAAGATTAGCCGCAGTGAATTAGCAACACTAATCACCAGAGCGTTCAAGCTGACAGGTACCGGAAGCACATCGTTCAAAGATGTTAAAAAAGAGGCCTGGTATTATAACTCCATTGATGCACTCGCATCGAATAAAATTATTACTGGATACGAAGACAGTACCTTTAAGCCTGCAAAGGATATTACCCGGGCAGAGTTTGCTACTATGGTGGCGAGGTTGCTGGAGAGTGGGAAATAAAAGAAGTTAAAAGTGTAAAGGAAAGGCCATCCCCAAAGGGATGGCCTTTAACTTGATCTAAGAGCGTGGTGAACCCTATTCACACACTCTTATACAATTACAAAACGCATATTTTTAATGCTTTCACGTTCTAAGAAAATGATCCTTTGAAGGTATTCTTTAAGTAAAGATATATCATTACTGTTTTTCTTCAACCTGCATTTGAGAGTAGAGTTTCTAAATACTTCCCATTCGTTACTCAAATTCCTGCTTTGTTCTGCAAGTTCTAATATACTCATATTATTATAACCTTCAGAAGCATATAAATGATTGAAAATCGACTCATTTTTTTTATGATTTTGTATGAATGATGTTGTTCTAAGCGCAAATATACTTTCATCATTCAATGTGGAGGTTATCTCTTCAAATTCATCAAAATAATCTTCCAATGCACTTATACCTACTTGGTAGTAAAGATCAACCTCGCCATTATAAACAATCTCATCCTTCGCTATATTATTCCTAATATCCAATAAGATTGATTTAGAATAATCTATTGTATAATCATTAACTTTTTGTTCATTCAAAGATACTGTCATAAAGCGTACATTTTGTCCTGAATCAATTAAGTACTTAGTCGATCTATAAATAACTTCAAAGTTAATATTATAGTAATGCATTCGACCAGGTGATAAACAATCTTCAATTGCTTCATAATTATTATCTAATTCATACATATCAGAAATATTATGAATAAAAATCGGATGGATAAAGTGGATTTTATTGGACTCCCTCCCATTGGGATAAAAGAAACGATCAATACTTAAGAAAATAAACTTCTGCTGAGATAATGTATCCCGAATTAGTTCATTCAGACTGTCTAAATCTGATGACGTAATGTCAATCTCAGTAATCTCAAAAAAGGAGTACAAAATCTCATTGGTATATACAACCTTAGGTAAAAATAATCCTTGTTCTAATAAACTCTTGTAAGTTTCCTGAGAATCGAATTTTTGTAAAGTTAGTTTCTTCCAATATTGAGACTTAAATGCGAAGGGTAATGTACTTAAAGAATCATTGTAGCTGATAAGAATTGACATTAGATTATTTTTGACACAATCTAACCATAGAGAGTTATAAGGAAGTAATTTACTAGTCTGAGACACTTTTTTCACCTCTTTAATTTATGGTAGATCGTTTTGATTCACAGGACTCGATTCAACTTTGATAAGCTGCAAGAACCTGTCTAAATAATCTAATTCCAGTAAATATACCCGCTCAAGAATTTCAATAATTTTAATTATATTTTTTTTATCATTAGTTAATTGCAATCTCGTATTTAAGTTAACTGCAATTTGCAAATCATTTATTATAATTTTCAAACAATTAATTATTCTTGTCTGTTCTTCTCCTATATTTCCCAGAATAGATTCCACACGAGTTTTCATAATTCTTTTATGTTCAAGCAAGACATATAAGTTTTTCGTCAATAACTGTATATTGTCGTTTTGTATAGCTAATTGATAGTACTTTATTAGTACACGGTATACTGATATGCCAAAATAAGTATCACAATTTGAATAATAATCCTTAACAAAATTCTTTTGTGTGTTTATCGAAGTTGTATATTCATTAATCAGACCAATCAATAAATCTTTATTTAAAGAATGTTCAACTGACTTAGGTTTTAACATAAATATTTTTTTGAGATATTCATCATCATTATGCTCGAAATAATCTGATAATTTATCATAAGATTCACTCAATTGAGAATATCTTATCAAGTTAAACGATAGTTTATTATTAAGGTCATAGCCTGCTATATTAAAAGTACAATCATTCTCATTATAACCATGTATCATAACTCCATGTCCGAACTGCCGCTTCATATAAGATGATGTAAATGGAAGATAGAACTCATCAACATGTAGAAAAATATAAAATCCCTTTTCAATATATTTAATTACAAAATCTACAATGTTTTCAGTTATCTCGTTTCTTTTAAGTAAATAACTGCTCTCTTTCAATTGTGTAAAAGATAAAAAATCATCTTCGCAATAGTCCAGTACGACAACCTCATTTTTATATTCGTCTATTTTCAATTGAAAGTACCTATCCAATATAATCCATTCTATGGGGTTACCAACTTCTAAAATTGACATTATATATGAATGGTGAGGCAAGGAATCTATTCTCGAATGAACAAGAGGGAGCAGCTTCATATTGAGAACCTCCATAGTTATTTAGCATCAAAAAAAAGCCAACCGAATGCCGGATGACTCATCATAAAATCATATGTAAACTTAGCTTAGTTAGATTGTTGTATCTGATCCTCTTCAGAATTCATTGATCCACAGAGGACCAGACAATGATGATGCACTTGCAGTTTAAATAAAAGTCTTATTTTCCACCAGACACAAGGCTTTCCTTGATCTTAAAAAACTCTTTTTCATGGTGTCTTCGGAATGCCAATGTCTTAGTGTCAACTGCTTTAGCAATTCTTTCAGCGGTCGCACCTTTACAATTTTTACATACTTTAAGTTGCTTACCTTCTGAATTACTCACAGTATATAGAACTTTAATTCTTGTTGAAAGACATACCGGGCATACACCGCGACCTCTGGAAGGCACTTTCAAAAGTCCCTTACCCCTTGTTGTTTTTGCCAAACAAATTACTCCTCTCAAGATGAAAATATTTACATCTAACTATACCAAATCTCCTCACCCGATGTCAAGTTTTAGGATTTGTTACATTTAGTTTCTTTAATTTAAAATTTTATATTTACAATTTTTATAGCATATTACCTGCTATCGGGTCAAATGAAGTCCTTTACGATCATAGCACAATATTTGCATGGCGTTTATTATCTTGCTCTGTTGCTTCATTTTTATACCTTCGGGATAACTGTTAATATTCTCTCCAACAATGTCCAGAACCCATTCACGCAGCAAACGGTTGATGATATGGCTTCCATTTACACTGTTTGTCAACAGGGCTATTCCAGCTCCCTGCTCTGGAAAGACCGCAAAAGAGCTGTTGAATCCGATATTGGTTCCGTGATGAAAAAGCATTTTCTTATTTTGCGGAAAGGTTACTATATGATACCCCAAGCCGTAATTTACTTTGCGGAAAATTCTTGTCCTCAGTTTGGTTTGAGACTCTGGAGACAAGAAGCCCGAGTTATCCGAATCGTTCATATGAGCGCTTAAAAACCTAGAGATATCGCTAATCGAGCTGTACATACCTGCAGCAGCATGCTCTGCATAATACCTTTTCGGCATAACGAATCCATATCCGCCGAATGATTGCGATATTCTGGGCTCTACCCGTTCGGTAATAAGAAATGTGCTCTCCACCATTCCTAAGGGTTCAAAAACGTTCTTCTTCATATAATGATCAAACTTCATTCCTGTTACTTCCTCAATAACATGCTGCACTAAGCTATATCCGCCACCAGAATATTTAAAGCCTTGTTGAGGCTCATAAATAACTTTAAGTCCATTCTCCCGCTCAAAAGTCCGTGTGCGTAGCAAATCAGTATTCACCTGATCCTCCGGATATCCGAGATACCCGGTGATATTCATCCCGCCCGTATGACTCAAGAGTGACTGAAGGGTGATTTTACTGTGATCAAAGCTGGATGAGGGAAGCTTCCATTTATTCAAATAAGTATCGACCGGAGCCTCCAAATCCAGAATTTTTTCTTCAACCAATTTCATAACTCCCCAGGCTGTCAAGGTTTTCGAGATGGAACCCAACTGAAACACAGAATTCTCTCCGGTTGCCATACGCCTTTGGTGATCTGTGAAACCATATCCCTCTAGATGCACCCTTTTGCCATTGTGCCAAAGAGCGAGCGCCACACCAGGAATTGTATTCTTTTTCATTAGTGCTGCAATACTTTCATTCAGAGCTTCTTTATCAGCAAAAAGTGAAGGCATAATTACACTCCATTTCCATGATATTGAGAATACCTTGGGTATTGCACCGCCTTCATTCTATAATCTCTCCACTTTGCCTTGCCGTAGCGTGAAAACATGTGAGAACCCGGTATATGCGGTAGGACGATGTGAAATCATCAGCACGGTTTGCTTGCCCTTCAACTTGTTCAGCGATTGGATAATTCGTTTCTCCGTCTCGAAATCCAGCGCCGAGGTAGCTTCATCCAACAGCAGTACAGGCGCCGTTTTAATGAAGGCTCTGGCGAGAGCAATCCGCTGTCTTTGCCCTCCAGATAAGTTAGTGCTGTTTTCACTGATTATCGTGCCATATCCTTCCGGCAGCTCCATAATGAACTCATGAGCACACGCTCTTTCAGCGACCGTGGCGATTTCTTCATCACTGGCCTCTGGTTTGCCGAACCGGATATTCTCTGCAATACTCCCTTCAAACAAAAAGCTATTCTGAGGTACATATGCGATATTGCTTCTCCAGAGCTCTAAATCGGACTCTGCTAGCGATTGTCCTGCGGCGGAAATGTCACCCTTCAATGGTTCATAGAAACCCATCAGCAGTTTTATTACGGTACTCTTGCCCTCTCCACTGGGTCCAATCAATGCGGCAAGCTCTCCTTGCTCGACAGACAGACTCGCTTGATCCAGCACTTTTTTACCGTTTCTGTGTGTGAAGCCTATGTTATCCAGTTTTATGCCTCTTTTTTCATTCACCGCCTGGGGAAGACTGCCGGTTCCGTCCGCTACTTCAGCGCCGCTTCTCTCCGTTCGCTCTTCCATTAACTCCAGTACCCGGTTTACTGCCGGTTCAGAAGCCTTAAAATCCATCATAAATCTGCCGATATTATTCAACATAAAGTTAACTCCGTAAAGCAGTTGTCCAATAGCCAGCAGTTCTCCAAGCTGAGATTTCCCATCCAGTAGAAGTAAGCAGCCGATAACAATAAGAGAGACTTGGACAATCCAACTAAATATATAATTTGTGCTGTCCAACAACGCATATTTGAAATTATTATCCAGATCCGCACTAGTAGCCTTCAGGTTATTCTCCGAGTATTCCCGAACCATCCATTTTTTCATCTGGTACATTTTTATGGTGTTGGCTCCATTGATTGTATCGGTCATTTTCTCCGTCATTTTCCCTATATGCTGCTGCAACCGGCTTGCCGTTGAATGAACGCCTTGCGACATCCGACTGTTCAACCACGACAATATGACTCCAAAAAAGGAAAAGACCAGGGCATATCGCCAGTTCAGAATCAGCATGACGGTTAAAGATCCCAAGCCGAACACAAGGGCATAGATCAAAGAATATAGACTGCTGGTAAATACTCTGTGGATCACCCCAACATCGTTGATAACTCGGGAAAGTACCTCTCCACTATGCTTATTCTTTAAGGTATCTTCGGGAAAATGAAGAACTTTCTGAAACAATGACATTTTTATATGTCCAATTGAATGATAAACTACCCGATTATACAGAAAATGTGCACTGAACATAACCAGTGCGCACAAAAACGTCTGCAGAAACGCTATCCACAGCGCCTGTATTAGCGAGTCTCTGCTGTTATTCACTGCGGCGTTTACTACATTCCGGATGACTAAACCAACAGCAATGTATAATCCTGCTTCGCCGGCGCTTTTAAATATGATGGATACCGCGTATAAAAATTTATCTTTATGAATTAGGGCAAACAGCTTAAGCCATAAATTGGATTTCTGCATAATCAATGGGCAACCTCCTCATTGGAGAATAGGTCGGCCTCATACTCCCCTCCCTTTTGTGACTGGTGGATGTACAATTGATAGTAGAGACCGCCAGAATTCATTAATTCTGCGTGTGTCCCTCTTTGAACGATCCGCCCCTTTTCCATCACAAGAATGAGGTTCGCATCTTTGGCTGAAGCTAATCTGTGGGTCACTGCAATAGTACAACGGTTGTTCCTGTTCCATGCTCCCTGCTTCTCAATAAAATTGGCTTCTGATGCTGCATCAAGCGCAGATGTGGCTTCATCCAAAAGCAGGATCGGAGCATCTTTATAGAGCGCCCTAGCTATAGCAACCCGCTGGCGCTGCCCGCCGGATAACAATTGACCTCCCTCACCAGCCAAGCTATCGAGTGGGATATCCAGGCCCGCCACTTCCGAAGACTGAGTCAGCCTTTGGGAATCGGCTTCCTGGAAACAACAAATATTCTCACCAATAGTTCCCGGGAATAAAAAGGAGTCCTGAGAAACAAGCGCTACACCTTTGCGCAATGCTCTGCCTCCCAACTCCCCGAGCTCCACTTCCGAAATCATGATCCGGCCGGCCTGAGGTGTATAGAAACCGCACAACAATTTGAGCAGTGTGCTCTTCCCGCTGCCGCTAGGTCCTACAACCGCAACCAGTTCTCCAGGCTGCACATAGAAGCTTACATCCTGAAGAACCGGTATCCCTCCATAGGAAAAGGAAACTTCGTCAAAATGAATGGCCGGGGTCAATGCCACTGTAGTATCCGTCCCAAACTCCGGTTCAACGCTCTCCTCCAGAAGCTCAAACAAATAATTAGAGGTGTCTCTTAATTTACGGATCTCGCCCATTAAGCCAGGCAACATATTGAGTGCTTCGTTTAAATAATTCTGCATTTGAATGAACGCCATTAACTCCCCTACCGAAATCTGGTCATTATATGCCAAATACCCGCCATATACCGCACAGAACATCAAAGGAACCAACCCAAGGGCAATGCTTACTGGAATAATGGCGCTCTCAATTCTCAATGCCCGAATATTTCCGGCTATCGAAGCTTCCAGATATCGTTTGTATTTGCCTTCCAAAAAACCGAAAATGTTAAATGCTTTTACAATCTCGCTGCCATGAATACTCTCTGCCAGCACCGAATCACTGACGGCGGCATTGTGCTGAGCCGAAACAATATGCTTGCCTATGGAATTGCTCAATCGTTTACTGATTAAGAAAGCAAACGGGAATATTATTAAGCTGACCAGCAGCAATCTCCAACTGATAAACGCCAGTATGAAGCAGCATACGATTGCTCTAGTGAATTGGTGAACATATGTCGGAAGCCGGTCCTTTAAAAAGTAGTGAAGGGTCTCACCTGCTTGCATGATCCGGGATATCATTTCACCCGTTTTTTGTTTCTCCAAATAAGTTACCGGCAAATCAGGAATTTTCCCAACGATTTCGTTTCGAATTACTTGCGTAATGTAGGCGGCAAATTTGCCTGAGCTGTTAATGCTAAGAATATTAGTCAGAAAACCAACAATTACAGTAACAACCGTAATAATAATATAAATGATCAAACTCCGATACTGGCTCTCCATAGCATAGTCTATTAAATTCCTCATATATAGAGCTAGTGAAATGTCGATCCAGACAAACAGTAACGCGCAAAAAATGCTGATGGCCGCCAGCCGGCGATATTCTTTTAAGTAGGGCAGCAGCCGGCGGTAGAACAATTTCCATTCACCCATGTCTTGTCCTTTCATATTCGTAATGACTCGTAACGGGTCAATCAAGCGTTTATATGTTGCACAACTCAGGATTGGCCAAATCGTGAAACTGCGGATAAACCCTGCTGATTTGTGTTTCTTGAAGCAATTGCTCAAACCTTTCCTTCTGTTCAGCAGCAGGCGTTAGTTTGGTTACAAACACACTTCGCAGCATGTCAATGGCCTCCTGAACCTTATCGGCACCGGCTGGTTTACCTTCCCTGGTTAATTGCTCTTCCATTTCCTTGATCCGGCGGTATGGCTCCAGCACTCCTTTTTGATACGCTTCTTGATCCCAATTACGGTTGCGAGTGCATACGGCGATTGCCAGACACCGGCTGATCAGCTTTAATGTAGCATCCTCTGCACTCAAATCCTTCGAAACATTCAAAGCCTTCCATTCCTGCAAATCTTCCTCGCTGTCAAAGGCAAATGTCCGAATAGAGGGGAAATCTTTAAACAGGTTTTTCAAAACTTTTCTTGGGCCCAGCTCCACGGCCGTCTCCATTCCCTTTGAAGCGAGAAATTGCATGGTTTCGCTCCAACGAACGGGTTCAATGATTTGTCTCGACAAAAATGCAGGTATACTTTCTTTGTTCAAATAAGGTCTGGCATGTACATTGGAAATGACGGGAATAGTCAACGGGTTGAAATCCATCTTGTCCAGCACAGCTTTATATTTTAACGAGGCCTCTTCCATAAGTGGACTATGGAAAGGGGCACTGACCGTTAACCGGAGCGTCCTGGCTCCTGAAGCCTGCAGTTGTTCCTCCGCCCGCGACACCGCAGACCCATGCCCTGAGATCACCCACTGGGACTTTGAATTATAATTGGAGACAGCCACCTGCGCCGTTTCATCCGAGCATGCTCTGCAAACATGCTCAACCAGCTCCTTATCCGTCCCAGATACTGCAGACATTGCACCAGCGATGCCAATGCTGGCCTCGCTCATAAGCTGCCCTCTAATACGGACCAGTTGAACAGCATTTGCGAATGAAATTGCCCCGCTAACCACAAGTGAAGTAAACTCTCCGAGACTGTGACCTGCCAGATAATGGGGCTGAGGACCTCCTTCTTCTCGGTATATACGGTACGCGGCAATGCTTGCGGTCAGAATCGCCGGCTGGGCATTCTCTGTCTGCATCAATTCCTTTTCATCGCCTTCAAAACACAAGCGGGAAAGGGGGAGCCCCAAGACACTGTCACATTCCTTGAATGTTTTGGCGGCAACTTCATAACTGTCAAACCATTTTTTCCCCATCCCTATATATTGCGCCCCTTGTCCTGGAAAAAGCAGTGCAATTTTCATTACCATATTTCCTCCTTAAAATAGGCGCCTTAACCATCACCATTCGAACTCTACACTAATCTCATTCTCAACTTTTTCAGAGCCTGAAATATGATCCGTCCGGCTAAGCCCTGTCAATTGACCAATTGTGGTTCCGCAAGCTGCCGAAACCTCCTTCAATACACTAATATACTCAGCACCCAGCAACTCAGCATCTCCATCTTCAAACTTCGCAGGATTGTACAGGAAACTGCATCTCCAGCCATCAATGACTTGAACTACATGTAAAAGAAGGTCAAAACGCATACTACGGTGATCATTATCCATAAGTGCAAGCTGAATTTCATCGTGCTGGAATCTGCCCTTGTCCTCTTCATAGACTTCATAGACAATCACCGTGTTGAATAGCGGATCCCTGCGAGAAGAAGGAGTCTCCGCCAATTCATCCATTATCAGTTGAAGCGGGTACTCTTGATGATCTAACGAGCTCCCTACTTTTTGCCGGACCCTGTCAACAAATTCGTTGAAATTCAATTCCGGAGACAAATAATTACGGATGCCGATCATATTGGTAAACATACCGATCAAAGACTGTACCTCTTCCGCTGGTCTGCCTAGTACGGGATATCCTATTGTAATATCATCCGTCTGGCAAATCTTAGCAAGTACAATATTCAAAATAGCTACTGCAAGAATAAACGATGTGGTATTAGTGTCAGATGCTGCTGTCCGAATCAGTGTAGAGCTAACTTCAAACTTTTTGCTGGCGTATACCGAGGCTACCGTACCCCCATCTTCATTTCCCCATCGCTTAAAAGGAAAGACCATTGGAGCAGACCTGGATTGATACTCTTTCAGCCAGTATGCGCGCTGCTTCCTGAATTCCTCACTGTGCAAATATTCCTCATTGAACCATACCGTATAATCCGAAAACTGGACTTGCAGCGGAGGAAGACTGGCACCGCCATAGAGTTGTCTAATTTCTGTCGCCATAATCTCCATTGATTTGCCGTCCACATTAATGTGATGCGCATCGAATAACAGTATTTGTTCTTCTTCCCCCTCCACTTCCAAAAGGCAGGCTCTGAGAAGAGGTGCTTGCTTCAAATCAAAGGGCTGGATGAACTCATTTACGGCGTTGCGGATCTGAGACTTGCCTATGGTTTTGGAGTCCAGCTTAAATACAACATTCTCGTGCACCAGCTGCACAATTTCCCCTTCCCTGATATCAAAGGAGGTACGGAGGGAACCATGTCTACGGATCAGGCTTTGAAATGCGCTCTCCAGCCTCGAACTGTCCAGCCTTCCTATAACCCGATAGGAATGAGTTTCGTTGTACAGGGTCTTATTTTCAGAAATGACCTGGTGGATATATACATTCAATTGAGAAGGAGTAAGCGGATAAGCACTCCTCTTCGAGAAACCGATTCTCCGGTTGTTCTTCTCCTGAATACAGCTTTGCTCTTCTATCAATACTGCCTGTTTCATGAATTCCGGCTCTTCAAACAGCAGTGAGGCTGGTAAATGACATCCAAACTCCTTGTTGATTTTCGAGGAAAGCACCATGACTGAAAGAGAATCACCGCCAAGATCAAAAAAATGACCTGAGGTATTTATCTTCTCGATCCCCAAAATATCATTCCAGATTTTGGCCAGGCGTGCTCTGGTATTACCAGTCTCTTTATCAGGCGGATCTGCGGGCTGTAGGTTAGCTGGAGAATTCTCTTCTTTCAAACTCAGCCATGGCATAGACACAATCCTGTTTATTTCAAACCAGCATCGCGTATTTGCGAATGGATAGACAGGCCACTTTATTTTGGCCGGCGGGTCTGCTTCGTACCACTGACTCCAGTCGATCCATCCCCCATCAACATAATATTCCCCGAAACGCATCAGCAGTTCTCTGTCATCCCCCGGTTGTGGACACCATGGAACTTGCTTCAATTGCTCGCGGCTAAGTTCACCTCGATAAAAGATTCCCTCTTCTGGCCTATGGAATGCCCCTCTTATCAAGAACTGTTCAAGGATACGGATCAATTCTCCAATGCTGGAGACGACCATAGCGGCCCTGTGGCTATAATGTCCTCTTCTGGAATTCAAAATAAACGAAATCTGCCTCAGATCCACGGAAGAACCATAACGCAGCTCGTACACATAATCCTTCACAAGTGCCGTAAACGCCTCCGCACTCGCCGCCGAAATTGTACAGAGTTCCGATTGGCCGGCCGGTTTGAGCACTGTAAGTTCTTGAACCGGAGCTTCCTCCAATACAAGGTGACAGTTCGTACCAGAAAGCCCAAACGAACTGACACCGCAGCGTAATGGTGCATCGGCGATCCAAGGCATACTCTTGTCTGCAACAAACACAGGCGAATTACCGAAGTCGATATTTTGATTCGGTTTCTGAAAGTTCAGCGTAGCGGGAATGGTTCTATGCTGCAAAGCCATAACCGCCTTTAATAAACCTGCCGCCCCGGAGCAGTGATCGAGATGGCCGATATTTGTCTTTACCGAACCTATGGCACAGAACTGTTTTTTGTCGGTAAATCTTTCAAATGCTTTGGTGATGGCGCTAATCTCAATCGGGTCGCCAAGTCTCGTGCCTGTTCCATGGGCTTCAATGTAACCGATGGACTCCGGAGGTATCCGGGCATCCTTCCAAGCATCAACTAACAACTGCTCTTGCGCCAGAGGGTTTGGAGCTGTGATTCCCGATGAGCTTCCGTCCTGATTGACAGCCCCTCCCTTAATTACTGCATAGATGCGGTCTCCATCCCTCACCGCCGTTGATAACGGTTTCAGGACAAAGGCTGCACTGCCCTCACCCCATACTGTTCCGTCAGAAGCATCATCGAACGTCCGGGTCTTATAATCTGATGATTCAATCCCAACCCCGCTGATATCTGCTACCGGAAGCGGTATTATTTTGACGCTACCCGCTATAGCCTGTTCACATTCTCCATTACGGAGACTTAGGCATGCCCTATGGATGGCAACCAGTGAAGAGGAGCAGGCTGTATCAATGACCATACTGGGACCCCTTAAATCCAACAAATAGGCGATACGGCTGGCAATAATGGATGTTACATTTCCCGCCAAAGCCAGTGGGGCTGATTCCGGTTCCAGCAACGAAACAACCTGTCCGTAGACAGGGAGACCGATATACCCTACGAAGACGCCTGTTTTGCTTCCCCTTATGCTGTCGCCCCCGTAACCGGCATCTTCTATCGCCTTCCATGCTTGCTGGAGGAATATCCGCTGATTCGGGTCCATCAGACTAGCTTCTTTGTGCGATATCCGGAAGTACCTGTGATCGAAGGCATCCACCCGGTTGAGGTAACCTCCCTCCACATAGGAATTCTCCGTACCGGTGTTTGCCGTCAGCCATTGAAACGGCGTACTATCAGAGATTCTTCCTTCCGGGAACATACGGATGCAATCCATTTTTTGCTCAATATTCTCCCAGAACTCGTCCGCATTCTCCGCATATGGAAATACCCCTGACAGACCAATAATAGCAATGCTTTGTTCTCCTTTTATATCATCGGAATAATGAATGACTTCCTTAGTAATCTCAGCCTGTGCATAAATGTAATCTGCGAGCTTAGCTAGCGTGGGATAAGCGAAAAGATCTGCCATGGACAGAACTCCCGGATAATGGGGAAGCAGCTTTTCGTAAACTCTTGTGATGTAAATGGAATTGCCGCCGATTTCAAAGAAATTGTCATCAATATGAAATCGGGAGTAACCAAGCACATCAGCCCAGACTTGGCCAATCTGTTCTTCGATCTGTTGTAAATGCTCTTCTTGTTTACCAACAATCTCTGTTCTGGCAGCAGGCTTTAGGGTCGGCCTTTTCTTCTCTTTGTCCAGTTGACTCCGCAGCTCTGTGGACAAGCCGATACCTAAGCTGTCCGGTGTAAGACCGTATATGTGTCCGTTCTCTCTAATCGTTCCGATAGCCACGCGTCTGTAAGGCTGCCGGAACGCTTGTCGAAAGGCCTTCACGGCTCTGGCTACCGGAAGAGCTGTGAAGATATCTCTACTTCTGTCATGTCTATGCTGGCCGGCCATCCCTGTATCCTCCCAGGCCGACCAATTAATGCATAATGTAATTTGATCCGGATGCGTTCTGTGCCGGTAATCAGCAAATACATCCTGATAATGGTTCGCCGCGGTGTAATCCCCCTGACCCAATCCCCCCGATATAGTGGTAACCGAGGAAAACAGGATAAAGAAGTTTAAGGGATCTTGACTTGTTAAATTATGCAAATTCCGTGTTCCGCTTACTTTGGGAGCCATTACTCTCCAGAACTCTTCTGCTGACTTATTAAAAATATAGCCTCCGCCTCCGCGGCCAGCACTATGTACCACACCCTTGATGGGTCCGTGCTCTGTTCTGATCTGATTGAGAGTTACATCAAGCGCATTGGAATCCGCTATGTCGGTAGTATAAAAAAACAAACGGGAGCCCTTGCTTTCAATTTGCCTGCAAGCTTCCACTCTGCGGGCAAGCACCGGATCTGCTTGTTCCTTTCCAAATGCCGGCCAAGCCGTCCGTTCAGGAAATCCTGTGGAGCTGATAAGGGCATAAGCAGCGGGCATTTCTTCCGCCCAATCGGAGATCAATTCTAACGCGATTCCTCCGCTTCCTCCTGCAACTACATAAATCCCCCGGGAATCCAGCTCCAACTGCTGCTGCGGACCCGAAGCAGGCTCAACCTCTTTCCAGCTTTCAACGTATTTGCAACCCTTCCGGTAAGCCACCGTATACGAGTCGAAAGTACAGGCAAGCTCACGTAAAATCTGCTCCGTCGTGACATCATCATCTATGTCTATACAACGGCAGCGCAGCGGGCTTTCCAGGCGAATGGTTTTTCCTAGACCGTACAATGCCGCATTCTCGGGCAGCAGGTCCGATTCGTCACCGGTGATCTCATAGCAATAATTTGAAATGAGGGTCACATCAATCGGGTTGTTGAATTTCCGCTTCATAAAATGTTTGCTGAAATAAAAGAAATTCCCGGTTGACCTGGCTAATCGCTGCGTGTGGGCACTATCTGACCGTTCATCGGTAGCAGCCAATGCGCTCATATAAATAATCTGGATAATATTTAAATGCTCCAAGCACTTGCACAACAACTGGTATGCGTCTTCTTCAGTTCCAGTCTTGAATTTCAACTCACCAGTCTGTTCAAAGCCCTCCCCTGTGTCCTCTACCTCAACTACCAGATACTTCAAGGATCGATAGTGATCTATAACCGGTTGAGATTTCCCCATTCGGTCCTTGAAGACAAGGACTGCTCCCCCGTCCATAAAGGGTACGTTTAAAGGCTGTGCGAGCGGAATGCCTGCCTCTTTCCATACGGGAGCAAGCAGGCGGATAGACTGTTCACTAACACCCGGATCAGGAAGCCAGCATCGTTGCTGCTGGAACGGATACGTTGGCAAATGAAGCTTTTGCTGTTCCCTCCCGTTATACAAGTTCTCCCAGGCAATACTTAGCCCCTCAACATACGACTGGCATAACTGTTCAAGACGGGCAAGCTCGTTTTGATGATAGTAGTCCTGTAGCGGATACTCTAAACCGTCGCTTTCATTTACAGAGGATTTATGAGGGCTGCGTTCATTCTCATCAGTTAGTGCAACATAAATGCTGCGGGATACATCTGCCTCCAGCCTCTCCTCCAACAGCTCCAGCTTGTCTTCCAGCTCTTTATGACTTCTGACAATAAAGGCAACGCGGTTGCTATAATGTCCTCTTCCACAGTTAGAAATATAGCAGATAGCTCTCCAATCGGCATTTGACCGTATTGCTTCCCTCCAGCTTCTGACGGATTCTGATAACGCAGAAGGAATAAGTGCTGATAGTGTGAAAACTGCTGCTTGTCCTTGGGAAGCCATTTCGTCTGCTTTGCCTTCGGGAGCCTCCTCCAATATTACATGGCAGTTGGTTCCGGTAATCCCAAATGAGCTTACAGCACATCTTCTGGGATAGTTGTCCGGCTTCCAGTCAGAGAGTTCGGTGTTCACGTAAAGCGGCGTATCCGAGAACTGAATCTGGCGGTTAGGATATTGGAAATGGGTCAGAGGCGGCAGTTTCCCATACTTCACAGTTAAGACTGCTTTGACAAGGCCCGCTATTCCGGCCGCATTATCAAGGTGGCCCAGGTTTGCTTTGATGGAACCCAAAGCGCAAAACTGTCTGTTCATGATATATCGGGATTCATAGGCCTTGGAAATCGCTTCAATCTCAATTGGATCACCGAGCCTGGTTCCGGTACCATGTGCCTCCCAATAGCGGATCGACAATGGATCAATGCCTGCAGCCTCCCACGCCCTCACGATAACATCCTTTTGCGATTCCGAATTTGGCGCAGTCAAACCGATTGAGCTGCCAGTCTGGTTGATGGCACTTCCTTTGATTACTGCATAGATGGAATCCTTGTCCCTCACTGCCCGGTGAAGCGGTTTCAGCATTACTGCTGCAACCCCCTCTCCCATACCGGTACCCTCAGCGTTTTCGTCGAAGGAGCGCGTTCTGCCATCTGTTGCTTCTACGCCAATCCAGGTATTTCGGACCGGAAGAATATTGATCTTGACCCCTCCGGCTACTGCCTGGTCACTCTCCCCCCTGCAGATGCTCTGGCAGGCCATATGTACTGCAACAAGAGAGGAAGAGCAGGTTGTGTTAATAAGCATGGAAGGACCCTTCCAGTCAAGCAGATAGGAAATGCGGGAACCAATGAATGGCTGGATATTGCCCGCAACCGCCATTGAAGCCAAGTCAGGATACCCCTCGTCAATAATCCGCTTGTATTCACTCTCATTCCCGAAGCCCACAAATACACCGGTGTTACTCCCTTTCAGGGCGTTGCCTCCGTAACCGGCATCTTCAATACAAGCCCATGCGGTTTGAAGAAACAATCTTTGATTGGGATCCATTAAATTAGCCTCGTTGGGTGACAGGTTAAAAAAAGAATAGTCAAAATCATCTATTCTCTCTAAATAACCGCCTTCTTCGTACACAAGTCCGTCAATTGGCTTGCCAGAATGCTCCAGAATATCCTCTACATCTTTTTTTCTATTCTGCGGAATCGGTCCCACACAGTCTGCACCAGACTGGATAAGCTCCCAAAATTGCTGCAGTGAAGAAGCACCCGGCATTCGGACGGACATTCCCACTACAGCAATATCCATCTCACCGTTGAGTTCGTCTGTGCATGAGGTATGTAATGCTCCGCTTTCTTCATCTTCAAATAATTGATCAATACGAAAATCATTAATCATAACAGCATCCTTTCTGCATATTCCGGGAATAGGTATTCTAACCCAGTCGCATGGAGCATGCTCATGATTTTCCTCTGCTGTATCTCCGATTCAACACGCTTCGTCTCCAAAATCAGATCAAGACACCTCAACGCTTTCAACGATACTTCTCTATCGGGATAGCAATCGGCTTTCTCCGCTTCTTCCAGCAACGCAGCCAGCGTTTTGTAAGGTTCAGATACCCCCTGCTCATAAGCAAGGGGGTCCATATTATCATTGCGGGTAGTGGCGACAATGGAAAGACAGCCGGCTACCACATTGAAGGTGTATCCCTTGCCAGCCACTCCTGCCTTTCCGGGCAGGACCTTGTATGCCTTCAAGAGGTTTTCCCGCTCGGAAGGCGAGGCATAAGACAGACATTGAACCGGAAGACCGCTCTTGCCGAATAACTCCGATAACAACCGGCCTGTTCCCATTTCCACAACTTGGTCCATCCGCTGATTTAAGAATTGCATCGTTTTGTTCCATTGCACCGGCATCACCAGTTGCTTCTCCATTAAATGGGCTATCGTATTGCCATCTATTGCAGGCAGTGCAGTAGTATTCATGATAATTGGAAATTTGGGACGGCAAAATTCAATGGATCTTATCCTTTGACGGATCTCCATTGCTACAGGCTCCATCATGGCACAATGAAACGGGGCGCCCGTAAAGAGCGGAGTCACGCTTGCGCCTTGCTCCATAACTATCGACTCTACTTGCTCCAGAAGCGGAGCATACCCTGATACCGCAACCTGATTATCTGTATTGAAACAAGCGATTCCAATCGTGCCCCCGGCCTTTGCCTTCACGTTCTGACATATTTGCTCTACCTCTGTTTCGGCCAGTCCGTCAATCACTGTCATGTATCCGTCTTCCTGCCTGGCAATCTGCATCGCCAGCCGGCTGCGCTCCATCACCAGCTCCAATCCGTTCTGGAAGGTGATTACACCGCTGCAGGCCAACGCAGAGTATTCACCAAGACTATGACCGGCGACGAATTGCGGACGGATACCTATATCTCTATAAAAAGCTCTGAAGCAGGCGATGCTTATGACATAGATGGCAGGAAGTGCATGGTCAAGCAGGCTCATATCTCTTAATGTGCCATCAAAACAATATTCTCTTAAATCAAAACCCAGTTGCCTGCTAGATTCATGAAACAAATCTCTAGTCTCGCGGCAAGAATCATATAAAGCTCTGCCCATTCCTACATGTTGTGCGCCTTGCCCAGGGAATACATAAGCCAAGTTCCGCAATGTGTTCCTCCTATCTGCCGGCCTTTTCACCGATGTTTTTCAATGCGAACCGTTGAACAGCATAGCTGCACTGAGCTGCCACCTGATTGACAACCAGAGAATTAATCCGCTCACGATTATACAGCCAAATCATTTGCAGGCCATGCTCGCCTTCCCATGTACAGCAGCAAATCAGATCAAAGTACAACCTTTCCTGGCTCCACTCGGGAAGCGTGTCGCCGAAGACGAGCGCCGGGATAAACTGCCCGGCTTCAGGAGAGGATTGAAAGATTGATTGTGCCCATTCAGTTCCCTCTTCGTTCCGCATCCGTGCATACATGTGCTCCGACTGGCGTAATGCATCCAGCATTCCTTTGGCTTCAAGCGGCCGGTAGGTCATTCCGTGAACCCGCCGGTCCTGAGAAATATAAGCAAAGGAAAGCGGATCCAGGCCAGTGGAACGATGCAATGCCGTCAAGAAGAGAACGGTCAATACGCTTTGAAGGCTGTGGTTCCCCTCTGCAGCAAATTTATTAAGACCATTAACTGCATCAACTCCGGTGTCCATTATGACTTTCCCATACTCCTCTGTGCTGGAAGGAATCGCAGATAGTGCCCGCCATTGTTCAGGCATCGGGTTCACCCAGGTCAATACCGGCCGGTTAATCCGCTTTTTGAGCAACGCCGCCATATGCCGGACACTTGGATGCTCAAATAAATCCACAATTCTGAGTACACCCGGATAACGTGCCTCTATTCTCAAGTGCACGCGGGTAAGCAATATAGAGTTACCTCCACTTTCAAAAAAATTATTCTCCGGATTGAGCTCCCGCACTTGAAGAACTTCTCTCCAGATTCCGATAATTTCTTCTTCCATCGGGTCCAGGGCAGCACCTGATGATACGGCGCCGGGTAGCACGCGGGCTTCAAGTGCGCCCCTGTCGATCTTCCCGTTTTGATTAACCGGCAGACGGTTCATGACTGAATAAGACGAAGGAAGCAAGGCGGCAGGAAAATATCCGGCCAGCCATTGCTCCAGCTTCTCCTTATCGATTGGTTGTTCAGCACCTATAAATGCAACCAGAATAGCGCT
The DNA here is from genome assembly GCF_038002225.1 of Paenibacillus sp. FSL R7-0204. Taxonomy (NCBI): domain Bacteria; kingdom Bacillati; phylum Bacillota; class Bacilli; order Caryophanales; family Paenibacillaceae; genus Paenibacillus; species Paenibacillus sp. FSL R7-0204. The sequence continues at coordinate 6,121,313 of NZ_JBBOCA010000001.1, forward strand.
GTCCGCTGCCTTCTGCCGCTTCATAACAATCGCTTCTGCGATTCCTGGATATTCCAGTATCTTCAACTCAAGCTCCAGAGGATTAATCCGTATTCCCCTCAATTTAATTTCATGGTCCTTTCGGCCAATGAACCGGAGCTCACCGCCGCTGGTCCACTGCACCAAATCTCCGGTTCGGTACAATGTCTTCTCAGGAAAAACCGGATGACTAATGAAGCATTCCTCCGTCAGTTCCGGCCGATGGAGATATCCCCTCGCAATACCTGATCCGGCAACGCATAACTCCCCGGTAATGCCTGCAGGAAGCGGATTTATATCCCTATCCACAACAAGACATTCCACATTGTCGATGGGTTTGCCCAGCAGAACCTCCTGCCGCTCCTGGTCAAACCGGTAAACAGTAGAACAGACGCTATTTTCACTTGGCCCGTATTCATTGTATAGCTGCACATGACTCAGACATTCATAATGACGTCTCACTAGTTCTTCTCCAAAGGCTTCTCCTGCCAAAGTGACACTTCTCAGAGACGACAGTGCATCAGGAATCTCATACAGCATGGCTCTGTAAAAAGCCGGAGTAATCAACAGATGAGTTACCTGCTCCTGTAGCAGGGTCTGTCTGATGTAGGCCAAATCCATCCTTGATTCCTGAGGCAGCAGAACTAATCGTGCCCCTGTACTTAATGCACTGAAAATATCCTCGACCGAACTGTCAAATGACACTGAAGGCAATTGCAAAACGACATCCTCCGGTCCAAAACCGTAGGTTCTGGTTCGCCAGCTAATGGTATTAACAATGGACCGGTGCTCAATCATTACTCCTTTAGGGGTACCTGTACTTCCAGAAGTATAGATGAGATAAGCAAGGTCTTCTTCCTTCACTATATCTACCGTCCGGCAATCCGACTCTGAGCAGGGAGAATTGCTATCAAGCCTGTCCATATGAACCTGACAGATCTCCGATCCAAAGCGCTGCGACATTGAACTGTGTACCAGCACAATTTCTGCTCCGCTGTCTTCCAGCATCAAATTCATCCGGGCATACGGCATTTCGGTGTCCAAAGGCAAATAGGCGCCACCGGCCTTTAACACCGCCATAATTGCGGCAACCATCTCAAACGAGCGTTCCAGACAAATGGCAACGATTGTTTGCGGCCTCATCCCCTGACGAAGCAGTTCCTTCACTACCTGCCCTGCATATTCGTTCAGCTGGCCATAGGTCATATGGCTTCCAGCATATGTCAGCGCAACGTTATCCGGAAACCTTGCGGCACTTTCTTCGAAAAGCCTGTGTAGAAGATAATCGCCATTTCTGTTCGGGGAATGGATCATTCCGCTTTCCAGCATTAATTGGGTTTCCGCTTCATTTAGCAAGTTCAGTTTTGAGAGCGGACGCTCCGGCAACGCTGAAACTTTCCCGATCACGATAAAAAATCGTGTCATTATCTCGTCAATCTCTTCCTTGCTGAAATGCCCGTTATGATAGACGACATTCATTGCGATGCTGCCATCCTTTAGTTCAAACATAAGGTTAAACGAATAGTGCGGACGGCTCGTAACTTCAATATGTTCTACCCGCAAATCCTGATTCTTCGCCAGCATGTCTTGGTTAATCGGGTAGTTATCGAATGAGAGCGTATGATCAAACCATTCTCCGGATACATCAGCCACATGCATTTCATATAATGGCAAGAATCCAAAGACCTGATTATTCCATAGATCGGCTTGGAGTCTATGAGCAACCTGATAATAGGTTTCTCCCTCCTCACTTATCGAGCGTACCGGAAGCGCACTTGAATAATGGCCCACTGCCTTTTCAAAGGCTCCGCTGGATGGCCGTAAAGTAGTGACACACCCGAATACGATATCCCTCCGGTTTGTAAATTTATGAAGAAAAATTCCCCAAAGTGCTTGAATGGCCACACTAAGGGAGGTTCTTGCCCCTTCGGCAAGCCGGTGTATTCCTGCACTTAACGCAGTATCCATCGTATACCGTTTTACTTCTGATATTCCTGATTTGCCCGAATTTCGTTTATTGGAAGACAAGAGGGAACCATCACCCGAATATCCGGCGAGATAATCCTTCCAATGGTTTTTAGCCTGCACATGATCCTGTTGCCCGATCCAATCTACGAAACGCTGATAACCTGCAGGTACAGCCAGCTCTTTCATGCTCCCGGACCGATAATATTCCTGCATCCACTCTTCCAGTACCACAGCCAAACTCCATCCATCCATCACGATATGATGATAGCTTAGAAGGATATAGTATTCTTCAAGACCTGTCTTGAAAATATTGGTGCGAATCGCAGGTTCCATGCGCAGATTAAAACCACGTCTGCGATCTGTTTCTTTGAAGGCAGTTAAGGCAAGTTCTGCCGAACGGCTATCCATATTCGACCAATCAACCATGTGAAATTCATAGAACATACTATCACGGGTTGTTTGAACCGGCTCATCTTCGTCGTCGTAGTTAAAAATATTTCGCAGGATACCGTGGCGGGCAACCACCTTTTTGTAAGCGACTTCTAATTTATGGGCATCCAGAGTACCTGCCACATGGACGCACAACTGTTCCATGTAAACAGAGGACTGCTCATCAAGTTGCTTGTAGAGCAACAAACCCAGTTGTGCCGGTGAGAGCGGATAGGGATATGCACTATTGCCGGCACCGCAAAGATACAGACATGATTCTTTTAAATGTTCCGAAAAGGCCTGCACATCCCCGGCGTTTGGACTATAGTTCAAACGAATGACAAGTCTCCCTTGTTCAATTGAGCTGTTCATAACCAGTGCATGCCGAACGGGCATTTCCTCATGTACAAGCGACTGAAATGAGCCGGGCACCAACTGCAGTCCGGAAGCATTCAGCGAATCTAGTTCCCCCATATAGTTGAACAAAATCCCCGGCAGGACAGGAGAAAACCGTTCCTTGATCCATGGATAACCTATACCGTGATTGGGCACGCTTCTCAGCCGCTGAGTGAGCCCTTCAAGGTTATCCTCCGAACCCCTGCTCCATTCCAGCATAAATGGGAAAATAGTGGTGAACCATCCGACAGTACGGGATACATCTACCCCTGATATTATTTCATGTCGGCCGTGGCCTTCGATATCCACCCACAAGATCTGCCTACCGCTCCAGAGACAATGGGCCCTAGAGAGAGCAGCCAACAGAAACTCATCCATCTTCACCCGTCTATTCTCCATTACATCATGTAGCAGCTTGCGGGTCTCTCCCATGCTGAATTCAACGGTGAGCTCGCCCCTCTCACTCCATATTCCTCCAGTTGGAAGTTCAAGAGTTTCGGCCTTGAAATCGTCACTCACATTTTTCCAGTATAACAATTCATTCTCCGGAGTTTCCCGGTCAAAATAGCCTTCGGCTCGGGAAGCCCAGGAATAGTATGACACCGAAGTTGCCTGCAATTCAGTCTGAATATCCGCCTTGACGGCATTAATCATAGCATCTAGATCCTCCATAATAATCCGCCAGGAGACGCCGTCTATAATTAAGTGATGGAACACCAAACCAATGAAATCACAGGTCTCCGTCCTAAACAATCCCGCTCGTGCCAGGGGGCCGTTCCATACATTAATGTCTTGTGCCAGTTCCTGCAACATGGTATCTGTCGGTACAGGTAACCCGCTTATATCTGTAACCTTTAATGGGCAGAGGTCCTGACGGCTGCCACTACGCTGGACAATTTGATCTCCTTCAAGCTTAAATTCCATGCGCATAGCGCTATGTACGGCTGCCAACCGGTTCAAGGCTTCCTTCAGCACTTTCGGTTCAACAGCTTCAGCACTCTGCAGCACTAACCCTTGGCAAAAAAAGAATTCACTGCCACCCATTTCTTCGAAATAAGTTCTTTGAATCGGAGTCAACTTCACCAGCCCGCCGTCATATTCCATGAACTGGTCTGGCATCCGGGTCAACCTCATCTGCTGTGCGCATTCCTTCAGAACCGGATAATGAAGTACATCCAGAACCTTCAGTGAGTAGCCGTTCTTACCTACTCTTGAAACAATCTGCATGGCTTTAATTGAATCGCCGCCAAGACTGAAAAAATCATGCTGTTTAGAAATCATTCCTTGAGGATGAAGAACCTCACTCCACACCTTAAGAAGGATCTTCTCCTGTTCATCGTCGGGGATCAACCGCTCCGATCCTGTATCTTCAGCCGTTCTCTGTGCAAATCCGGATAACGCTTTCCGGTTAATTTTTCCATTTGCATGTACCGGCATCTCATCTAGTACAACATAATAACTGGGCATGGAATAACGGGGCAAAAACCGGGCAAGATGCGCCTGAATTACATCATCTAGAGGCTCACCGGCCACATAATATAATACAAGGCTCTTGTGCCCTGCGACGCCTTCTTTCACTGCGGCGGCTACGGATTGAATCCCGCCTAGATCAAGCGCACAGCTCTCAATTTCCTCAAGTTCAACGCGGAACCCGCGGACCTTCACCTGATGATCTGCACGTCCGGCAAATACCAGCTGACCATCGGCTTGCATTCGTACCAAATCACCGGTCCGGTAGCATCTTTCTTCCTGATTCAGCGGATTAGGCACGAAACGTGTCTTGGTCTGTTCCGGCTGACCGATGTAACCTCTGGCAATACCTTGTCCGCACAGCCAAAGCTCACCCAGAACCCCGGCGGGCATTAGACGCTGGTGCGAGTCCATTACCATTGCCCGGCAATGGGGAAACGGACGTCCAATAGGAACATTCGACTGGAGAACATCGGCTTGTACCTCATACATGGTCGCATATATTGCTGCTTCCGTTGGGCCATACAGATTTATTAGCCGCACTTTCGGCAGATGCTCGAATACGCCCCGGCAGAGCATTAACGGTAATGCTTCTCCGGCGGCAAATATGTATCTCCAATGTATCGGAATAACAGCCTCTCGCTGTTCCAGGAACTCCAGTAATACCCCCAGATAGGAAGGAACCAGATGGACATGAGTAACTCGATAATTATCGAGCAACTCAAGAAATCCCCCAGGCTCTCTAACCGCCTCAGCCGAGGCAATGGCCAATCTGCCTCCTTGCCAAAACCATCCAAAAATTTCTGCCAGGGATACATCAAAAGTAAACGTGGTTTTGAACAAGAGGGTATCATCCATCCCGACGGGGTAGCACTCCTGCATATCCTGCAATGTATGAAGAACCTGCCGGTGTTCAACGACGACCCCTTTAGGCCGGCCTGTAGAACCAGAGGTATATATTATGTAAGCTGGATCGCCCGGTTCACACCGGGGGATGAACGGAGAGCTTGCCTTACCTGTTACCCTGCTTACAGACAGCATTTTAAGCTGCTGGTTCAGTCTGTCCCGCATCTGTTCCCGGCAGGATTCATCGAACAATAATGTTGTAGCCTGGCTATCTTTAATAATATACTCCACCCGCTCATACGGGTCCTCCGGTGAAATGGGGACATATACCGCACCCGCCATCATTATGGCATATATGCTGATGAGCATACCATCCGACCGGTTCATCATAACTGCAATGACATCGCCCTTTTGAACGTTAAACTCGACGACAAGTGCTTCCGCAAGATTGGAAATTCGTTCATAGAACTGTCTGTAGGTTAAAGATGCGTCAGCACTGCACATTGCTTCACGTTCAGCATACCGGCTGACGCTGATTAGAAACTCGGACATTAATGTACCCGGATAGAAAGGAACGGGATGAACGGGCCCGGAGTACAAACTCTTTATTTCCTGTTCCATCAAAAATTCCATACTATTTACATACCGGTCTGAGTGCGCAATCATCCATTGCATAACAGCAAATAAGTGACTGCTTATTTGCTGAATCTCGTCGGACCGGAAGCGCTGTGGATTATATTCCAATTGCCATTGTAAACCAGTAAAAGGGATGATCTTCAACGTAAGATCGTAGTGGTTGCTTTCTTCAAGCTCAAAGGAATGAAACAAGCTCTCCGTTCCTGTATTCTGAAAACCTTCATCTATAGGGTAATTCTCCACGACAATGATTGATTCGAATAAATCAGGCAATTCTTCACGGCCTGCAAATGATTTGATCTTCACCAGCGGCGTCCATTCATGCCCGGATCTTTGACTGAGCTTCAGCATGACCCGTCTGCACAACTCATCAACCGTCTCCGTTGCTTCCCCCAGTTCCAAGACAAACGGAACTGTATTCATGAAAAGGCCTGCAATCGATTCAATATCAGGCAAATGGGCCGGACGGCCGGATATAACCGTTCCAAACATCACCCGATGGCTGTCAGTGTAACGGTGCAGCAATAACCCCCAAGCACAATAGACAAATGAGGCCAAGGTGATCCCTCTGCTTTGCAAAAAACAGTCCATTTGGCTTGAAAATGTTTCTGGAGCACAGTATGAGAATGAACGCCTCCCGGGAACTTCCTCAACACATGTCCTGTGGGAACCGGGAAACAGAGCAGTTTCAGCCCAAGGCCCAACTTCTTCTTTCCAGTATTGGTCATGCTCACTCTCCAGTCTATAATTTTGAAGCCAGTCTACATATTGTTTATATGATGATTTACACCTTAGGTACGGTGCTGATTGCGCACATAGTTGTTTATATAGGTCCAGCCATTCTCTGAGAATGATGGAGCAGCTCCAGCCATCCAGTAATATATGATGATATGAAAACAGAACATTGACTGTATGGTCTGCCCATTGGATGATCTCTATGCGATACGGAGATGCCGTTAGGTCAAGCACTGCCTTGTTATTTTGTGCTTTGATGCTGTTTAGCTCCGACTCTCTCGCTTCAGCAGGAATATTGGTACAATCAAACAATTCATAGGGAGGTGAAAAATTTTTCAGCACAATCCTTACCGGAAAATCAAGGTGCTCCCAACGGAATACTGAACGCAGAATATCGTTGGCCTGCATCACAAGATTAAATGCTTTGCGCAGGAGCGGCAGTTCCACGTATCCGCGGATACCGAAGCTCAAATGTTCGTGATACAATGCAGCTCCCGAATCGGCTATATGATGAAATAGTATTCCTTCTTGCATTGAACTGAGTCTTGACAGCTCTTCTACATTCGCTTTATCTAACTTGGCTTCTGGAAGTTTCATAGGTCCTCCCGACTCTCATTTTTGGCATACAAAATATACTCTGTCTTCCTGCTCAGGGTCAGCGACCGGAACGTTTAGATCACTTGCAGTTGCATAATATATACGGGTGAAACCTGTGTTTTCGAGTACCTTTTTTATCTCATTCATTGCGTATACCCTGTTATATATCAATTCTTCAAAGCGAACGTAGTTTCCGTCAGCCTGTCTCTGAAATCCGTCAATTGTGATATAAGCTGAATCCATGCCCGGGTGATAGATACCTTTTTCAAGAATAAAAACATCGCCGCTGTCATAGACATTCAATTTATTGGACTTCAGCAACCCTCGGGAAGTGTTCATATCAAAAACAAAAAAACCTCCCTCTTTCAACGAAAGGTAGACATTGCCAAAGCAGCTTTTCAGAGACTCAAGGCCCTCCAAGTGATTCATTGCATCGTATAGAGAGTAAGCAAACTCAAAAGACATCTCTCCCGGAACCGAAAATGCGGCGGCGTCTGCCTCTATCAAAACTGCTCTTGTTTTCAGAATATAATAGTATAATTTTTGTCTCGCAACATTCAACATATCTGGGGACCGATCCACCAGAACCACTTGATGCCCTTTTTTCAAAAAAGCCAGCGCGGATGTACCGGTTCCCGCACATAAATCCAGTACAGATCCCTTCAGACCCTTCTGTTCAAAAAATGAATAGAGCGCAGGCGTATATTTGCGTGAGAATCCCCCCCATTGGTCAACATTATCGTATAGGTTTGCCATCCATTTTCCGTATTGTTGCATGACTTCCTCCTATTTCACATATGTTATTCAGCACTGGCATAAAGGAACGTTCATGATCGAACAAATAAAAGTGTCCTCCTGGAAAAACATGGCTTTCGAACTTTCCGGTTACCAGTTCTCCCCACTTCCGGACATCCTTTTTAATCATTTCATCCTCCTGGCCATACATTACTGTTAAATCTATAGGTAGCGGTTCAAAGGGTTCTGAGCAACCGTAACGGTCCAGCATGGCAAAATCGGCACGCAGTATTGGCAGGAACAGATTCATCAATTCGGGGCTCGAAGCTATTTCCTTTGACAATCCACCCAGTTCCAGCATTTCCTCAATCAACTGCTGCTGCTCCATTAGATGATATTTCTTGTCCGGTTCACGAATCATTGGCGCGTCGCTGCCGGAAACAATAAGCTTAGCCGGCAAGGGAGCCTGCATTCGGTGCAGAAGACGACATAGCTCGTAGGCAAGTATGCTTCCCATACTGTGCCCGAACAGAATATAAGGCTGATTCCGGATAACCGGGCGGATCAGCGCCTCAATATCCGTCACAGCCTCTTCTACAGTAGAATAATAGGGTTCTCTAATTCTCCGCCCTCTGCCGGCAATTTCCATGGGCAGCTGCTTCACCTTTTTATCCAAATACTTGGCCCATCTGTTGTAGGCATAACAAGATCCTCCAGCATAGGGTAAACACAGCAACTGAACTTCCACACCTTTCACCTTTCCATTCTGCGTCCTATTTAAACAAGTAATCCAAATCCTCGCCGGGTAACCCCGCTGTTTCAAACAACTCGTGCCCCGGCGCCATTTCAACAGAAGAATATTGCGCGGCCAAAGCCAGTAGACGCTCCTTATAATTAGCCGCCAGCTGTTCCGCATCAGGAATGCCATATGTGATCAATTCGATTTGCAATTTACGTTCCATCACCATAATATTGATCTCTAAGTTAACTGTAGGGGCATTATTCCTGCCGGTTTTTTTCCCGAAAGAACCTTCGATGATTAAAAAATCGTTATAGTTTGCAGAAATCTCTCCCAGATAATTGAACAATATTGCCGGGTGACGTTGCGGTGAGAACTTTCCTGCTCCATATCCTGTGCCATGACGGGGAACAGCATTAAGCCTCTTTTGTGTATCAATGATTGCCGTCTCACCTTCCATACAGGTTCGCAGCATCATCGGATACATTCCGGTGAACCAGCCAACAGTGCGTGCAACGTTCATATCTCCGGTAATTTCATGCCTGCCATGATTCTCTAGCATCAACCACAGATCGGCGTAATTTGTACGCTGGCCCATTTCCTCACCCAGTATTGCCATAAAAACAGCCTGGGGCTCTATGCTCAAGGCAGCCGGTACTGCATGAATTAAGCGCTCTGTAGTCTCCTCATCCATTATCAGAGTTAAGCTTCTGTACGTATCCTGAGAAATCGGTTGCTTATGAGTCAACAGCCAAGGGTGAGAAGCATTCAACTGGTCAACAATATCCATCCAGTAATCATTTTCCTCTTGGGTACACCGGTAATTTTGAAGGAGCTCTGACCATCTGCTATAAGAGTCCGTCCGGGGCGGCATGCTTCTCGCATCAACCAGCCGTTTGGACTCATGGCTTAGTAAGCTCTGGAGATCATCCAGCAATATCCGCCATGATACACCGTCCACAACGAGATGGTGAGCAAATATTACGATTCTTGTTGTGTCGGGACTCAATTGGAAGGCGATGGCTTGAAACAGCAAATCTTCGGTGATGCTCACTCTTGACATACATTCGTCAACATATTCTGTTATTTTCTCAATCTGACGGCTCCCAAGCTCAGAACTCATATCCACCATGTCAACCCATTTGTCCCGTTGCAGATGAAGCTCGTTGTAGAATAATTGCTTACGCACCGGATCATAATTCATGCGCAATTCATCATGATGAATGATTAAACGCCGGAACACCCGGTTAAGCGCTGCTGCTGGCCTGTTCTTTAACTCAAGCGCCAGTGTGTGGAAATAATAATTTTTATCAAGGAGCGGCTGACTAAAAAACCATGAAATGGAAGGCGTTTGATGAATGTAGCCCTTCAGCGGCGGCTGCAATGGGGCCGCCTGTAGCGCCACGGCCTTGCCCACCATATCATCCAGATGAGGAAAAGTCAGAATATCCGTCACCTTCAGATAAATCTCTTTCTCATATAGTCTGGAAGATAACTGCAGCGCCTTGATGGAGTCCCCCCCTAATTTGAAGAAATGATCTGAAAATCCGATTTCACTGTTATGAAATAAGCGCCGGATTTCTTCTAAAATGTCCCCCTGCGCCCCGCCGTAATCGGTAGGCTTGTCTATTTGCCTGATTTTGAAAGAGGGCGGGGGAAGCTTACTTTTGTCGATTTTACCGTTTGCATTTATCGGAAGGGCCTCCACAGTCACAAACCCACTGGGAATCATATACTGCGGCAAATGTGCTTCCATCGCTGAGAACAAAAATTCATCCGTAACAGCACCATCTTTAACCACATATGCGTATATGTGTTTGGTATCACCATGTTGAACAACAGTCGCTACAGATGCTTCTATACCGTCCAAGCTGTTCAGCAAGCCTTCAATTTCCCCCAATTCAATACGGTATCCCCTGATTTTCACCTGCTCATCTATTCGGCCGCCGTATTCCATGATCATTTCGGGCAGAAGCCGTCCCACATCACCCGTTCTGTACAACCTGCTTCCCTCATGGAATGGATGGGCAATGAATTTCTCTGCAGTTAACTCTTGGCGGTTCATATATCCTTCGGCCAGTCCTGCACCAGCAACACAAATTTCCCCTTCCGCTCCAAAAGGCAGCAAATTCTGAGCTGAATCCAGCACATACACCTGCATATTCGAAATTGGTCTTCCGATGGGAACAGAGAGACCGATGTCTAGTTCTGGATTAAATTTGTGAATCATACAGCCTACCGTCGCCTCTGTTGGCCCATATTCATTATAAATTGAGAGCGAGCGTCTGAATTTATTTACTATCCTGCAGGCCAGACCTGCTCTCAGGTCTTCTCCCCCCACAACCATTATCTTCAGAGATCGCTCAATCCTATCATGCAGGGGCAAGTCTTCAATCACCGATAGATGAGAAGGAGTCAGCTTAATAATTGAGAAATCCCCGTCCCGCCAGGCTTCTAGAAGAGCTGCCCCGGAATCGCCGCCACGAAATACCTTTATGGTGCCGCCGCATATCAGCGGAGTAAAGATGGAGGTGATTGTCAGATCAAAGGCCAATGACGAATATAAAGGGAAGACCGGTTCAGCTTCTTGCACATAGGTCTCCTGTGCAAACCTGACATAGTGTGCCAGTGCACCCTCGGATACCGCTACCCCTTTTGGCTGCCCGCTTGTGCCTGAAGTATAGAGAATATAAGCCAGGGGCTCTGAATTATTGATGTGTGCAATTCCGGCCCCGCCGCCGCATCTCCAGAGTTCAAGACTGCCCACTGTCGTTTCATATCCGAAATCACCCGGGGGAAGGACCGCAGGGTCCGAGACAATGCAATATTGCGCCCCTGCATCCTCAAGAATAAATTTAATCCTTTCGGAAGGAGTTTCCGGTTCAATGGGTATATATGTTCCCTTAGCTTTTAAAACAGCAAGCATAGCAACAATACACTCTGCACTTCTGGGGAGTACCAGAGCCACTATCGGATATGTGCTTTGAGCACTATTGAGCAGATGCTCCAGCAGCTTGTTTGCATTTAAATTCAGTTCCGCGTAACTGAGCCGCTCTTCTTGATCGATTACCGCAATCCTGCTGGGAGTCCGTTCTGCCTGTTTTTCAAATAAAGAGATAACGGTGTCCGGCGGGCTATGGACTGCGGTATCATTATAAGCATACAAAATCTTCTGTCTCTGAGACTCGTCAAGGACCCCTATTTCTCCAATGCTCCTTCCGGCATTTGCTATTATATCCCGGAGAAGTGCCCGGAGACTTAACGCCATGTTCTCAATAATTGATTCATTGAAAATACTGGTCCAGTAATCAATTTCAAGAGTAATTGTATCCCTGTCGTTCCATTCTTTCGCAATGAACTGTAAGGGAAGAAGTTGCTGCCCGCTGTGAAATTCATGATTTTCAATATTGATTCCAGCTATCTGGTTTACAAGTGAGGTACTGTAACAGTTAATTGCACATTGAAAGATCGGGAGACCGTCCCTTTCTTTGTTCGACAGCTTTACCAGTTCATCTTGAGGAAATTTCCGGTGGATCAGCCCTTTCTGGTAAATACTCCGGCAATGCCGTATAAATTCAAAAACAGCCTGCTGATTGCAGACTTTGATTCTAAACGGCATTATTTTAGTGCACATAGAAAAACTTTGCTTGTGGCGTCTACCCACTCTATTCATTACTGGCATATTTACGAGCAGTTCAGAACATTGATAATATTTGCTTATTAGGATGACACATGCGGCTTGAATTACATCATTAAGCGTGAACTCATGGGTGTTTATAAATTGCCGTAATTGTGTTACCAAATCTCCTTTGAGTACAGTGATGTGACGCTTCCCGTTAAAAGCACCTGATGCAGGCTGCCTGATCATTGGCTCAGGTAAATTTTCCATTACCCCCTGCCAATATTCCATGTCTTTCAGAAAGCGTCCAGAGGCCAGATATTTTTGCTCTTCCCGCAAATACTCAGCATAGCTGGCGGACAAGGTGTTAACCTCAGATGCCGGCATTCCGTTAGATAAACGATTATATTCGCTGCAAATAGATGCTGTCATAATCTCCATGGACCATCCGTCAGCTATCAAATGATGCAGTTTTACGAAATATCCCCATTGCTGTTCATTAAGTTGCAGGACATAAAACTCAAACAAAGGGCTGTCCACCAAGCTAAACGGTTTTGCGGCCTGTTCTTCGGTCCAGTCCTTGAAAGCTAGTTCAGGATTTTTTTTCTCACTAAAATTCACAAATGAGGGGGGAAGCAGAGCATTGCTTGCCTCATATTGTTTGGGCAGATTCCCCTCCTTACAAAATTGATAACGCACACCCTCATGGCTTTGTAAAAAATGCAGAATGCTTTTCTGAAGATAACCAGGATGAATCATCCCTTTGAAAATGACCGTGCCCCCAAGATTATAAATGGAAGTTCCCGGGTACATTTCTTCCGTATACCAGATCTGCTTTTGGGCGTCGGTTAAATCGAGTAATGCAGCATGATTATCTCTGGAATGCATTTCTCTGGTCTCCTTTCTTCTTTTCAAATAAAAAATGCGCCTCAGGAAGAGTCGCATCATCAAAAATAATTAATTTTTTATTATATATTGAAATATAAGTGCACATAGCTTCGCCATGCCTGCGTATATTACTATACACATGTTAAGAAAAATTCAAAAACATAATAATTAACTTGCCGAAACAAAGATTAATTATAATATGTTTTTTTGTGTGAGAAACGGCACTCTATAATAGACCTTTATCCTCAATGGCCACTAGCAGTATTACAGTCACTATAGGACTCTATGAATTGTACTAAAGCATCCACCGTTGGAATCTTTTCCAATGAAAGAAATTCGTCAGGAAATTCAAAATTGAATTCTTCCTCGATAGAAACAATCGCTTTGATAAACGTAATTGAATTAAGGCCGTTTGCACTTAGGACGTTAACTATATTGGCTTCTTTGGGATTTTCAAGCACTTCATTAATAATTGTCTTGATTCTCCCTCTTGTATTGTCCATGTTAGTCCTCCTACTATCCGCTTGTTCATATAGGGCTAGATTCAAATTCTATACCTAAATCAATTATTTTACTGGCGCCCATAAACTCAAAGTTAATCTTCGCTCTTCTATGCCGTTTGTCCAGCTTGGTAATTCTACTTTCCTTTCCTTTTAGAGGTCCGGATAATATGTATAACTGATTATCGACAAAAACAGCCTTGGACAGTTCAATGATATCTTCCCCATTAATTAGCTCCAAGATGGGCTCGATTTCGCCTACGGGGACACATTTAAAATAATCTCCCTCACTGGCCTCTTCTCTGCAATGTATTCTCTTATCTTTTTCATTACAATAATCAAGAATTTTAAAAACGCCATATATTGAATTAATACCGGTGTACTTGTCAGCATCCATGTTGATGTAAACGAATACATAACCAGGGAACATGATTCTTGTTACTTCTCTAAAGACCCCCTCCTTCTTCTCATGAATTTTCCGTTTGGGTATACAACAATGCAAATAATCCAACTGCTTGTATAATTGTGTTCTAACCTGTTCCTCTCTCCCTGTCTGGACATAAACTGCATACCATTTCAAGATGGTTATCCCCCATAGAAGTTTTGTAGTATCCTCTTAACAAAAGAGAATAGGTGCATATAGTAAAAATAAAGTAAATTATATTATTAATGATAATATATTCAATATAATACCATCTTACACCATCTTCACTTATGAAAAAAATCACTTCACAGGGAGTAAAATGTAAATGTGAGTCATTATTCCAAAAAAATCGTCATATAATTGATCTTCCTGGAAAGATCCAGCTTCTGTTCCTACAATCCGTTGGCTTCAAACATCCGCATCGCGTTGGACCTGGTCATGAGGTAAGAACGGACTTTCGCTAATCAGCGACATGTAGGCTGGAGGATTCTGGAGCTGTGCCTTATCATGTTCAAGAATAATCAGATCTCCATACCGCTCCAGTTCCTTAAAGCCGGCAAATAGATAGGTAAACTTCATCATCCGGTTGTACTCTGTAGGGACAAACTCAGCACGCAGGGTTACGCCCGCATCCTTAGCCAGAGCAGCGACATAATTCAGCAGCACACTTCCAATTCCTCTTGACATAACCCGGCAAGACATTAACAAAAGCTTAAGCGTCCATACATTCTCGTCCATTTCGAGGAGTGTAAGCCCAATTTTCCCGTATGACCCATATTTATCTTTCAAGTCCGACATGAACAGCAGATGCTGGGGGGATAGCCGGAATTGGTCCAATTCTTCATAGGAATAGGTGTAACCAGTGGCATTTAGTTGATGGGTCCTCACCGTCAGCTCTTCCGCACGCTTTAAATCATCCTCCCGAACCGCTGCTACCGTGAGCTCCAACCCGAGTGAAGACAGAAATTCTTCATTGGAGCCAGCAAATTTCTCCTCAATATGGTTCCGTATAATATCATTCCTGTAGAGCTGCCTGCGATTTTTGGAATCTGCAGTAATAAACAACGGGTTAAACTCGGCCATCCCAAGTAAGGAGTCCATCTCTACCGAGTCTATGCATAACACTTCCGGATGCTGAAAATTCACTTCCTCGCGCTCAAACGGCTGATCATCAATAAAAGCCATGGATTCCCTACTGATATTAATTAAGGACCGAATATTCTCCACAGCAACAGACTTACTGTCCCAGCCGATTTGAGGATAGAGAAAAAATTCATCCAGGCCGAATTGCTTTAACTTAGCCATCGCCATATCATGGTTATTCCGGCTGGCAATGGATTGCAATATTCCCCGTTCATCCAAAGTTTTAACTATTGCGGCAACTCCCTCACGGAGTAAAACTTCCCGGTCTTCTGACAGAATGCCGTGCCACAATGTATTGTCCAAATCCCAGACTAAACACTTGATTTTTCGGGCTCCCATCAGACTCACGCACCTTCTCTCGACTTCCGCCGCAGGAGCCGTCTAACATTGACAATCTCCTGAGCAGCAATAAGTAATTCATGCATTTGTGTGGTTCCTTCGATAATCTCGTTAATTTTTGCGTCGCGAAAATACCGTTCTACAGGGTAGCCCTCATGACAGCCATTGCCTCCATGAATCTGTACCGCATAATCGGCAGCCATAGTAACCATGGTCGAAGCGTAGTATTTAGCCGACCATGTCTCCATAATGCTGTCCGGGTCTCCTGTATCCTTCAGATATCCGGCCTTGAAGCACAGCAGCCTTGATGCCTTAAGTTGAACGGCAATCTCCGTGATCATCTTCTGAATAAGCTGATTTTCACGGATAGGCCGGCCGAATTGAACTCTCTTGCTCGCATAATCAATAGATGCCTCCAGGCATGCCTGCGCTAGTCCGACACAACCCCAAGCTATTGTATATCGTCCATAATCCAGACTTGAAAGAGCAACATGTGAAAGTCCGGTACCGATTTGCCCCAACAGATTCTGGGAAGGTATTCGGCAGTTCTCAAAGGATAATTCAGCAATCATTGAAGCCCGAGCTCCCAGCAGGCCGGACATGGGTTTCGTGTTAAACCCTTCCCGAAACCGCTCGACAATAAAGGCGGTCGGCTTGCCTTCACATTTGGCGAAGATCAAAAAGACATCAGCAATTTGTCCCATTGTTATCCAGCGTTTATGCCCATTTAATACATAGTCATCGCCGTCCCGGATAGCTGTCGTTTCGATGCTCTTGGCGTCGCTGCCGGCATTGGGTTCCGTGAGACCAACGGCTCCTATCGCTTCGCCAGACGCGAACTTAGACAACCACTCCGCTTTTTGTGCATCTGTCCCCCAGCGCAGGATCGCTAAAGCTATCATTCCCTGAACAGTCAGCAGACTCCTAACGGACGAACAGGCCCGCCCAATCTCTTCATTTAATAATCCGGTTGTAATATTATCCAGACCCATACCTCCGTAATGTTTCGGCAACATGGAACCCAGATACCCTTTCTCTTTAAGGCTGCTCAGTGCATTCGGGTGAATCCGTTCCTCCTTGTCGTTGATCTCAGCGTATGGAAGCACCTCCATATCAACAAATCTTTGAAACTCCTCTTGCCAATTCTGCTGCTCCACTGTTAATTCAAGCTTCATCGTAATGGCCTCCCATGAGTTTTATAATGTCTTCATCTCAATCAGCTTGAGCATTCCATTAATTGTGCGGAAATTGTCCAAATCCATATCCGCATTGTCTATCCGGATGGAGAATTCCTTCTCCAGAAACATCACAAGCTGCATGGCGAATAACGAATTGACAAAGCCTAGAGCAAAAATATCCTCCTCGTCCCCAAGCTCATATTTACGGAAAAAACGGGACAAAAATAACCTGATCTTCACTTTGTTCTCTTCCATTTAAGTATCTCCCTTTTTCTTATTGGATTAGCGGTACTATACGTAATTGTAGAACCCGCGGCCGCTCTTGCGGCCAAGCAATCCTGCGTGCACCATCTTTTGCAATAATGGACAACAACGGAATTTTGAATCCTGGTAGCTTTCGTATAGTACCTTTAGAGAATGAACCACTGTGTCGAGACCAATCAAATCTGCAGTTTCCAGCGGTCCCATGGCATGTCCATAACATTTCTTGAAAATGTCGTCTATCTCTGAAGGTTCGGCTACTTGATCCTGAACCACAAAAGCGGCTTCATTCATAAATAGGTGGGAAATACGGTTAGAAACAAACCCCGGATAATCTTTCACTACAATTATGTCCTTGCCCATTCTGTCCATCAGCATCTCTACCGAAAGCACACAATTCTCCGATGTGTGGAAGCCGCGTATTACTTCGACCGTCTTCTTTGCTGGAACCGGATTCATAAAATGGGTTCCGATTACCCGATCCGCCCGCTGGGTCAAACCTGCGATTTGGGTAATAGAAATACAAGAGGTATTAACCATAAATATGCACTCTTCTGGGCAGATGCTGTCCAAACCACCATAAAGCTCCTTTTTTATCTCCCAATCCTCTGTAACATTCTCAATCACAAATTGCGTGTCAGCCAGCATCATTCTGTCGGTACTGAATGCAATGCGCCCCATAACAGTATCTGCATCCTCAAACTGCTGCCCGTTGCCGAACAAGGCACGAAAACGCAGGTTGTTCTCGATCTCTTTGCTGCAGCTCTCCAGCCGCTCTTCATCAATATCAATTGCTACTACCGGCAGACCCGCTTGTGCCAAAGTTTGTGCTACCCCGGTACCCATAATCCCTAAACCAACTACACCGATCTTCATCATGTAATCCCCCCACGTTATACAGAAGATAATTTATCCAGACAGACTCTTTCAAGTTCAATGATTTTTGCAATATTCTCTGTAAAAAAACCTGTACATAAGCTAATGGAACTGCCCGAGAAAAGATTCTTTGCGACTTTCGCTCTTATCGCTTTCCAGAGGTTCAGTATATCCTCTACAATCTTTACTTCATCTTGGCTGGAGCCAAACAAAAGTTTTATCCGGTACAGTTCCACTTGCTTCACATTAACTAAGGTATTAAGACCTTCAAGAACCTGATCATTTGCCATCAATTTTCTAGAATTTTCATCACAAAGATACTCCTCCAGCTCCATGATTCCCTTGGCGATGGCTTCTCTGCCAGTAAGGTAACTCCTCTTTAATTCATTAATTTGATAATCCGGTTCTGAAAGAGCAGCCCTTTCTCCAGTTCCGCTTAAATAATATTCATAATAGGAATACTCATCAAAGAAATTCGTGAAATTTTCAAGATAACCGTTATAGGCTCGGGTTACCTCCTCAAAGGAAACCTTTTTTTTGTCATAGGCCAAATTGTCCCGTAGAGGATGTTCGATTATATGAAATACTTGTTCTTCTTCGTTATATCCGTAAATTAGCCAAGTATGGGGCAGATGTGTTGTCTCGTACAAATCCTTTCTTATAGAAGCATAATAACAATCAATCCAGAGGATAACCGGATTCCCCTTTTGGATTGCCTTCATAGCATCTGGGATGATCTTCTCACTTTTAGATTTTGCATGAAATTCAATCCCGGTATGCTGCAACAGAAGACTGTTAGACTGCCTTGGAAGATATCGGGCTTCTGGCCATACTCCGTCTTCCTTGCGCTGAATCTGGTATACAATCAAGTCATTCAGTAGGAAGGGAATGATACTTCCTTTAAAATATTGAATAACAGGAAACAGGGAATTATAAAAACAGCTTTTGTAATAGACGTCATTGAAAGGGTGGATATCCAATAGAATGTCTGTTATTTTATTCTCAGTCGAACCGGGCTTCAGCGGTTCTTTTACAAGACATTCCTCGGTTCTCTTCTCCGCGCGTAAGGCCAGTTTTCGAATCGTTCTGTACTTCTCTACATCCTCGTAGCTTAAAGACAGATGCCCTTTCTCCATTTCGAGCTCACATTTTACAGCCACTAAGGAATTCCCGCCTAAATCATAGAAGTCCTTGTCAATGTTCACTTCGTCAATCCCTAACAACCCGGACCAAATCACTGCCAATTTGTTCTCCACTGGAGTATACGTTTCACCATTTTCTCTTCCTGCAGGACGAGCGGCAGCGGGCAATAAATTTGTTTCGGGTTCTCGGCTTGTTGAGGCAGACAATGTATGAATGACTCTGGCTCTGATCTCACCGGATAACGTAACCGGTAAATACTTTTCACTGAGCAGAAGTTCCTGTGTGTAACTTAATTTGCATATGACAATCCTTTTAATGTCCCGATTCAGTACCTGTAAGAATGCCTCCAACGCTTCTGCATTACTGATTCTTAACAGAATACTACTCTCGGTTAGACTATTTTTCGATACCATTCCAGTTTCTTTCCACGCCGTCCAATTTATAACGGTCGTTTTGCGCCCTCTTCTGTTTCTCCAAGCACCAAACGTATCCTGGTAGGCGTTCGCAGCGCTATAATACCCTAAGCCCTTTCCGCCAAGAATTGAAGCTACCGATGAAAACAGTATGAAAAAATCCATATCATCATCTTGTGTCAGCTTATCAAGAATCCATGTGCCATAGATTTTTGGAGCAATCACTTTCTCCAAATCCAGCCTGTTCTCTCTGGAAATGTTCTGCCCATCCCCTCCGGCAGCTGCGCTGTGCACCACGCCGTTAATTCTGCCAAACCTGCTTCTTACTTGCGCTAGCAGTTGCTTCATTTCAGATTCCTGGCATACATCCGCTCTCATGCAGACTACTTGGCTTCCGTTTTCTTTAATTGCAAGTAAGGTTCTAATTTTGTGGCACAATGCTTCGTCTGTAGACGTCTCTAGCAAATCCACCCATTTATCGGCTTCGGGAAATGGGGACCGGTTAACCAATACCAGGTTAACTTGGATCTGTTGTCTGGAGAAGAAATGTGCTATTTCCAGTCCAATACCGCCTGTGCCGCCAATAATGATATAGGCTCCGTCCTCTTTAAGCATCCATTGTTGCACGGGAACCGTTGACAGACTTTGCGGAGAAATCTCTTCCGTATATCTCTGGTTGTTACGGAAAGCCGCAGAATGAAGCTGGTAACCGGATTTTATTTCCTTGTAGATTAGTTCGGCATCTGTTTCATCGTCAATATCAATACATCTGCATTGTATTGCTTTACTTTCCTGGTTCACGACTTTCGCTAATCCGAACAAGGCCGCATTTTCAGGAATTAGCAGCTCTTCATCTCCTGTAACCTCGTTAGCATAAGCCGATATAACAGTGACCTCTATACTTTCGACTGGTCTTGAGTCTTGTAATGCATGTATTAATCCAAGAAAGCTGGATATCCCTTGCTTCAGATTGTCTCTAACCGGTCCAAAATCAGAACAAGCCGGCGTTCTCATACATGAAGCGAAATGGTAAATCTGAGATACTTCAGATAGCCGGAGGGAGTCTTCAGGCAGATCATAACTCTGGTGGCCCCCGACTCTCCACTCAATAAACGGCCTGCCCTCCTCCCTCAGCCTGTTTAATACATAATCTCCAATTCCGGCTCTGTCTGTAACAACAAGAATTGTCCCGTTCTGCTCTTCATGCTCCGTCTGAAGACTGGCCCGTTCTTGCCGTTTCCATGCATGGGAATAATACAGATGATTACTCTGGGAGACATTCTGCTTAAGCGCGGGGGCTGGTAAGCGGGCCCAGCACCTTTTCCTTTCAAACGGATAAGTAGGAAGACTTATCCGGCCAGCTCCTACGCCGGAATAGAAACGGTTCCAATTAATCTGCTCCCCTCTGGCATAATGCTTGCATATCTCCTCCAGCTGCCGTCTATTCAAATCATTATAGAACCATTGGTTATCAAGAAGCGGATTCAAGCTATCCGTCTCGTGAGTCAACAAAACGTCAGGACTATAGAATATGCCGTCTTTGTTTCGTGAATTAAAATCAATTGCCTTCAGCTTTTGTTGCAGCTCCCTGACATCCCTTGCCACAAAGGCAATACGGCATGCAAAGTGCTCTCTGCCTGTATTGGCTGTATAGCAAATATCAATCAAGTTATGCTTTGCAAAGCTAGTATGCTGATATTTTCTGACCAGTCGCTCCAGAGCAGCTGCTGAATTGGCTGATAAAGTGAAAATATAATCCACGGGAGGCATTTGATTCTCTCTACTTTCAGGGCACGGAGCCTCTTCCAATATCACATGACAATTAGTTCCGCTTAATCCGAAAGAACTTATTCCACATCTCCTTAACTGTCCGGCGCTGGTCTCCCAAAGCATTAACTTATCATTGATATAGACAGGGGAATTTTCAAAATCAATTTTCCGGTTCGGAAAGCTGAAGTTGATGCTGGGCGGAATTTTTTTATGTTTTAATGCCAGGACTGTCTTGATCAAACCGGCAATTCCGGCGGCATTGTCCAAATGGCCGATATTACTTTTTACCGCTCCGATCGCACAAAATTGTTTTTTTGAAGTAAATTGGCTGAACGCTTTATTGATCCCTTCAATTTCAACCGGGTCTCCCAATTTGGTTCCTGTGCCATGGGCTTCAATATAAGAGATCGTTTCAGGCTGTACTTCGGCATCCTGCCAGGCTCTGACAATCACATCCGCTTGGGCATCCGGGTTAGGTGCAGTTATACCAATTGAATGGCCATCCTGGTTGATGGCGCTCCCTTTAATAACTGCATAAATCTGATCGTGATCCTCAATGGCCTTATACAACGGTTTGAGCAAAATAACCGCTGACCCCTCTCCAAAGCCGGTTCCATCCGATGCTTCGTCAAAGGTCCTTGTCTGGTCCACCGAAGATTCGATTCCCATTCTGTTACTGTACTTAAAGGGTAAAAGATTTATTTTAATGCCACCGGCAAGCGCCGTTTCACAATCTCCGGTTCTAATGGAACGGCAAGCATAGTGAACGGCGGCCAGTGATGAAGAACACGTGGTATCTATCATCAGGCTTGGTCCCTTGAAGTCAAACAAATAGGATACTCTCCCGGCTATGACGGGTGCAAGGTTGCCGGTCATTGAAGCAGCAAAAGATTCCGGCTCCAATCTGGATACATGGTTAAAATATTCATTCGAGGAGAAACTGCTGAAGCCGAGGAACACCCCTACACGTTGACCGCGCAGTTTGTGTCCTCCGTAACCAGCATCTTCAAGAGCTTCCCAGGAAGTCTGGAGGAAAATCCTCTGGTTAGGGTCCATAAGACTGGCCTCTTTGGGAGAAATATTGAACAGCTCGTGGTCAAAGGAGTCTATCTCATCCAGATAAGCATATTTTGCATAATTGACCTCCTGTTCTTGCTCCGCAGCAGCTACGAATGCATCCAAATCCTTCCGTCTTCTTGCAGGTATTTCTCTTATGCAGTTCTCTCCATTCTCCAATATACCCCAATACTGCTCAGTGTTTTGAGCGGAGGCTATTCTGGCAGAGACCCCTATGATTGCGATATCCTTCATGGAAATATGAGGTTTGTTCCGCATCTCTTCACTGGTACTGGATTGCGGATTATTCAAGCTAAAGCCCAGCAGCTTTTTCTTGATTGCCATTTCAACACCCCGTATCTATTTAATAGACCTCGTTCAGGCTTCTTCACAAAATACACTTATAAGTTCAACATAATCCATAAATAGCTGCTCCATCTCAGCGGGTTTTAAGCGTCTGGCGTTGTACATAACTTTGAATGGAATATATTTATCTGGCGCTTCCAGGCTGACAATAATATCGTAAAAGTCTATCATGCCTTCATTCATCTCCAACCTGTCCTTCTCCAGGATGAGCGGAATGATGTTCGGCTGCGCTTTGATGATTTCGTTAATCTCGTTCATTTGGTACTTCTCGCTCATGGTCTCCTTTAATTGCTTATCTGTTTCTTTTACCAGGTCCATAATGCTATCTATCTCGCTGCCGCATACTCTAACAGGAGCAATAGTCCCCTTTTCAGACAGAGCCGCCTGAATCGTTACTTGCTCTTGCCCGCTTAGCTCCATAAAGAGATACAGATAGAGTGCCGCAAGGATGGTGTTGATATGAAAATTACCGATAGCTCCGATCGCCTGAAGTTTTTTCACCAGGTGGTCCGGCAAGCAATGCTGAATACTGCCTACTGGCCTGTCTGTATAGTACTGAACAAAATAATGCTCAGGAATCGGGAGCGAATCCAAGTTCACTTTTTTCTTAATACTATTTCTCTTATCCAAAAGTTTGGACAAGCCTCGAATTGTCGGAGATGCGAAAATAGCCCCGACAGAAATATGTCCGGGATACTTGGCCTCTATTCTATTTTGCATCTTTACGAGCAGAAGCGAATCACCGCCGACATTAAAAAAGTTGTCATCCATTCCGATTGTGTCTTTTTCCCTGTGAAGGAGTTCGGACCATAGCCCTGCCAGTTCATTTTGCGCAGGGCTTGCAGGAGGAACATAACCCGCAGACTTTCCGCTGCTCTCCTCTGGTACAGGCAGTCGCCGGCGGTCTATCTTCCCGTTAACCGAGATCGGAAAGGAATCTAATTGAATCATATAGGCAGGAACCATATATTCCGGTATTTTTCGCAGCAGATATTCCCTTAATTCTTGAATGTCCAGCCTGCAGTCTGCTGTATAATAAGCGCAGAGCGCTTTAAAGCTGTTATCTGTTTCAATAGCCATGACCAGGGCTTCATGAATGGAGGTATGCTTCAATAATGCCGCTTCAATATCACCAGGTTCGATTCTGTACCCCCGAATTTTCAGTTGATTGTTGATTCTGCCCAAAAATTCAATTTCACCGTCAGGCAACCATTTTCCGAGGTCTCCGGTACGGTATATTCTTTCCTTGGAGCTAAAAGGATTTGGAACAAAACGCTCCCTGGTCAATTCAGGATTGTTAAAATATCCCCTGGCTACTCCTTCTCCGCCAATACATATTTCCCCTGCCACCCCTATAGGCTGCACAAGATCATTACGGTCCAGAATGTACACTTTCACATTAGACAATGGACTGCCCAGATTAATCCGTTCTCCTGCACGCAGTTCTTTGACGGTTGCCCAAACCGTTGCTTCTGTAGGACCATACATATTGTATACCTTCGCATCGGATAGCTTGACGATCTCTTCCAAGAGCTTATCCTGAAACACATCTCCGCCTATCATAATCTCACTTAACCGCGACAGACTGGAGCGGGCTTGATGATTGTCTATTATCATCTGCATTCTTGAAGGCGTGGCCTGAAGCATATCCACCTTTTCGGTATTGATGATTTCAGCCAGTGATGCCGGATCCAGCTGTTTTTTCACACCTGCAATGACTACTTTAAGCCCCAGAGTCAACGGAAGCAGCGTCTCAACCAGAAAGATATCGAAAGAAATAGTAGTCAGGGCGAGAATGGTCTTTTCCGGTATAAATTCAATTCTATTAGCAATTCCGCTAAAAAAGTTCATAAGCGATACATGTTCTACAGCTACCCCTTTGGGTTTGCCTGTAGAACCCGATGTGTATAAGAGGTATGCCATATCACCCGATTGATTGACCGGTTCAGGATTGCAAGATTCCTCCGCATTCATTAATTGAATATCCATAATGATTGCCGCGTCTTTGTATAGATCTCCGGCACCCGCCGAGGCAACAAGGATATACTTCGCCCTGCTGTCCTCCAAAATCAGACGGACCCTTTCTTCGGGATAGCTAGGATCAATGGGCAAAAAAGCTCCGCCGGATTTTAGAATACCTAACAAATATCCAATCATATTAAAGGAGTGATCCATCATGACAGCAACTATATCTTCCCTGCCCACGCCTTTACCCCTTAACAATCTTGCCGTCCGGTTGGCTAATTCGTTCAATTCTCTATAATTCATCTGTTCCCGATCCATCACCAGGGCCACTCGGTCAGGTGTTCTCGCTGCCTGCTCTTCAAAAAGTTCATGTATACATTTCTCTCTGAAAAATGGTGCTTGTGTATTATTAAATTCATGTATATATCTTCGCTGCTCTTCAATGGTTAACATATTTATTTCCATTATTTTGTCGTTTTTATTTTTAGTAATCTCATTCAAAATAGTAAGATAGTGGGCAATCATACGGTGCATCGTTTCATTTTTAAATAAAGCTGTACAATACTCAAGGGTGAAGTGAATCTCATCGCCCAATTCAAAAGCTTCCATCGACAAATCAAATTTTGAAGTGCGGTTGCAATGATTAATAGCCGCGGTCTTCGTTTTTCTAATATGGCTTTGAAAGGTAAATACGGTATCAAACAAAGGATTTCTGCTAAAGTTTCTAGGAACATTAAGCTTATTGATAATTTCTTCATATTGATAGTCCTGATATTCAATAGCTTTCAGTTGACTAAGCTTGACTTCTTCCAAGAACAGCTCGATCGTTTTATCCCCGGCCGGATAATTCCTAAGCGGCAGCATATTAATAAAAAATCCAATGAGGTTTTGAACTCCGTCATGATGCCTGCCGGCAGCGGGTGAACCTACCACAATATCCTCCTGGCCCGAATACTTCATTAGGAGAATATTATATGCGGCGAGCAAAACCATATATATTGTGGTTTGGGTCGAACTTGCCAAGCTTTTTAACTTTTGAGTTAGCTCATGGTTTGCTGTAAAGGTGATATGCCGGCCTTCAAATTGCTGCCTTAACGGTCTGGGATAGTCCAGAGGGAGTTCCAATACGGGAAGCGCACCCTTAAATTGTTCCATCCAGTACTCCTCATGCTTGTTAAGCGAGCCGGAAGCAAACATATTATTCTGCCATTCCGCAAAATCTTTGTATTGAAACTTCAAAGGAGCAAGGGTCTCGTTATTGTAGAGTTTGAACAGTTCATCAATGAGAATATTACCCAGGGAGATTCCATCTGAGATAATATGGTGCATGTCAATAAGCAAGGTATATCCATCAAAAGTATTAAACAGTGCAGCTCTGATTAAATTCCCCTTTTCCAAATCAAAGGGTTTAACAAAATCATTCATTTCTTGTATTAAATCAGATCTGTTACAGCTTTGTTTATACAATCGAAAATCAAAATTCTCATGGATGAATTCAAAGGGTTCGCCTTCTACAAAGCAAAATGACGTTCGCAATGATTCGTGACGCCTGATCAGTTCAATAAACGCTGTTTCCAGCTGCTTGACATCCACTCTTGCATCAAGTTCGATCGCTTCTGACATATTGTAGCTGATTCCTGTTTCTGCGATGGAGCTCAACAGGAATATTCTCTTTTGGGCAGAGGACAACCGATATTTGTCCTTAGTTTCAACCGGTTGAATTCGATACAGATTGGAGGGATTCCCTGCCTGTGCTGTATGCTCCAATTGGTACATCAAATCGGAAAATTTCGTATCCAGCAGAGCTTGAATGGCAGCTTCACCCTTCAAGCCATCAGCTATGCCCGTCATCATTTCCTCTAGTATTGCCTTTACAACTTTCGTATTCTCTTTCTGATTTAGAATTTTTAAACTGCGCAGGGCATCTTCCTTAGTCATTTCTCCTTGTTTAAGATTTAACAGTATATGGGCATTTATCTGGTCAAGCTCATTCATACTGCTTCCCTCTTTTCTCACTCAATAAGGCAATCCCTTCGGCAATAGAGGTATTTCCGGACTCTATAGTTTCAAGCAAGAGGAGAAGCTGCTCTTCATCCGTTTGAATTTCAAGCTCAATGCCCGTTCTCTCGCGGATATAATCTGACATCTCAACGATTGTAGAATAAGTGAAAATGTCCGAGATACTAAGAATTTGCGGATATACCTTATCAATCTCCCGCAATAACTGCATTGCCAGAATCGAATCCCCGCCCATATTATAGAAGGTTTGGTATACCTGAATCTCTTCTAAGCCAAGAACGTTCCCCCAGATAATGGCCAAACGGCTCTCTATCATTTGTTTCTCCGGATTCTCCAAACCGATTACATTGACATCCAATAGACCTTCTTTTGATGCAGCAATATTATTACGGTCCTTGGTGATTCTTTGTTCTGCTTCACGCCGCAAATCTTCACTAAGGCTAAAGGAGGATAGCGACTCTTCAGGAAGGGAAGACATATATTCAAAATTAATACATCCTGGTAGAATATTAGTTACATCGGCAGTCTGAACGTCTTCAAAGACAGTGATTGCTTCTTCAGCACTCATTGCCAAAAAAATCTGATTCTCATCCGAAACACTATGTTCAGCAGCCATACCAACTCCCTTCCACAAAGGCCAGCTGATAGAAGTTCCAGGCAATCCCGTATGATTCCGGTACATGGCATATGAATCCAAATAGGAATTAGCTGCAGTATAATCACTCTGCCCTACTCCCCCAAGCAGCGAGGATACAGATGAAAAAAGCGTAAAGAAGTCAAGCGCATCATTTCTTGTCAAATGACCGAGAAGCCATGTCCCGTACACCTTTGGCGAAATGACTTCATCAAAGATCGCTGTGTCCTTGGCATAGATAAGACCTTTTCCTGCTACACCTGCGGTATGAATGATCCCCTTAATTGCCCCTTGGTTTGAACGGATTTTGTTCAAGACCTCTTCAAGCTCAGGGCCGTTGGAGATATCTGCCTTATAGTAGATATACTTTGCACCTGCCTGCTCAAGCTGTGTTAGCCTTTTTATTATTGCGCAGCAATGCATATCTTCTTTTTTATGCAGGATTTCCTTCCAGAGATTCCGCTCAGGCAGTACTGTCCTACCGATCAAAGCAATCTCTACCTGATGCTGGGCAGTAAGATGTTTCCCAATCTCGAACCCGATCCCTCCTGCTCCTCCGGTTATAACATATACGCCTTCGGTATGATACTGGACCTCCCTGCCAATAGGATTCAGACTTACTCTGCGCATTTCCTGCAAGTATCTTTGGTTCTGGCGATAAGCGGTGCACGCTGCAGTGCCGCGCATAATCTCCGCTATGATCAGATCAATGGATGATTGCCAATCTATATCAATATTTCTGCAGGTTATATTCTCATTTTCCTGGCCAACGACCTTGGTAAGCCCAAACAAGGGGGCGTTGTGGGGTTTGATGGCTTCTTCCTTCCCATCCACCAGATTCACATAATCCGAGATGGTAATCAAATCGGTTTTATAGTTGTATCCTTGAACAGACAACGAGCGTGCAATATTAAAAACGCTGTACACTCCCATTCTCTGGCTGTACTTGAGCTCGTCCAGTGCAGTGATATCTGGCTGCTTAGAGATGGACATTGCATGAATTATTTTTTGAATTTTGTATTGTTTTAATTCATGAAACAGCTCAGAATAATCGTTGTCTTCGCAGATGGTATACTTCCGGTGATTTAATTGCTGATATCCTTCACCCGATTCTACCTCTATCACATCAATCCCTGATTTCCGTAATCCCATAACCAGATGATCTGCCCAACCCGATCGGTCTTTAAAAACCAGAAATTGTCCGTATACATCACTTGCGTTTATTTCACCAAGCGGCGACGGGTACCATTGCATTGCAAAACCACCGCTGGCCTTCTTCGTAAAAGCAGATCTTTTAAACTCTTTTTCCGACACTCTTTTAATTGTATAATCAGCAATACTCATGAAGCAATTTCCATTCTCGTCAAGCAGTTCAATATCAAAAGAGATCGTTTCTTTATTATCGGCGTTCCGTTTTTGGACATAACTGAAAAATCTCGGCGGCATAGGGCCAAAAACGGTGATTCTTTTATACATTAACGGCAGAAATATGCCATCCCCAACACTTTGGCTGATAACATTAACTGCACAATCCATCATAGCCGGATGGATATAGTATTGATTCAAATCCTCTTTGAACTCAATTGGAAGGTTCATCTCGGCAATTATTTCATCGGTTCCCAGATAAACCGTACCCGAGTTGAACCATCTTGGTCCAAACTCAAAAGGCCCATTCACATTGGTGAACGCGGATTGGTATTGCCCTTGGCCGCAGTTGCTGATTATTTCCTCAATACTATAGGTCTTCCCTTGAGGAGTATGGCCTGCAGAAGCACAACCCTGTACGTGAGTGATCCAGCTTGAGCCGTTTTGTTCATTATCCATCTTACTAACAATGGTGAAATTAAGTTGTCCAGTGCCTTTTTCAACAATAATCAACACTGTCTTCTCTTCTCCCGAATGGACTGCCAATGGTCGAATAAAGGTTACTTCACTTAGCTCCAAAACAGCATCCTTGTAGTATTTGTCAAATATTCTCTTGAACATTTCCAGATAGGTGGTACCTGGAACCACATGCATATTCATAACTTTATGATCGCTTAATACCCAATGCTCGTTGACGGAGAATCGGGTCTCATACACATCTCTATCTGGAAGCTCAGTGACTCTTCTATGCACCAGAGGATGTTCTTTCCTATGCTCCAAGGCATTTCCATGAAACTCAACAACATTGGGCGATGCCCAATATCTCAAACGTTCCAATGGATATGGCGGCAGGGATACTCTGTTTCTTCTGCTGCCTGCATATAATGTCTCCCACTCCACCTCTGCTCCCTTGATATACAATCTGCATAGCTCAGCAAGAGCCGTATCGGCAGCATGAGGATTGGAATGGACTTCCTGGACTCTTTCCATGGCACTCAAGGTATACCCCTTTTTTTCTTTTTCGGTAAGCTCATTCGGACTTAATACTTTTTTGCTTGGCGGGACAAGCGTATGCTCGCCGTAGAAAAACCAGGATTTATCTATGGTCATGATTCCCTGTGAAACCAGAAGGTTTAATTTAGTCCTCAGATCAGGCATATCCTGTACAGTGAATGCTATTCGAAATAGATAGTCTCCTCTGCCCGTGTTGGCGGTATAGCAAATATCCTGCATGGTCAACGATTCATTTCTGTTCACAAACTGGACATACTTATTCAACGTATGCTCAAGCCCCGCCCTACTTTTGGCTGAGAGCTTCAGCAATCCGGGTGCTGAGGTTATATCCTGATCGTGCCGGACAGGCGGAGGTGCCTCTTCCAATACCAGATGGCAATTTGTTCCACTGAATCCGAACGAACTAACCCCGGCCCGCCGCGGCTTGCCGTTACTGTCCCAGCTACTTGCGGTATCATTGACAAAAACAGGACTATCACAAAAATGGATGAATTGATTGGGATATTGAAAGTTTAGACTGGGGGGAATAATCCCGTTTTTCAGAGACATCACAACTTTAATCAAGGAAGCCATTCCGGAAGCGCCCACAAGATGACCGATATTGGTTTTGACTGAGCCTATTCCGCAAAACTGCTTCTTATCGGTGTATCTCCGAAAAGCATTTGTTATCCCCTTAATTTCTATGGGATCGCCTAAGACTGTACCCGTGCCATGTGTTTCAATGTATCCGATAGTATCCGGTTCTACCTTGGCCTCTTGCCAGGCATCAATAATCAGTTTTTCCTGGGCTTCCGCATTAGGAGCCGTGATTCCGTTCGATGCACCATCGTTATTAACGGCCCCTCCTTTGATCACAGCATAAATATGATCCCCATCATCAATCGCTTTGCTTAAAGGCTTCAATAGAACTGCCGAGGAGCCTTCCCCCCATACGGTGCCGTTGGCTGCATTGTCAAACGTTCTTACAATACCGTCATTCGACTCAACCATATCCATCTGGCTGGCTTGAGCCTTAAACCCGGGGAATATTGAGATATGGATGCCCCCGGCAATCGCCAGCTCACACTTCTTATCATTTATAGCCTGGCATGCCTGATGTACAGCAACCAAGCCGGAAGAACATGCCGTATCTATAACCATGCTTGGACCTTGAAAATTGTAAATGTACGAAATCCTGCTGGCGAGAATACCCGCCCAGGAACCTGTAAGATGCATCTGATGGTGTTCAGTTACATATTTGTAATGTGAAGTATTTGTATGATCCTTTCCTACATACACTCCAACCTTTCCCCCGTACAGCTTATTTCCTCCATAGCCCGAGTCCTCGATAGCCAACATTGCAGTTTCGAGAAAGACACGCTGCAGGGGATCCATGAATTCAGCCTCTTTAGGAGGAATCCGAAAGAAATCCGCATCAAACTTATCAATTTCATTTAAGTACCCGCCCAAGATATAAATATCTTGTAAATCCTCTTCATTAGTAGCCAGGATCCCATTGAGCAGTTGGGCATGATAAGAATTCATCAGCAGCTGATTGGCGTCGTTCTGTCTTTCCTTTGGAAGTTCGCCGATACATGCTTTACCCTGAAGAAGATTATCCCAATACTCGTCAATATCAGCAGCTCCCGGAAATTTTCCGGATATTCCGATAATTGCAATATCTTGCTTGGTCTGAGGAGTGCTTTTTGCTATTTCCATGAGCAATTCCTTGGCAATGTGCTGAGGCAGCTTTTCATCCGCAACTTGCTGCAGTAAATAATTTTTGACCTTCTGCATTAATGATGACCCTCCCGTTCCATTCTTTTGCTTGCCTGGTTTACATCAATCTCTCCCTTTACAAGCCGGTCCAGAATATCATCAATATCCGCGCCGATCTCCCACTCTTCCTCCCTGCTAGAGGTAGAGTGACTAAGTTGCTTGCGATCAATAAATTCAGCCAAATTTATAATGGTAGGGAAAGTAAATATATCAGCGATATCAACTACTTCACCGAATGCCTTCACTATTTCTTTCAATAGCCCCGTCGCTAGTATAGAGTCTCCTCCCAAGTCATAAAAGTTATCATATATATTTAATTCATTCAGTCCGAGCATTTGCATCCAGATTTCTCCCAATATCTGTTCAGTATGATTAAAATCGTCTTCTGCTCTTCCGGTCAGCCGCAGCTTGGGCTTCATCCCCTGGGGTTGGGACGGCAATTTGTCCGATGCTCTGTTCACTCTTTTGAACTGATTCAGCCGTGATTTAATAGTGTCGGATACATTCAAAAAGCTACGGCCCCAATCTGCCTGGGTTAAGAATGTTTCGTTTAATACACCAGGCAGTACTTGTTCTGCCCGGGATTGTAAAATATGCTCAAACGCTTGGATTCCCATATGGTTGGAAATTGATCTAAAAATAGTCCTATCATCCGAAAGACCATAATCAAACGCTATGCCCGTCTCGCTCCAGGCAGGCCAGTTAATCGAAACTGTATGTTGGCCTTTGCCGTTTCTGTACCATGAATAGGTATCCATATATGCATTCGCCGCCGTATAGTCACTCTGGCCTGCGCCTCCCAAAATTGATGTAACAGAAGAGAACATCACGAAAAAATCCATGTTCTCTTTGGAGGTAACCCGGTCCAGATTGTAAGTGCCTTGTATTTTAGCGGCCATAACCTCTTTAAATGTGTCTTCATTTTTCCGGAATATAAATCCGTCACCGGCTATGCCTGCGCAGTGAATGACTCCGTTAACTTTACCGTGCTTCAGTATAATCTGCTCATATACTTTTCTCAGACTGTCAAAATCCGATACATCTACTGTGTAAGCATCAATCTGCGTTCCGCTTTCTTCTATTGCCTTAAGAGATTCCAACTTTTTGGATAGCTTATCATGGTCACCACTGCCAATGAGCAAGTCCCATTTCTCTCTTTCCGGCAATGGCGTTCTGCTGAGGATGCATATATTGACATTATCTTTGGAAGCCAGGAATTTTATCATTTCCATTCCTAATCCTCCTGTGCCTCCAGTGATGATATACACGCCTTGATTGCTTATCGGGATGCGAGATTCATCTACAGCTATCAAATCTTTGATTTCCATTAGAGGAACATAACGCTGACTGGCACGATAAGATACACGCTTATTGTCAGTACGGTTCAACTCCAGCCAAATATCCCCTATATCTGTACCTTCTTCAATATCAATTCCTTTGCAATATATGTTATCGTATTCCTGGCCAATAACTTGGCACAGCCCGAATAACGCCGCGTTATGCGGATTATATTTCTGCTCTTTACCTGTAACGCGATAGGCGTAATCGGAAACAACGTACATACTTATATTCTTAATTTTATGGGCTATGAGGGCTTTAGTAAGATAGAACAAACTAATTACACCCTTTTTCAACGCCTCATTCATACTCCTCTGATCATCGTCCCAGATGCTGTCATCCAGTGAGAGCAGGTGGATTATACGTTCAATAGAACCTCTATGCTGGCATGCCTCCAGCAATCTTGTGTAATCTTCTTGGGTGCTGCGGATGGTAAAATGATTATTGCATTCAACATAGCTGTCACCTGTCTGAACTTCAATATAATCCATTCCTCGTTTCTTGAATCCATCGCTTATTCTGCCGCTTGCTCCCTCACTCCCTTTAAAGAGAATCGTTATTCCCTTTGCCGGCTCATGCTGTCTGTTCACGTTCTCATTCTCGAGCGGGGACCAGACCATTTCATAATATTGCAGTCCGGTTTCCTTTTTCTCCAGCTGCTGCAAGTGAGAATTGACTTTCTTTATGGTATAACCTTCGATCTCTGCGATCGGATCGAATTGGGCATCAAATAGCGTAATATTATACGTTCGGGCTTCCGTGCCAGTGTAGTTGCCCACTTGATGAACATAACTGTAAAAACTCCCGGGGATATTCTTGAATACTTTAATTCTTTTGTAACCAAAGGGAAGATAAAGTCCTTCTCCGATACTATTTATCGCTAAATTCACCGCACAATCCATTAGAGATGGATGGAGGGTGAATAGTTGCAGATCCTCATTGTATATTTCAGGGAGCTCCAAATAGGCCAGCGCCTCATTATCACCTTGGAACATTTCCACTATAGTCTTCCATCTAGGTCCCGTCGTGATTGCTTCTTCTTCCTGGGATTGATTAAAAATCAAGCTGGGCTGGTCTTTAAAACGATTCCACAGACTTTCCATATGGTCATTAGCTTGCTTCATTGGATGCTCCGTAAATATGATGCTGCCCACCGCATGCTTGGTCCAATCTCCATCACCATCTGCTGCTGACTTGCTGGCAATGACAAACTCCGGGATTGCCGAAGTTGTCACACAAATATGAACGGTTTTCGGTTCTCCTTCCTCTACGATCATTGGAGTCAAAAACGTTACATTACCAAGCTCAAATGAACGTTCGGGATAACTCTCATGACAAATATTGATCATCATGTCGAGATAGGCGGTTCCGGGTAAAACACATCTTCCCATAACTCTGTGCTCACTCAGTATCCAGTTTTTTTCTGAACTGAGCTCAAATATGTACACATCTTCATTCACTGATCTTATAAGTTTTTTATCAGCCAGCGGATGCAGCTCCCGGCCGTCAATAACCGGACCCAGATTAATCCAGCACCGGCTTGGCATAAATGGATAAACAGGGAGGCTGATCCTGCGGTATTGACACGGTTCATACATATCGCTCCAATTCACATCCGCACCTGCAATATATAAACCGCATAACTCCTTTAACTTATCCTCCAAAACGGTGCCAGTCACACCGGCCACTTCAAGTGTAAGCTTGCGGCATATGCCTGTAATCCGATTGAACTCCTCCTCCGTCAATTCTTTCGCTTCCGTCCTGTGCTTATGACTGGAGATAAGATGATGCACACCGCAATATACCCCATCACTTCCGTTGCCGTTCATCCCCCGATTCAGCAACAAATTTAACTGGGCGCGAAGATCATCTATAGTTGTGAACAGTATAGCTGCCCGATAAGTGTAGTGGCCTCGTCCGGTATTGGCGGTGTAGCATAAATTATCCAGGTGGATATCGCTGGCCTTAGCCGTAAATCTGCAATACTCTTCCACCAAATGATGCAAACTCTCTCTTGTTTTCGCTGATAAGGTTAAAATTCTCAACTTATCCTGTTCGGATTCAGACCCTTCCGTGACTGAAGCGGGGGCTTCTTCCAGAATTACGTGACTGTTTGTGCCACTCAGGCCAAAAGAACTTACACCGCATCTTCTTGGTGAGCCCTCACATTCCCATTCCCGCAAAATATCATTTACAAATACCGGAGAATCACTAAAATCTATTTTGGAATTGGGCCTTGTAAAATGCAAGCTGGGTGGCAGCTTCTTATACTTCAATGCCAATACCGCTTTAATCAGCCCGGCAATTCCCGCCGCATGATCCAAATGCCCGATACTGGATTTCACCGAACTTACCGCACAAAATTGTTTTTTACCGGTGTATTCCCTGAAGGCCATATCTATACCGTCTATCTCCAGCGGGTCGCCGAGCCGGGTTCCCGTGCCATGGGCTTCGATATAGGTAATGGTCTCCGGATCTATTTTCGCCTGCTCCCATGCATCTATCAGCAGCTCCTTTTGTGCCAGTGGATTAGGAGCTGTAATCCCAATGGAGTTCCCGTCCTGATTAATCGCCGATCCTTTAATGACTGCATATATATTATCTTTATCTTGTATGGCCTTGTTAAGCGGCTTTAGAAGAATAACCCCTACTCCTTCTCCAAGCCCGGTTCCTTCCGAGGAAAAGTCGAATGTTCTCGCTCTGCCATCGGGAGATTCGATATTGATATCAACAGGACCGCTTTTTTTCGTTGTTAGAGGTAAAAGACTCAACTTTATTCCTCCAGCCAGAGCCATATCGCAATCATTTTTTCGAATCGCCTGGCAAGCCAGATGTACTGCAAGGAGGGCCGATGAACAAGCAGTGTCTACAAGCATACTCGGCCCCTTTAAGTCCAATAAATAGGCCAGCCTTGCTGCAATCATAGATTTAATATTTCCAACAAAAGAAAGATTCATATCCTCACTCTTG
Source organism: Paenibacillus sp. FSL R7-0204 (assembly GCF_038002225.1). Classification (NCBI taxonomy): domain Bacteria; kingdom Bacillati; phylum Bacillota; class Bacilli; order Caryophanales; family Paenibacillaceae; genus Paenibacillus; species Paenibacillus sp. FSL R7-0204. The sequence continues at coordinate 6,156,921 of NZ_JBBOCA010000001.1, forward strand.
CATAGCTGAAGAAAAGCTTTGTAATCGTCGCCTGAATCAGAGCTGTTACCCAAATATATTCCTGTCCGGGTTCCAGAGAGCTTATTTCCCCCATAACCTCCATCCTCTATCGCATGATAGGCCGCTTGTAGAAATAATCGCTGGTTAGGGTCCATAACACTCGCTTCCCGGGGAGATATCTTAAAAAAGGAGTAATCAAACTTATCAATGTCGTCTATATACCCTTTTTCTGCGTAGTCTGGATGATCTGTATCTTGAATATATTTCAAGAAGTCATCCAGATCTGCTTTTCGTCCTGCTGGCAGTTCCCTGATCCCATCTTTGCCTTCTGCTATCAGATTCCAAAATTCTTCAAGGTTACTGCTCTCGGCAAACCTGCCAGAAACGCCTATAATGGCAACTTCAGTATTCTCATTATGGTTTCTCTGCTTCAGCAATTTAATCAGTTGAACGGCAGATGGTTTACTGATATTGTTTTGAGCCGTATTTTCAATAATCAGCTTAATAATCTCTTCCACGTTTTACCTCCATATTCAATATTCCTTGAACAATATCATCCGTAGATATATCCTCTGCTGCACCCATTTCAAGCCACTTCATGATTTCATCATCCATATTCACATCGGCGATATCCGCTTTTTCTTCCTGCTGCCCTGCAATTCTCTCTAAATGTTTAGCCAACTTGAATACAGATGGGTATTTAAAGAGATCAACAATCTTAATATGGTCTGGATACCGCTCATGAAGGAACGATTGCATAGTTGTCAAAATCAGTGAATTGCCGCCCAAATCAAAAAAGTTATCATGTATACCAATCTCCTTCATGTCAAGCAGTTCACTCCAGAGATGAACCAGATACTTCTCTGTACTACTGGTTGGACTTGTATACTCACTGCTCATTGCTGGCCTTTGGCTTAGGTCCAGTTCAAGCAGACGTTTTTTCTCAATTTTCCCATTAGGCAGCAGGGGCATACTTTCAATGGCAATAAAGCGTGCAGGTATCATGTAATCGGGCAGACTCTCTTCCAAATATGCTTTGATTTCATTTACAGTCAATTGCACCCTGGCCACATAAAAGCATAATAATTCAGTGCTGTTATTGCGTTCATCTGCGATTGCCGACACTGCATCGACCGCATGATGCTTCATTAGAGCATTTTCTATTTCCCCCGTTTCCACCCGGTATCCGCGAATTTTGACCATACCATCCTTTCGTCCCAGATATTCTATATTTCCATCCGGCAGGTATTTGCCAACATCGCATGATTTATACATTAGGCTATCCGCTTTCCCGGTCAGAAAGGTTTGCCGGTTCTGCTCCTCAGCCTTATAGTACCCGTTAGTAATATTAGCCCCGCACAGATAGATTTCCCCCGGAATCCCTGCAGCACACAGGTTCATATCCTGATCCAATATAAGGATTTGGTTATTGTCGACCGGCCTGCCGATCGGAATTTTATTCATTGTATCCAGCTTATCCCGTGGAATCGTATAACTTGATATCCATATGGTGGCTTCGGTAGGTCCGTACATATTCAATATTTCCGCTTCTTTAAAGCGGACTGCTATCTCCTTAGCCATTTCTGTACTCCACACTTCACCACCCAGCATTACTTTGCGTACCTTCTCCAGCTTTGCGTTTACGGGCTGGCCACTTTTAAATGCAGCCAGCATTTGATTCATTAACGAAGGGACAGAGTGCCATATCGTAATACCTTTATCTTCAAGATAATCTATGAAAGCGCGACTATCCCTCAGCAGCTTTGGAGACATTAAATGAAGCTCTGCTCCACTAAGCAAAGCACCAAATATTTCAAATACAGAAATATCAAAACTGATGGAACTGACCAGCATCATTTTATCTGTCCGGGTTATCCGGTTATGACCGATAGCCCATGTAATAAAGTTATCCACATTGGAATGTGTAACCATCACACCTTTGGGCTGTCCGGTAGAACCGGAAGTATACATAATATACATAAGATCAGCATAGTGATTACTTTGCGGATGATTATCAGAGCTGTGGTCCGCGAGGTCAGCCCTGCTGTACATCCTATCCGTTGGTGAACCTGGTTCGCTGCCTGTTACATTAAGGATGGCAAGTTTGTCATTCATACTGAGCGTAAGCGCCTCTTCCAGATGTTCATCTTCCGTTATAATGAACTTTGAACCGCTGTGTTTAGTCATAAAAGCTAGTCTTTGTAAGGGATACGCCGGGTCCAACGGAACATATGCACCGCCAGCCTTAAGAATACCCAATATGCTTGCAATTGCGTGTATGCTTTTATTCATCAGGACTAGAACAGGCTCGTTTGGACCAACATGCTCTGAGCGCAGCAGCCCTGCAATCCGATTAGCATAATGATTGAGCTCTTGATAGGTTAGGCTGCCTTCCTCGCTTACCAGAGCAATCTGATCTGCATGGAACTGAACCTGTTGTTCGAATCCTGAATTTAAGGTTAAACCAGGCTTATGCTTACCCGTATGCCCTGCCGAATGACTCAGCAGCATCTCTTTTTCCTTCGCCCCAAGCATATCAATATCTGCAATCCGAATAGAGGAAGCAGCGACGATTTGCCGGATAATATGAATATAATGCCCCGCCATCTTCTCTATGAAATCTCTGCTGAACAAGTCCGTCGCGTACTCTAAGCTCATGGAGATGACACCAGCCTCTTCCATTGCTTCTAGCGTCAAATCATACTTTGAAAACTTATGCTCCATTTCAAATTCTGATATTTTTAAATCCGCTATGCCTATAGGCTGTTTTTTCATATTTTGCATAATAAACATCGTGTCAAATAGGGGACTGCGGCTCAGATCTCTTTTCAGAGCAAGCCGGTCTACCAGATCTTCAAATTGACATTCCTGATTGCTATAAGCTTCCATTACGTTTTCTTTTACTTCCAATAGAAAATCTATAAATCTCTTATCCCCTGACGGATAATTTCGCATTGGCAATGAATTAATAAATACACCCATCATGTTCTCCAACTTGACATGGGGTCTTCCGGTAACAGGTGAGCCGATAATAATATCTTGCTGGTTCGTATACTTGTACAACAAAACATTGTATGCCGCCAGCATTACCATATATAAAGTCGAACCGGTCTGTAAGGATAAATTTTTCAGTCCTTCTGCTAGCTCCTGATTAATCCTGCAATTCAGCCTGCTTCCCTTGTAGGTCTGAATTTCGGGACGATTCTTATCCAGGGGCAGCAACAATTGAGGGAGATTACGGTCGCCAAATAAATCCAGCCAATATTTCCTTTGTCTGGACAAATCTTCACTTTCAAGTCTGCGGTTATGCCATTCTGCATAATCTTTATACTGCAATTCAGGTTTGTTAACCGGTGCACCTATGTAAGCGTCAATAATTTCTTGAGCCAATATCCCCATCGTTGTTCCATCCGAAACAATATGATGGCAATCCATTACAAAGATATGCTTGCTTTCTTCTCTTTCTATCACCATTGCGCGAAAAAGCGGTCCTTTTTCTAAATTAAACGGCATAATAAAATCACTGATTATCTTTTCAATATCTTGATCGGTATCTGCGACATACTGCAGCCTAAAATCAAAATCCTCGTGAATTTTTTGTACCCATTTCCCTTCCTGCATTTCAAAAGTGGTTCTGAACACTTCATGATTGTCAATCACCTTGCCTATAGCCCGGTTCAACCGCTCACTATCGAGGTTTCCCTCGATAACTAAAGACACCGGCAAATTATATGCCAAGCTTTCCTCATCGAGCTTATACAGCAGCAACAGACGCTTTTGGGCGGCAGACAGTGGGTAAACATCTTTTTTCTCAGCAGGAAGGATATCGCTCTTTGCAACTGCCCTTATTTCCGGCTGTTCGCTGATCATTGAGAACTCGGCTACGGTTGGGTACCTGAGCACGTCGGATACCTCAATCTTGCGGCCTATCGGTTCTTCCAGAAAATTAGCAATTCGAGCAGCATGGATAGAGTCTCCGCCCGCGGTGTACAAATCCCTGTTAATGTCTATCTCCTGATAACCGAGAACATTTGCCCAAGCCGAAGCTACGAGCCGTTCCATATCTGAGTACAGACCGGAGTCTCTGCCCAGCAGCCGGACATTAACAGCAACATTAGCAGCAAAGCTTGTTGAGTCCGTTCCTACAGAATGTTGATTTTGTGTGAAATGAATCGGTTGCTCAAGCCTAACCCAGGAACGTTCTCTCGCAAAAGGATAAACTGGCAGTCCGGCAATCTTGTATCTGTTTTGTTTGTATAACTTCTCCCAGGCTATATCCGCACCCGCAATATAATCCTTACACAGTAACTTCAACATGTTCTCTTTCTCATATTGGCTCAAGTTAGGACTAAGATACTCCTTCAGCCCGTCTTCCGCGTATGTAATCCGGCTATTTTTTCCCTTTTCCGCTTGCGAATCGGCACTTGTCTGATAGAACATGCCCATATCATTACACAACCACAGATCATCTAATCCGCTAAGAAGCTCAAGTTGGGCGGATAAATCATTAATACCGGTTACAATAAGAGCTAACCGGTTATTATAATGCCCTCTGCCTGTATTCACGGTATAGCAGATATCCTCAATGGATGCACATTGATTTTCATTTATATAATTAGCAAAGGATCGAACCAGTTGCTTTAAAGAGTTTACATTTTTGGCTGACAGAGTAAATATTTCAGTCCCGGAATTCACATGAGAAGATACTCTGTTCTTATATGATTCAAGGATGATATGGCTATTGGTCCCGCTAAGTCCAAATGAACTGACACCACAGCGTATAAGTGCATTCTCATCAAACCGCAGCACGTCTGTATTCACAAATACGGGTGATTCCTGAAATCTAATGTTCCGGTTAGGCCGCTCAAAATGAATAGATGGCGGTAATATCTTGTGATTAACAGATAGAGCAGCTTTAATCAATCCCGTGATGCCGGCGGCACTGTCCAGATGCCCGACGTTGCTCTTAACCGATCCAATAGCGCAGAATTGTTTTCTGGCGGTATATTTACTAAATGCTTTAATAATTCCATCAACTTCAATAGGATCTCCCAATGGGGTCCCAGTACCATGGGCTTCTATAAAAGAAAGAGTCTCCGGATGGACGCGCGCATCCTTTAAGGCCCGTAAAATCACATCTTCTTGAGCGGCGGTACTAGGAGCGGTTATCCCATTGGAATTACCGTCCTGATTAATTGCGCTACCCTTAATTACAGCGTATATATAGTCTCCGTCTTCAATGGCTTTCACTGCCGGTTTTAAAAGAATAGCAGCGACTCCTTCACCAAGTCCTGTCCCGTCAGAGCTATTGTCAAATGTACGGGTCAGCCCGTCTTTGGATATGATCTCCAAACCCTCATTCTGTTCCGCTTTGACCGGAAGCAGGGCGATATTAACACTACCTGCCAAAGCGTATTCACATTCATCATTTCTTAAGCTTTGACAAGCAATATGTACAGCAACAAGTGAGGAGGAACACGCTGTATCCACAATCATACTGGGCCCTCTGAAATCAAGCAGATAAGAGATACGGCTTGCGATAATAGATCTTATATTACCGACTGTTGAGGCATTGTATTGGGATGGGGCACCCACTTCTATCAATCTTTTATATTCATCTCCAGAACTGGAACCAACAAAGACACCGGTTCTGCTGCCTTTGAGCTTATCCCCCCCATATCCCGCATCCTCCAGAGACTTCCAAGCTGTCTCCAAAAATAATCTTTGCTTGGGATCCATTAACTCAGCTTCTCTGGGGGATATACGAAAAAATTCATGATCAAATTTATCAATCTCAGGGATAAAAGCACCCTTGGAGTATTTTGGGCGGGATTCATCCATTCCTTGTTGTAAATACAACGATTGTATATCTTCATCGCGAACAGAAGGAAAATTACCTACCAGATCTTTTCCATGAACCAGAGCATCCCAAAAACACTTCCAGTTCTCAGTTTCAGCAATTTCACAAGAAATCCCTATTATTGCAATATCTCTGTCCGATAACTCCACTTCTTGAATGACAATCTCATCATCAGATGCTTTAGATGTGGTTAGGTCAAATAATTTATTGATCATTATGCCCTCCATACTTCTGATTATTGATTGGTTATGCAAAAAGTTTGAAATTTGGAAATAACCCTTCAAGCCCAGTCTCGTTAAAAATCTGCTCAAATCTGTTCTTCTGTTCAGCCTGCACAGTACCTTTGGTGGCAAAGACTAATTTCAGCATGTCTAAAGCTTGTTCCATCTGGCTAAGTGTCGGTGCTTTATGTTCCTTCTCTAAATCCTCAACGAGTTTTTGGATTCCCCGATAAGGTTCAATAACCCCTTTACGATATTCTTCATCATTCCAATTGGTGTTTTTTGTACAGACTGCAATAGCAAGACATCTTGTCATCAATTTCAGTTTGTTGCCTTCATTGATCTTACGGGTCTGATTAAATCGCTCCATCTCCTCTTTTGAATCAAAGGCATATACGGAAGCAGTGGAGGAGATCGTCCGCACCATTTTTGCCAGTACATCTTTAGGCCCGACCTCTATAAAAGTATCTACACCCCGTTGCAACAAATATTGCATAGATGGCTTCCATGCGACAGGACTCTCAATCTGCTTGATCAAATAATCGATAATGCTGTCTTTTCCCGGATATGGAAGAGCTGTTACATTCGATATTACCGGGATGTTCAAATCATGGAACTGATATTGCAATAACTCTTCTCTATAAAGCTCTGCAACCTGCTTCATCAACGGACTATGGAAGGGTGCACTCACTCTAAGCGGAATCACCGTTGCACCAATCTTCGCTAACGCTTCACCAGCACGTTGTACTGCATCTTTATAACCCGAAATAACCAGCTGCTCTTGAGTATTATAATTAGAAATTACCGCATAGCTTTCCAGAGTCGATACGTTCTCACAAACTTCCTTAATTCTCTCTTCACTGACTCCTGTCACAGCTGCCATAGATCCTGTATCCAGAGGAACAGCTTCTTGCATCAACATTCCTCTTCTACGCACCATTTTCAAAGCATCTGCAAAGGCAATAGCCCCAGAACAGACCAATGCTGAGTATTCCCCTAAACTGTGACCTGCACAAAATCCAGGCTGCAGTCCCAACTCGCTGGCGTATACCCGGTTTGCAGCTACACTGGCTGTTAATATAGCCGGTTGTGTATGTTCGGTCTTCGTCAGTTCGGCTATATTTCCGTCAAAACATAATTTTGAAATGTCATATCCAAGAACATCATTCGCTTCTTCAAAGACGGCAGCAGCTACCCGGGAATGCTCACACAGCTCAGCCCCCATCCCAACATACTGAGATCCTTGTCCTGGAAAAATAAATGCAACACTCGTCATATTAATGCTCCTTTTCTATAGTTGGATATAAATAAAGAAGGAAACTCTTCCACGAAGAATTCCCTTCATATGGTGACTCACTATGCCGATTGAATCATTTTCATTAAGTGATTGCCCATTTCCTTCATAAAGTCAGCCTGCAGCCGGCCAGCATTATATTCAAAAAGGACATGACTGATTTCCGGGCCGGCATCAGTCTTGAGTATAATGTCAAATGTCTCTGACAACTGGCCGCCAAAATGGCGATGTCCTAGATACAGTAAGCTTACTGCCTCATCTTTTTTAACATGTGTAAGCCTCATGGCCTCATTAAGGTTAAAGCCCGCAGGTTTGGGTAGAAAGACCGCTTGTTCGGAGATGGTTCCAAACAGATCGGCTACTGCCTCAATGCTTGAAGGATTAATCGTCAGGGGTAGAACATCCCCGTTGTCATTCAATGCATAATGAATGGATATACTCCGGTCAGCAGAGTACTCATGCAGCAGATACATGAACAGCCCCTGTAGAATATGGTCTTTACTCGTTCCATACCTGTTGGACAGTTCAGTAAGCTTAGCATCTAAACCCGCCATTTCCATTTTAATTGAACCCGTACGCGCGTCCGCATTACCGCCGATCCTTCTAAGATCTGCATGAAGATTAACCACGTGAAGTTGGATACGGCCCAAAGATGTATCAGCACTCTCGATAGCCTCAGCCATCTCGCTTATAGAAGAATAGGTGAAAAAATCCGCAATTTCAACTTTGTCAGGATACAGCTTCTCCACCATAGCATGTACTCTGACAACCTGAATGGAATTCCCCCCCAATTCAAAGAAGTTGTCATTAATATCTATATAATCTACATCCAGTACAGATTTCCAGATATCAATTAATTGTTGTTCCGTCTGAGAATAGCTCACAGGCTCTGCCGGATTGAGGCGTCTGTGAGAGAGAAGAGGCTCCGGCAACGCCGTGATGTCAATTTTCGCACTGGTGTTCAAGGGCATTTGCTCCAAATAAACGTACACTCTCGGTATCATATAATGCGGCAAAATTGCAGCAAGATACGCGGTAATTACAGAAACCGGTATTTCATGTGCAGCCTCATAATAACCTGCTAAATATGCGGATTCTGGAGCCTCCCCGATTATTCTTACAATACAATTCTTGATTCCAGGCACTTCGCCCAGATTCTTCTGGATTTCTTCCAGCTCGATCCGGTACCCCCGCAATTTCACCTGGTTGTCCATCCTGCCCAGGTACTCGACTTCCCCTTCTGGTGTCCATTTGGCAAGGTCGCCTGTTCTGTAGATTCTTTCCCCATCCCGATAAGGGTTCTGAATAAATTTCTCAGCGGTAAGCTCCGGTTGTTTCCAATAGCCTCTCGCAAGCCCAGCCCCTCCGATATAAAGCTCACCAGCCACCCCAATAGGCTGCAGCCGTTGTTCTGAATCAAGAATATACATGGTGGTATTGGATATCGGTTTCCCTAAATTTATAGGAGCATCCGGTAATAGGTGTTTAATTGAACTGATAATCGTAGTTTCAGTAGGGCCGTACATATTATATACTCCCAAATTTTGTATACTCCCTAGTGTCTTCATCAGACTCTCAGGAAAAGCTTCTCCCGCCAGCATGCATACTTTCAAGCTGCTCATCCATGATAAATCCCCACCCTCACCTACAAGCATAATCATTCTGGAAGGGGTGGCACTTAGCATATCGATCCCTTGTTTTTCAATAATTCGGCGAATCCGCAAGGTATCTGCTTTATCACTCTCAGTAGGCACCACAACCTTCATACCTCTAATTAGAGGCAGCAGGGACTGCATAACAAACACATCAAAGGATGCGCTCGTCAAGGCCAGAATACTCTTACCTTCGACAAATTTCGTAGCGCGAGCTATTTCGGTTAAGCAGTTATTTACAGAACGATGCTCGATCGGTACTCCCTTGGGTTTACCCGTAGTACCGGAAGTATAAATAATATAAGCAAGGTCATTGGCCGTATTAATATGTTCCGGATTAAAAGACTCGGCCTTTCCACTAAGAATTTCGTCAATCTTCATAACTTCAATCTGTTGGATGTTCTCCAATGCTTGGGCACCTTCGTCCGATAGCACCAATCTGCTACTGCTGTTCTCCAGAATGTACATTAGCCGCTCTTCTGGATAATTACAATCCATTGGAAGGAAAGCACCCCCGGCTTTGAGTATGCCAAGGATGGCAATAAACAGTTCCGGTGAAGACTTGATCATGACTCCCACCGTAGTATCGGGACCAACTCCTTTGCTTCGCAGCACGGAAGCCACCTTATTGGCTTTATGATTCAAGTCCCTATAGGTTATCTCGTTATCCTCATATACCAGAGCAGTACGGTCAGGGCAAATCTCCACCCTTTCTTCGAATAATGCCTGCAAAGTATACTCTTCTCTAAAAGGCAGCGCCGTTTCGTTGAACTCCTCCAATAGCTCTTTCTGTTCAGGGATAGACAGCATATTTATGTTATTGATCGATTTGGAGGAATCCCGGGTAATAGAATCCAGGATGTTGATATAATGCTTTGCCATTCTTTGTATCGTTTGTTCTGTAAACAGCTTAGTACAGTATTCAAATGAAAGGACCATTTCCTCCTCTAGTTCAGTGGCACTGACTGAAATATCAAATTTGGATGTCTTGTTTGTCAATCCAACAGGCTCCGCTTCAAGCCCTCCGATGACCAACTTCGAGAAACTAATGTTATTCATCGAAAACATTGTGTCAAATACAGGATTCCGGCCCATGTCTCTGGGAATTCCCAGTTCATCAATAAGCTTATCAAACGGATAGCTCTGATTCTCGATAACCCGCAAGCAGTTGTCCCTGACCTCACTCAAAAAGGAATTAAAGGTTTGTTCTCCCTGCAGAAGATTACGCATAACCACAGTGTTCACAAACATTCCCACTGAATGTTCTTCTTCTTTACGGGTTCTGCCTGCAACCGGGCTGCCAATCAAAATATCATTTTGAGCAGTGTATTTATACAGCAGCACATTGTAAGCAGCGAGCAGCAACATGAAGAGTGTAGAACCGGATGCCTGATTTACATGCTGCAGTCTGCGGTACAAATCCTTTCCAACCGCTATTTCTATGAAATCCCCTTCATAGCTTTTCTTCACAGGACGTAAATAATCCGTTGGCAGATTCAATGCCGGCAAATTTCCTTTTAGACTATTCATCCAGAAATTCTGTGCCTCCAGCATTGGCGGTAGTTGTAGATTCGCGATCTGCCAAGCTGCAATATCCTTATATTGCAGGCTTAAGGGCTCTAGAGACTTTTCATTGTAAATCTCCATAAATTCCTTCAGCAGAATGACCATCGATAATCCATCTGCAGCAATATGATGCATATCAAATAACAAGTAGTGGGAAGATGCATTTGTTGAAACCACCGCACTTCTGAAAAGTGGCGCCTGCCCCAGATCAAACGGTCTGACCCATGTATTCAGAACAGAACTGATATCGCATTCGGCACAACTCATAAATTCCATCTCAGCATTTACCGCAGGAACAATTCTTTGCACTACCTCACCATTGAGTATTTCAAAACAGGTCCGCAGCGGCTCATGTCTCATAATTAATTGGCTAACGGCTTGCCCGATCTTCTCCTTGGAAATAATTCCTTCCACATAAAATACAGAGGTTAGATTATAGGCGGTGCTATTGTTCTCCATCTTGTTCAAAATGAACATTCTTCTCTGGGCAAAAGAGGTATCGTAAGTCCCTCTTTCCTCTAGTGCAGGAATCTCCGCTGCACGGTTTCCGGGGAGGCTCTCAATACAGGCTGCCAGAGCTTTAAATGTTGGAAATCTGAAGATATGGCTTACCTTCAATTGGACATTAAATTCCCGCTCTACTTGCAAAACCATCTGTATAGCTTTTAATGAGTGACCACCCTCTTCAAAGAAATGATCCTCCGTACTGACTTGATCTACTTCCAGGATCTGCTTCCAGATTGATGACAATTTAATCTCGATTCCGGATTGCGGAGGCAAATTCCCCTTGACAGGTGCTGCCTCTTCCCTGCTCTTTAACTGTATTCTGTCTATTTTACCGCTTGTCGTAAGCGGAAATTGATCAATGAACACAAATTTTGAAGGAATCATGTAATCAGGTACTGCTTCCTCCAGAAATCTCCGTAATTCGGAAACTGCAGTCACGGCTTTTGACGTTAGATATGCCAAGAGATAATTGGAGCCCTTTGAATCGGTTTTAGCAATTACAACCGCTTCTTTAATATCCGGATGCTTTAGCAGGACACTCTCTATCTCATCCGGTTCGACACGGAATCCCCTGATCTTAATCTGGAAGTCCTTCCGTCCGACAAACGCAAGATTGCCATCAGGGAGCCACTTCACCTGATCACCGGTTCTGTACATTCTTCTGCCTGCTATATAAGGATCTGAAGTGAATTTTACCGCGCTCAGTTCAGGCTTATTCATATACCCACGCGCAACGTTGTTTCCTGCGACACACAGTTCACCCGCGATCCCAATAGGTTGAAGGTTACCATAAGGGTCCAAGACATAAATATCGTTATTGGTTACAGGTTTGCCTATGGAAGGAACATCCGCAATGACATCACCGGGTTTCATAATAAGCTCAGTCACGACGTGGGTTTCGGTAGGACCGTATTGATTGTGAAGATGGGTTCCATTTTCCTTAAGATACATTCTTAGCTGATCATTGATAACCAACTGTTCACCCGCTGTAAGGATATATCTAATATTGGACGGTATCTGCCGGGCCAACTGTTCCTCACTAGTGATGAATTTCAAATAGGCCGTTGGAAAGATGGCAACTTCAACATTCTCATCGGCTATATATCTGAATAAGCCCTCAACATCCCTCTTCATTTCTTCATGTATAACGTGAAGTGACCCTCCGGCCAACAATGTCGAGAATATTTCATTAGGGGACATATCAAATGTTGTTGCGTTAAACAGCAGGACTGGAGCAGCGAAATTAACGCTCTCATATTCAAAGCAAATCAGATTCACCATATTTTTGTGCTCAAACATAATTCCCTTAGGCTTACCTGTTGATCCAGATGTATAAATTACATACAGCAGATCGTTGGAGGTATTACATATTCCCAGGTCTCCTGCGTCTTCATGAACCAGCTCCGATTCCAATTGTTCCAGGCTGAGCATCATTTCCGCAGGTACACCTGCTCCTGCTGAAGCTGCAGTCAGAATCCAACTGATATTGGCGTCATTGATAATATAGGATAAACGTTCTGCAGGACAATTCACATCCAGAGGCAGATAGGCCGCACCCGCTTTCAATACTCCGAAGATTCCAATAATCAATGCAAATGAGCGTTCCAGCTTGACACCAACTACACTATTCGCACCAATTCCTCTGTTCCTAAGCACTCTTGCCAGCTTATTGCTCTGCCTGTTCAATTCATCATAGGTCAGTTTCTCTCCGCAACAGATTACAGCGGTCTGATCAGGAGTTCTTGCGGCCTGCTCCTCGAACAGCTCATGTATCGTTTTATGCGTGGGATAAGGTTTGGGAGCCGGATTATTGTGACCGAGAATATACTTTTCTTCTTCAGGGGATATCAGCCGGATATCTCTTAACCTTACATTTGTCCCCTCGATAATTCTTTGAATAATATTTATAAAATGTCCAATCATTGCTTCCATGGTCTGCTTCTTAAACAAGCGTGAACAGTAATGTAAATTGAATCTCAATGTGTCTCCAGCTTCAAAGCCCTCAAGGAAAATATCAAAATGAGCCGGAACATATCCCGGAGTATATGGCGTAAATATCAAATTATCAATGATGAAGGGCTCATTCGCAGTGTTATTTAAAATACTGTCCTTGCCGCTTGCATTTTGAATGACAAACATTGTGTCAAACAAAGGGTTCCTGCTAAGATCCCGTTCCAGTTGAATGGCATTCAGTAGCTCTTCAAATTGGTAATCTTCATTTTCAAATGCATTTAGGGCATTTTCTTTTACAACCGCCAGAAAATCTGCAAAGCTTTGCTCCATGTCGAGATAATTACGTACAGCTACCGTATTCACAAACATTCCCACGATATGTTCAAGGTCAGGATGCTGACGCCCGGCTGAAGGCATTCCGACAATAATATCCTGCTGTCCTGAGTATTTGGATAAAAGTATATTATAAATAGCAAGCAGCAGCATATTTAAAGTAACGCCCGATTCGGAGGCTATTTTGCGCAATGGTATCATTACTAGATCGTTAAGCTCAAAGCGCAGCATGTCTCCTTCAAAACTTTGCACAAAAGGGCGTGGATAATCAATTGGCAGCTGCAGCACCGGGATTTCACCCGAAAATTGCTCCATCCAGTATTGTTTTTGCCGGTCCATACGCTCAGAATCATGATGGTTTTCATTCTTCCATACAGCATAGTCCTTATACTGAATTTTAATTTCAGGTAGGGGGTTCCCTTTATATAACTCCATAAATTCTCTCACAATAATATCCATTGATGTGCCGTCAGAGGTAATATGATGGGTATCAAATAAGAATAAATGCTTGTTATTCTCCAGCCTTACTAATTTCAGCCGGCATAATGGCGCCTTCCCGAGGTCAAACGGTCTGATAAAAGAAGCGATCGCTTGTTGGCAATCGCTTGCTGCTGACTGCTCATATTCCATTTCAAAGGGAACATTCTTTTGAATCACTTGCATAACTTCACCGTTTGCTATTGCATAGGTAGTCCGGAATGCTTCGTGCCGGTGAATCAGCTCTCCAAAAGCTTGTTCCATTTTGAGTACATCCACATTGCCTTCGATAATAAAGGTACATGGCCGATTGTACGCTGTCTCTGCGCCCTCAATTTGATGTATAAAATATAACCGTTTCTGGGCAGGAGATGCCGGATACTGCTCTCTTTCAGCTTGCTGTCTTATTTCAAAAAAATCACTTTTTCCTTTGCTTTGAATATGCTGGGCTAATTCTTTTATGGTTGATGTTGTAAATATTTCGGTCAACGATAGCTCAAACTCGAATTCTTTATATATTCGTGCGATCAATTGGGTTGCTTTTAGGGAATGGCCTCCTAAATCAAAGAAATTATCGCTTCTCCCCACATAGTCCACGCCCAGCAAATTCTTCCATATCTCAGACAGCTTTTCTTCTGTTTCATTTTGAGGGCCTTCGGAGGCAGATTGCAGTTCTATGACCTCCGGTAAAGCGCGCTTATCCACTTTCCCGCTTGTTTTCAGGGGAATTTGGTCAATAGTCATATAATAAGTCGGCAGCATGTAGGAGGGAAGGACCTCGTTCAATTTTTGCTTTACTTCGGACAGCGACTCTATAGTTTTATCTTTGAGCACAAGGTAGGCACAGATGTATTGGTCGCCTGCTTCTTTCTCCTTAACGATAACCACACATTGATTTACATTTTCGTGCTTTACAATTTGTTTTTCAATCTCCGCTAATTCAATACGATTTCCCCTTAATTTAACCTGATCATCTTTGCGGCCCAGAAAACTAATTGTACCGTCGGGAAGCCACCTTGCCATATCCCCCGTCTTGTACATCTTTTCATATCCATTAAAAGGACTCGCTACAAATTTCTCATCCGTAAGCTCCGGGTTGTTCAGGTATCCTCGGGTAATGCCTGCACCTGCTATGCATAATTCACCCTTCACACCAATGGGCTGAGGCTGATTGTTGTGGTTTACAATATAGATTCTGGTATTGGCTATTGGCTTGCCCAGAACTACACTCTGGTCCAGGGAACATTGACTTACGAGAGCATCGACAGTAGTTTCGGTAGGACCATAGTGATTGTAGAGCCTATATCCTTGCTTTAAAATATCATTTTTCAGATCATTATCCAAAACCTCACCACCGCAAATCAGGACTTCCAGTGAAGGGATCTTCTCTCCCCCCATTAACAGCAAACGTAGTGTTGCAGGTGTAAAATTGACCAGATTGATGTGATGTCTGCCAATGTAATCGGTTAATTTCTTCCTGTTCAGCTTCATCTCTTCATCTGCACAATGAACTGTAGCACCGTGCAGCAAAGCTCCGAAAATTTGCTCCACACTGGGATCGAAATTGTAGCTGGTAAATTGGATAATATTATTGTTTTTGGTCAAATCATAAGCATGGTGGAACCATGAAGTAATGTGAATAACATTGTTATGTTGAACCATAACTCCTTTGGGATTACCGGATGTGCCGGATGTGAACATAATGTAAGCCAAATCATCCGGGCTGATCTTTAAATCCGGATTGCTGACAGCCGGGGAATAGGTTTCCTCTTTATCCAGCAGCAGCCTTATTCCCTCATAGGAATTTGCTCTATCTTCAAAGCAAGTCAGGGTTACGAGCACCTTGGCTTTGCTCTCCTCCAGCATATATAGAATACGCTCTTGAGGATATTTGGGGTCGATAGGAAGATAAGCGCCTCCTGCCTTTAATATCCCCAGCATTCCCACGACCATTTCAAGACGAGAATTGCTAAGAATACCTACAACATTATTGGAGGATACTCCCTTCGCAATAAGGGTGCCAGCCAAGCGGTTAGCCCGTTCATTCAACATCATGTAGGTTAGATATTCCCCGTTAGAAGCAACCGCATATTGATGAGGCGTTTTTTGAACTTGTTGTTCAAACAGGGAGCAGATAGTTTCATCTGCCGGGTAAATCAATGCCTCGCCATGAAAGCTAAGCAGCAGCTGTTCTTCCTCGGCAGTAAGAATAGAAACTTCCTCTAAAGTCAGATTAGGGTTGGCAAAAACCTGTGTCAGCACCAGGAGGTAGCGCTCCAGCAAGAGCTCAATCGTATTTCTTGTGTACAGCAACGGATTATATTTAATATGAATATAAAGGGCAGTTTCCGTTTTTTCAAAGGTGAACACCACTTGTTTGGGAGATGCTTTGCTATTAGGCGTATGTATATTGCTCATCACACATAATAAATCAAACGAATTACTACACTCATCCTGACTCAGTCCCAAGCTCTCCAAGACTTTGCCTATGGGATATTCCTGATTATCATATACACTTAATACGCTTTTTCTTACATTCATTAAAAATTCTTTAAATGTCAGGTGTCTTTCCACAGATTCACACAACAACAATAGCTCGTTCTGGATATTCAAATGATCATTATGATTGTATACGGGAATTGCTATCGTTGATCTTTCATTGTCCGTATATTTTGAGGCAAGGATACAAACATTGCTTAACAAAAGAATAAACAGGGCGAGATCCGAATTTTTGCTGAGTTTAATCAACTTCTCTTTCAAATCATACGGAACATCCATACTTAAGGTATCCGTAGAATATTCAGCAACATATTCATAATCTGTCAATAGAATAGATTCATCCAAAGGCATATCGGCAAGTGCGGAGGTCCAATAGGATTTCTGTCTTTGAAATTTACTGCCGGATAAACGAACCTTATCTTCAAGCTGACTCATGTCTCTAATTCCTCCTAAAAATCAAATTCCACTTCGTGTTCCAATAAATCTATTGCATTGTCTCTGGGCACATAACTCTCATTCTTAAACATCATAAATTCCATTTCTGTAGCCAGGTCCTCACTGACCTCCGGATATTCAGGATGCTCCAATTTTCCCTTGATGCCTTTGTTGAACAGCACCATAAACGTTTTAACTTGATCAATGTCCATCCCTCTGTGCAGCAAATTAAATATTGCCGAGAATTCAAAATTATATTGTGGTACCCAGACAGAGCTCTGATGTGTCATAAAGTACTCTTCAATGATGTTACATGCAGTTTGGGCGTCCATTGTATCATGTGACCATTTGAATTGAGACCCTTCTATACCGTACTGTTCTCTTTTTGCCCAGATTGGTGTAGTAGGGTCACAATACCAAAGTTGCGTCCGGAAAAAATCCGGTTTGTACCGGTCAATGAAGTCAAATGTTTCCTGCACGGTTTCTCGGGTTTCTCCTGGATACCCGATAATAAACGATGCATAGGTAATAATTCCGTACTCTTTTAATAATTGAATCCCCTCTTTGTACTTCTCTATGGTTGCTGATTTATTCATATTCTTCAGGATCTGCTGGCTTCCGGATTCAATGCCCAGAAATACCCCTTCGCAGCCGCTTTCCTTCATTAAAGCTACAGTTTCCCGGTCAGCGAACTGGCAGCGGTAATGTGAATTCCACTTGAAATCATATTTATTTTTAATCATCATTTTCAGCATTTCTTTAAATCTTGCCGGAGGCACATTAAGTGTGTCGTCAATGAAATTAATGCTCTTAACTTTCCCTAAGGCCTGCAAAGCATCTAATTCACGTTCCACACATTCAATTCCGACAGTCTGATATTTCCCCGCCTGCTTTGGAAAAGCGCAAAAATTACATGAAAAAGGACAGGATATGGAGGTTCTGAGAGACGCAAACGTTCCGATCCTGTCGCCAAATAACTGCCAATTCACCATGTTCTCATCCAGTTTGTTGTCCTCAGGATTAATTTGTGTTTGAATATAACGGCTCCCGCTCCGATAAACCAGATTATCAATATCATCATAACCGAGGCCATTTTTCATATTATTTATTATCTTCTCCAATGCAGCTTCCCCTTGCGAACTGTTCACATAAAAATCTGCATCGACAGATTTTAAGAAGTACTGCAGGGAATCCCCATCCATTGTAGTTTTCATTTGAGAAGCAATAAACGGGCCACCCAGCACGATTTTAACATCCGCATTATACTTTTTTATAAAGGATATAATTTCAAGCACAGGTTGAACAGACACATATAAGGTAGTGAGGATTGCAATGACCCTTATATTACCTTCAAGCAGCTTTTGAGCAAGCTGCTCTTTTTCATCCTGATAAGCTACTACATAATCAAAGCTGTGGCCTCGCCGGTCCAGAAAGGTCCCCAGGTAAGCAACAGCTGCATTGAAATAATTCCCTATTGAAAAACTGCCCATTTCATTGTTTAAATGAGGATTTCCGTATACAAATTTATTGAATACGTCCGATGCGGTATAATATTGGTTTTTATATTCCCAAAAATTGTAGTTCAAATCCCGGTAGGCCGGGAGAGCTTTCCCCATCGCCCCTACCATTCTCTCGTATTCAGAGAACGAAAATTCATTGTGTCCTATTAATAGACAGTCTATCATTGTTATAAATCCTCCTCTAATATATGCAAATACAATTAGATAACGCTTTCAAAAACAAGCAATCGAAATATCGCCTTGCCTTAAAGCAGAATAGTCCTCCAAGTTATGCAAGGAGGACTATCGTAACTATAATATTCAATTATATGAGCACGCTTCGCCAACGACGTATTCTTGTTAGATTACATCCATAAAGTTACTATGTTCTCTGTGTCCTCTAATGTGCCGAAACAACAATTAGATTATTACAGATTCTTGTAGGTTTCCTATTAGAAAATAAAAAAGAAATAATTTAACATAATGACCTATTATATAGGGTATATGTAAGTTGAAAAGCATGGGCGTTAATCCAACTATATATAATTATAGTCGTTTAATTACAAAAAAACAATATTTTTGTCAGATAAGCTAATCTTTTGACTCAATAAGTCATAAAAAAACATATATGTAACTTTCATTGTATTAAAATGTGATTATAAGGATATAAAGTGCAATGAACATAAAAAAGCAACTCATCCTCAGACAAGTCGCTTTCCCGGCATTAAGAACAGGCATCACTTTTTAAGTCATGTCTTAAATTCACCGCTTACCTTATAAAACTCATGATACAGCTTCATCAGCACCCTCATCGATCAGGGTGATCTCGTTGCCTTCCTTATCCGTTCCGATCGGATCGTGGAGGGGTACGTCTTTGCAAAACACCTCGACAAAACAAATCAAATTGGTCTCAGTACTTACTGATGCCAACCCTCGTGTTAACAGATAATTTATTGACAAGATAAGTTACTGCTTTAATCTCCAATGATTCCATTTTATCTAAATTATAAATAATTTTATTTATTAGACTGTATTCCTTTGTAATCAAAAATTTCAAATAAAGATTTCGATTCGTTAAGCTTATATTCTTTATGGTCAAATATTCATCTATAATATAATCATTAGCTTCTATTACACCTGCATTTGCTAAATACTTTAAACGTTCACACATCATTAGCTTATGATCAGAGATTACATGCAATGGCCTAATGTCATTAAACTCCATTTCATTATGCAATACTTTCGATAATGTTTGCTTCAATAGGCCGTAAGTTTTGATACCAAATATATACCGACCTTGTTGTATTGGTTCTGCTTCATAATCCGCAATAATAACATTTTCGCCTTCTGCTGCTGTATTTAGGGAATATAGAAAGTTATTTAGTGAATTATACAAAAAATAATTATTAAATTTATAATTTGCGTTGTAGAGTTCTATTTCATTACATGAGAATAGTTCTAAATCTAATACACTTACTATTGCACTTTCAACACAGTTAAATGGTGTAGTTTCAAATGAATATTTGCCATCTTTGAAGAAATCTGCAACCAAAAACATCTCATTTAACCGATCATAACCATAAATCAACATTTCATGTCCAGAATGGTACTCATTATAGTTTATTGAATTTGGAATATAATATTGATCATATTTTATAGTAACATAATGACCTGAATCAATTTTTGAAATAATAAATTCAACTATATCTGAATCAAAAAAAGCCTTATCAAAATAATTTATTTTAAAATAAGGGCACACTCTTCTAATTGTCCAAGAGTGAAATCTTAACATTGAAAAATGATTATCATATGACGGTTCTTCTCCCCATAAATTAACGAAATTATTAAATATCCACCCTTCCGTATATGAATAATTTCTGAGTATTGCCAGCATGTGTGCATCGGACGTATAAGATGTAATGATTGGATACTTAACTTGTAATATAGCTTTCTCTTTTTTTACATTACTCATAATATCCCCCATTTTCAAAAAAAATCGTCCCGTTGCTTTGATATTGTTGATTACAAATAATCGTTCTAATCAAACAATATTCTATCTCGATAGTCCGCAGACCTTTTGCTATAGAAAGTCAGTGTTGATCAACGGTTTTGCGAAATACAGCCCTCCCGCTCTTCATTGCTTGGAAACCGCTAGAATAAAAAGCATTTTATTCCCATATATTGCTACTTTTTGATTTTACATCTATTTACCAAGTAAATCAACTGCATTTATCCTGAATTTCATCTGCCAATATATTCGTAACGGGCTGAGCCGTAAATGGATTTAAACAGTAGATATTTAAACATTCGGACCGGGTCTACTGAATTTCGTTCATTACCTTGGCCATCCCTCTCGTGTAGTTCCTCATAAACAAGCTGAAGTCCGCCAACTCGTCCATGTGCCGCAGAAAGTTATCTTTTGGAATGAGTATATTGTAAATTTTGATATACGAGCTCAAGATAATGGAAGCATGAAGACCACCAGCCTTTGATTTTATTCTTTAATTTTATCGAAAAAAAAGAGACATTCTGTTTATCGAATCTCTCTCTCAGCTCTTTATGGACTTTTCAGTGGCCTCTCCGCGATGGAGATTAGATCCTCCATGTCTTCGCCGGTGTCGCCCGAATTTCTTAAGGTTATGGATACGATATGATGTCAAAAAAAAACCAATCAGCTTTACTATTATCAACAATAATTAATTGATCAATCAAGTCTAAGTGAGATACCAAATTATCCAAACTCGTTACATTTCGTCTAATAATATCCTCGGTTTCAATATGATGACCGCCGTTTTTCACACGCAAAGCAACACGTTCAATGTTTAGGCGAACATCCCCCAATCCTACATAAAACAATAATGATTTCAAAGCCTTGTTCAGCTAAGAGCTTGGTATATAGAATCTAATCGTTGAATTTTTTTCAAAAAAACCTGTAAGACTGAGACCATCACTGTCTCATTCCTACAGGCAACCCTCTCTCTTTACCGCTTCACCTTATAAAACTCATGATACAGCTTCATCAGTGCCCTCTTCTCAATCCGCGACACATAACTCCGCGAGATTCCCAGCTCCTTCGCAATCTCCCGCTGCGTCCGCTCTTCCCCGCCAGTGTCCAGTCCGAAGCGGCCTACCACAACTTCCTTTTCGCGGTCATCCAGAATGTCGAGGTTACGATAGATCTTGCTCTTCTCAATCTTCAGATCCACCTCTTTAATCACATCGTCCGCTTCCGAGCCTAGGATATCGATCAGGGTGATCTCGTTGCCTTCCTTATCCGTTCCGATCGGATCGTGGAGGGATACGTCCTTGCGGGTTTTTTTCAGCGAGCGTAAGTGCATCAGGATTTCATTCTCGATACAACGGGCGGCAAAAGTAGCCAGCTTCGTGCCTTTGTTCGGGCGGTAGCTCTCGATGGCCTTGATCAGCCCGATGGTGCCGATGGAGATCAGGTCCTCCATGTCTTCACCGGTGTTGTCGAATTTCTTCACTATATGGGCAACCAGCCGCAGGTTATGCTCGATCAGCAGGTTCCGTGCCTTGGCGTCTCCCTCGGCCATCATGCCTAAGTATTTGCTCTCGTCCTGCTCCGATAGAGGCTGGGGAAAAGCGTTGTTCCTTACGTAAGATACCAGCAGCGTCAGTTCTTTGATCAGCAGCGCAATCGTGCTTATGATTCCAGGCAACTTGGCGACACCTCCCGCACATGTACAATGAAACCGATCAGTTAGCAGAACAACGGGTTCATGGTCCTTTTATTGTATGTGGGTAAATGCCTAGAAGTGCATGTACGGGGAAAATAGGTACGGGCCGCTTACGTCCGCCCTAATCGCTAGGCATCGCGCCTGCCCGCCCATTCTCATAGCTCCAGGCCACCACCGTTGCGCTGTCCCGCCCACGCTGTTCATGTACACTTGTCAATACTTCGGCCACACATTTCTCCAGATCCTCTCTGCCCGTAAAAGCTTCATACAGCCTACGCGGGTCTTCCAGCAGTCTTGCTCCCACCTCCAGCAGACCGTCTGTGGTCATCACGATGATGTTGCGGCCCTGCCGCAGCTCGCGGATGCCTGACGAGTAACAGGCAACGGACTGGGCGAAGGTGTTGACGAAGCCGATCCATTCGTAGTAGTTGCGCTGTCCTAGCGCATATTGTCCGCGGGCCGCCAGCTCTGGATGCAGCAGATAGAGCGAATTATCTCCCACCGAGAACCACCAGAGATAATTCTCCATCCGGACACAGATCAGACATGCCGTCTCTCCCGTTACCTGCCTACACTGGCTGAGAAATGCCTCAGACTGGAAAATCGCCAGCAGAAAAGCCTCCATTTCCCGGAACGCCTGCTGAACCGGCAGCGCCAGCAGCCTGATGATTTCACCTCTCTCACTGTTGATTGTACGGATCAGCAATTCGGCACTTTCCGCCGTATTGTGCGCATCCAGGAGCATTGCGAACTCCCAGTCCCCGCCCGGCTTGCTTAATACATAGACCCCATCCTCATTCTTGTCGGCACCTGCCGCAGTGTTCCCGCCGTACCGGCCAACAACCATCCTGTTCAGTGTGCATGTTACCGGATGATTCAGATACCTCTCCCCGCTGCCCACCCAGCTGAACGTATGTACTTCATGCTCCATGCTGATCCCCCTGTCCCGGCTCACCGGATTCTATGTATCTACTATTATATACCGGCAAGTCCAGCCTTCACGTCACGCCGTAGCTGGAACAAGCCAGTTTATAAAAAGTTTAACTTCTATTTATCTTTCCCCCTGGTTCTCCCCCCTTTTATTTATCCCTGTGTTAATCCTTTCCCGTAAGATAGGAAACATCTTCTAGCGGCTGCCTTAAGCCGTCAATCGGATGATGAATGTTGGGAGGGAATAAAATGAAGAATTACCGTGCCTGTGCCGCTCTGGTACTAGGGATGATTATTGCCAGTACGCACCTGGCGTTATCCGCATCTGCGGCGCCAAGCAGTGTTACGGCAAATAAGACGCAGCAGCAGAATACCAGCATCTTGGCACAATTACCGCCGGTTACTGTGGGAACCGGAGTCAGCGTGAGATTGACCGATGTGCAATTAGCCAAGGCCGATGGCGGCAACAATCTGACCTATACCCTGGTGTACAGCAATACAAGCAGCAGCACCTTTAAGCTATTCAACGTCTTTTCCAAGATTACAACCCCGGCGGGAGCATCACTGAAGAGCAGCCCCATTCCCGAGGATAAAAGCAAAGCTGAGGTTCCCCCCAAGGAACAGCTAACCGTCACCTACTATGTGAACGTCAGCAAGACGGCTTCACTTCAAGGCCTCTCCATCTCGCTGTTCGGCTTCGACTTCAGCGGCTCTGAGTACCAGAAGAAGCTGGGCAGCTTCACAGTCCCGGCCGCTTATACCCCTTATGTGCAGCAGGGTCTTAGCAAGCAGATTACGGTCAGCAACCTTCCGGTTAGCCTGAAGCCCGAGAGCCTGCAAATCTTCAGCTTCAATCATAAAATCTATGCCAAGGTTGCTCTGAGCCTGACGAATCAAGGAGCCAAAGTACTCGCTGCACCCGGCCACCGGGTATTTCTTGAATCCTCCGGCGGCTCCGCATTTGAGCTGACGCTTGACAGTGCCAGCCGCGATTACAAGGTGCAGTCCGGTGAGAATAAGAAGATCTTTTATCTGGCGGAGCTCCCGGCTTACATACCGACCACGCGCATGTCGCTGCTGATCACCGGGGAGAATTCAGGGCTGAAGGCGGATCTGCCGGTAGTCTCCTTCCGTCTCCCGGAAGCAAGCTATCCAAGTCTTGAGGTGAATGCTTACGCGGTGAAGAAATTCGGGGTGAGCAGCAATACTATTGAGACCCAGTTGAAGCAGGCATCCGTATCCTCAACAGGCGAGAAGGCACTGTGGACACTGAAGCTGCGCATTAGGAATGCCGGCAACAAGGCGGTTACTCTGCCAGCCTATGAATTATCTGTAACCTCCAAGGAAGGCTACTCCTTCCCGGTCAACAGCAAAGCGCTGGCCAGCCTCACCTTGAAGCCGCTTGAGGAGAAGATCCTGCAATTCTCTGCCGAAGTGCCGCTGAATGTGAACCAGAGTACGCTGAAGCTCCAGATGGTGGAGCCGGCCGCAGAAGGCAAGACAATCTTCCCTACAGCTATGTACAAGATTCCCTATTCCTTAGAGATGACCAACTCCGTTGCTTCGGAGTACATCCTGGATAACAGCTTCGGAACCTTCGGTGCCGTACTGGAGTCAGTGCAGCGTATGCCGTGGACAACTGAGGATTTGCTTGTCGGCACCATTCGTATCCGTAATGTCAGGGATGCGGCAGTAACCCTCCCTGCTTTTACAGGGACCATCCATACAGGGCAGACCGCCTTGGAAGCTCCGGTTCAAGTCGTTGCAGCCGCCTCCAGCCAGCAGCTAGCCGCAGGTGCAAGCGCTGTGTATTATGTGATCGGCAAGCTCCCCTATGAGCAATCTCTGGACCAGCTTCGTATCGGACTAAATAGCGGGACAGGCGACACCACAGAGCCGTTCCTCTCCCTGAAAACACAGCAAGTTGTTCCGGGTATGTCTGCCTCAGGTGATAATGCCACCTTCAAGATCGATACTGCAGGCAAGCGGGCGGAGGTTAAGGAGCGCCGGACCTTCATCTATCCCGGAGCAAGCCAGAACATTCTGTATACTGAGCTTGAGGTGAGCAGTCTTGAAGCCCGGAGGGCAGAGCTGTCCAGACTTGTGGTTTATTATAAGACACCGGACAATACCTATTATGAGGCAGAAGTCAGTCAATCTGTACAGGCGGCCGGTCCCAAGGGCAAGAGTCTGGTGAGTGTATGGAGCAAGCTGCCTGCAAGCATCGATGCCTCGCAGCTGACGCTTTTCGCGGGAGAAGGGGTTAGCGAGAACAAGCTGACAGCACCGGACGGAACGCCAACCGCCTATATTAATCCTAAGGCACTCACCCTTCATATTCAGACTCCGGCTGCACTAGTCACTCTTGGTAGCGGAGTGCCATTGTTCCCTTATACGTTTACGGTTACTCAGGCCACAGGTGCTGTGTCCGAGGGCCAGGATACGCTGAATGTCAATCTGACGTATACACTTGTCAAGGACAACCAGTATGATATGGGCGCTAATGCGCATAAGCTGGTCGTGCAGCTTACCGATCCTCTCGGCCAGACGCAGGAGAGAACGCTGGTGCCCGGGACGGATCTGGTGACAGGGAAATTCCTGGCCTATTCCATGACCCTTACAAGCAATGCCTATAAAACGCTCCGCAGCGGCAAATTCCTCGTAACTCTCTATGACGAGTTCCAGGGAGAGCGGATTCTCTTGGGCAGCCAGAGCTACAGCCTGACTTACATCCCTGCGGCCAAAGCCCCTGAAACTACCACTGCCCCGAAAAACGCGGCAAATCCAGATCCCGGAGGATCGCTATGAACGTCAAAAAAACCTTAGGTCTGTCAGCCGCAGTCATTGTCACTGCTGGAATTGTTGTGTATAGCTTATGGCCGGATAAGAACACACAGGACAGCCCTCCTGCTGCTCAGACTACTGTAGTGACCAAGGGGGATATATCTCTAACCGTCAAAGGCTCCGGCACCGTGAAGGCCACGAATACTACGATCGTATATGCCAGGGACACAGGAAATGTAGCCAAGGTTCTCGTTAAGGAGAATGAACAAGTCAAGAAGGGTCAGATCCTGCTGACTTATGAGGGAGCCAATGTAGCCAGTAACTTAAGAATCCAGCAGAATACGCTCAAGCAATCGCAGAATGACCTGCTGGAGAAACAAGACCAGTACAAGAAGCTAATCATGGACGGTGCTGCTTTAACCGATGTTGATGCGGCAAAGCTGGCCATCGAGAGAACCAAGGATACCATTACAGCCACATTGACCGAGCTTGCAGCACTCAAGAAGGATCATATCCCGCCCGCTTCCCTGACAGCGCCGATGGATGGAACGGTTACCAAGATCAGCAGCTCCTCAGGCGGGATGGTGACGAAAGGAGCCGAGGTCTTCTCCATAACGGACTACAAACATCTGAGCGCTACGATTAAAATTGACGAGCTGGACATCCCCAAGATTAAGCCAGGTATGTCCGCAGCCATTAAAATGGATGCCCTGCCCGCTAAGGCCTATCCGGCCAAGGTCACGCGGATTGCGGATGAAGGAACGGTGACTAATGGCGTCTCCGTCTTTGAAGTGACCCTTCTGCTCACGGACTCCACCGGAGCCAGAGCCGGTATGTCAGCACAAGGAGTCGTTACTATTGAAGAGAAGAACCACGTTCTGCTGCTTCCCGTCGAGTCTGTGACCCAAAAGGATAAAAAGTATTATGTTCAAGTGCAGGACTCTGTGCCGGAGCAGACTCCCTCGCCCAAGGGCAGCTCCGCCACAGGAAGCCCTGCCATACCTCCGCCCGTTCAGCTGAAGCCTGTCACTGTAGGTGTGCATGATGAGAGCCGGATCGAAATCGTCAGTGGTCTGCGCGAAGGGGAACAGGTCATTGTCCCGACCATTATTGCTGCCAGTACGCCTGCTCCCGCAGCTCCGGGTCTGTTCGATATGGGTGGCGGTGGCGGTGACGAGGGCGGCTTCGACAACAGCGGCGGCGGTGGCAGCGGCGTAGGAGGGCCACAATGAACACAGAGCCCCTGATAAGGATTGAGCATATGGTCCACGGATACATGATGGCCAAGGAACAGATGACGGTACTGAAGGATCTATCTTTTGAGATCCACCATGGCGAATTCGTTGCCATTATCGGCCCGTCCGGATCTGGAAAATCCACCTTGATGAACATGATCGGCTGCCTGGATATCCCGAATGAAGGGAGCTATTCTCTGGATGGACAGGATGTCCGCAGATTATCCGATAACCGGCTGGCCCGGATCCGCAATGAGAAAATAGGCTTTATCTTCCAGAATTTCAACCTGCTCCCTAAGTTATCCGCTGTCCAGAATGTGGAACTGCCCTTAGTCTACCGGGGCTTGTCACAACGGGAGCGTAGAACGCTGGCCGTTGCCGCCCTGGAGAAGGTCGGCCTGCAAGAGCGGATGCACCACCGTCCGAGCGAGCTGTCCGGGGGTCAGCAGCAGCGGGTTGCCATCGCCAGAGCACTTGCCGGCAATCCTCCCATTCTACTGGCAGATGAGCCTACCGGCGCACTCGATTCCAAGACCGGAGAAGAGGTCATGCACATGATCAAAAGACTGAATGAACAGGGACATACCATTATTGTCATCACACATGACCTGGGCATTGCGGAACAAGCGAAGCGGGTCATCCGGATTCAGGATGGCCACCTGGTTGAAGATCGGAGAAATGACCAATGATTCTTGCTCAGAGTATCCGAATGGCGGTAATGAGTATCGTCGGCAATAAAGTGCGTTCCTTCCTCACCATGCTGGGCATTGTCATTGGAGTATCCTCGGTCATCCTGCTGGTCTCGGTGGGGCAGGGAGTTACGGGTCAGATCACCAGCCAATTCAGTGACCTTGGCACGAATCAGCTGACGGTCATTATTACCGGACGGGGGGCGGTCACTTCCCTCACGGCAGAGGAGGTTGCCGCATTTAGCCGGGTTCCCGGGGTGGATCAGGTTTCACCTACCATCAGCAGCAATGTAACCGCCAAATATCGAAACGTTCATACTAATGTCTCACTTGAAGGCATCACCGCAAGCTATGAGAAGGTACAGAACTTTCATGTGCAGTCCGGCCGCTTCCTGCTCGATATCGACAATGAATACCGGCAGAAGGCTGCCCTGATCGGAACCGAAACGGCGAAGAAGCTGTTTGGCGCCGACAACCCGGTGGGCCGTGAGATCCAGCTGAACGGTACCTCCTTCCAGATTGTAGGCTTGCTCCAGGCGAAGGGAACCTCACTCAGCGGATCAAACGATAAGAAGATTCTCATCCCCTTATCCACCTCCGAGCGGCTGCTTCAGAGCAAGGGAATTCAGACTTTTACCGTCACTGCCTTGAGCGACAAGGATGTAGCGTCTGTGAAGACAGCTATCGGACAGATTTTGGACCGCAAGTTCCTCCGTGCCAAGGATGCCTACAGTGTGTTCGATTCCAAACAGATGCTGGATACGCTGAAGAAAACCTCTGGCACCCTGTCCCTTGCCCTAGCTGGAATCGCCGGAATCTCGCTCTTCGTTGGCGGAATCGGCATTATGAACATTATGATAATTTCAGTGAACGAACGTACCCGGGAGATCGGCATACGCAAAGCCATCGGCGCCAAAAAAATAGATATTCTGCTGCAATTCATCATTGAGTCGATGGTGCTCAGCACGATGGGCGGAATCCTCGGAATCGGAGCGGGATTAGGCCTAACCTGGCTGGTCGGCCAGTTGACTGCCCTTCAGGTTGGCTATGCCTGGAACATGGTGAACATTTCATTCCTCTTCTCGCTCTTTATCGGTGTGTTCTTCGGTATCCTGCCCGCCAGCAAAGCGGCGAGACTCCGGCCGATTCAAGCTCTGCGTACCGATTAGCCGTGCTGCAGCAAGGATGTTATGATGGAAGAAAAGATACGATAAAATGTCTGCGGGAAGGAACCGGGTATGACCATTAAGCGGCGCTTATTCATCTCTAATATCCTGATGATTGTGATCCCCGTATGTATTTCCTTGTTCATTGCTTTTGTTAGTGTGTCCCTCCTGTTCAAGGTATCAAAGCATGATAAGCAGGGCCCGTTCTATACCGGATACGATGATCTGGTTCAGTTGTCTGCCGAGCTGCTGAGGAACGGTGAGAAGCAGAAGCAGGATGAACTCCGCCGCCAGATCGAAGAGATATTGAAGCCGGAGGACATGAGTCTGGCCGTTTACGATTCTGCGGCAAGGCTGATCAGCTTCAATTTTAAAGAGACCCCGGAGACAGAGCAGCTGCTGCAGATCGTCAGCGCCATGGATGGACAAGGGTTCGCTTCTACCTCGAACAAGGAGGTCTTTGCTGAACAGATCCGGGTTAAGGGCAGAGCCTATACTGTCAGCATCATCGGCACGGCCTCGGACTATACGGACGGACAAGTCACTCCGGCGATGGTTACCTTCCTGATTCTGATCACGCTGGGGATCATCTCTGCGGTATTTATAACGAATCAATTT
Organism: Paenibacillus sp. FSL R7-0204; assembly: GCF_038002225.1. Classification (NCBI taxonomy): domain Bacteria; kingdom Bacillati; phylum Bacillota; class Bacilli; order Caryophanales; family Paenibacillaceae; genus Paenibacillus; species Paenibacillus sp. FSL R7-0204. The sequence goes on from NZ_JBBOCA010000001.1 coordinate 6,186,340, forward strand.
CTTACCCGGTTTGTATTCAAGCGGATCAAGCAGCCTCTGGATACGCTGGCAGACGGGGTTCATCAGATCCGGGACGGCAATCTGGATGTTAGAATCCACTACGGGAACAAGGACGAATTCGCTCCTGTCTGTGAGGATTTCAATGACATGGCTATCCGTCTCAAGGAATCCCAGCGCCTGATCCAGAGGCAGGAGGAGAGCCGCAAGGAGCTGCTTGCCGGGATATCGCATGACCTCCGTTCCCCGTTGACCTCTGTCCGTGCGTATTCGGAAGGACTGCTGGATGGGGTGGCCACGACCCCTGAATCCCAGAAGAAATATATCACCATGATCAAGACCAAAGCAGAGGATATTGACCGGATGGTCGGCAAAATTTTTCTTTTCTCCAAAATGGATCTGGGCGATTATCCCTATGAACCAGAGGTGCTGGAGGTCAATCAGGAGCTCCTCTCCTTAATCAAGGTCACTGCCGAAGAATACAGGGAGAAGGGGCTGGATGTAGCCATTGCTGCACTGGCTGCAGATGTGTATATTTACGCCGATCCGGCACAGCTCAGCAGCATCGTGTTCAACATTCTGGAGAATAGCTGGAAATACAAGCTCGAGGAGCGTGTCCAGGTATCCATCCGTACCGAAGTACAAGGAAGCGATGTGTTCATCTATCTGGAGGATAACGGACCCGGGGTGCCGGAAAATGCCCTGGATAAGCTGTTTGATGTGTTCTACCGCAGCGATCCTTCGCGCAATAACCCGACTAAGGGCAGCGGCTTGGGGCTGGCAATCACAGCCAAAGCCGTCAGCCGGATGGGCGGAAGTATTCAGGCGCAGCCCTCCCCCGCAGGGGGCCTGTGCATCATTATCACACTGCCAGTGCTGGATAAAGGGGACTTGCTATGACCAAAGTATTAATCATTGAAGATGATAGTGCAATTGCAGCGATCGAGCGGGATTACCTGGAAATTAATGATTTCACGGTGGAGGTTGCCGAGGATGGCATCACCGGGCTTGAGTTGGCGCTTGCAGGACAATTCCAGCTTATTCTGCTCGATCTGATGCTGCCTGGGGAAGACGGCTTCTCGGTGTGCCGCAAGCTGCGGAGCCAGCTCGATATTCCTATCCTTATGGTCACGGCCAAGCAGGAGGACATCGACAAGATCCGAGGCTTGGGGCTTGGGGCCGATGATTATATCGTCAAGCCGTTTTCACCAGGTGAACTAGTGGCCCGGGTCAAATCCAATCTGGCTCAGTATGCTCGACTTAAGGGCATGAGCGGTAACAGCACAGAGAGCCGGATCGAGAGTGGTCCGTTCATCATTCATACCTTATCGCACAGAGCCTATCTGCACGGCCAGGAGCTGGAGCTGAAGAAGAAGGAATTCGACCTGCTGCACTTCCTGATTGTCAATGCGGACATCGTCTTCAGCCGGGATTCCCTGTACGAACGGATCTGGGGCTTCGATGCCATGGGCGATAACGCTACCGTAGCTGTCCATATCAACAGGCTGCGCGACAAGATCGAGCAGGACCCCGGCAACCCGCGATATATCCAGACTGTGTGGGGAGCGGGATATCGTTTTCAGGTGTGAAAAAGCAGCCTCCGGCCCCTCCAAGGGTCCGGGGGCTATTTGGAGCCTCGGTAATAAATCGCTGTGTACCAGCTATATAGAGGACGCATCAGCAGCTTCCCGATTATGAAATATAGCACAGCCATAATCAGCAGCACTCCGTACACCACCGGCCGGTCCTGGCTATAGACAAAAAAGAGTATATCAAACTGATTCGTCATGTTAAGGTTATAGGTAACGATCAGCTTGCCCAGCAGCAGCATCCCGAACAGCAGGTAAAAGCTGACGCCGAGCAAAACGTGGATCAGCAAGATCCAGGGCCGGAAGGGTAAGCGCTTCCTGTCCGCTTTTGAAGACAAATAGTATGTAACAAGCAGTCCCGCAGCAGCCAGCGAAATCAGCAGCAGATGATTCATCGGATGAAGAACATACATAAGCAAACCGTTCAAGGCAGCAAAGATCAGAATATCCGCCAGGATAGATTTAGTCCGCTCCCGGAGGCTACCCGCTTGAAGCGGTTCCAGGGACCCGGCCTGTAAGAAGTCTACGATCCATACGATCAGTAGCAGAATGCCGAACCAGACTAGCGTAACGGAAATGGGTATAAGATTGAAATACTGCAACAGGAATGCACCATCCTTATTTTTCCTTTATTATAACACTTTCACCTATTATAACACTTTCACCATCTCAGGAGGATTAACATTCATGCTATTACTGAAGTTATGCGCTATCGCTGTACTGCTGTCTTTTTCCTACCGGATCATCGAGCGGATTCTCGGGCTGGTCGCCAGGGCACAGGTGCGGTATACAATCTATTATTGGGGAGCCGCGTTGATTGCTGGAAGCGTTCTCTGGAGTGACAGTTATACGTTTGGCATGCCGCATCAGGTGATGAGAGTGCTTCCGCTGTTCCTTATCATACTGCTTGTGAACCTGATCCTCTCCCGATCCTCCGGCTATAATCCAGTGGGCACCTATAATACGGTCAACTTCGTGCTGTGCTTCCCGATTTTTGAAGAGATTGCCTTCCGGGGGCTGGTTCTGCCCATTCTCGCCCAGCATCCGTCGCTTGGACAGCTCCATGCCACGGGAATCATCGATGTCAGCGGCGCTATTCTCCTTACTGCGTTCCTGTTCGCCGTGTCCCATTTGCAGTATTACCGGCTGAACCGCGAGAGTATCCGGTTTATGCTGTTCGCGCTGAGCGGAGGGATCTTCTTCGGGCTGTTCGCGCAGGTTACAGAGTCACTGGTGCTGACCATTCCGCTGCATATTGCTTTTAACGGATCAGCCGTCTGGTATCAAAAAAAGAGCCACAGCTCCTCTACAGAGCCAGCGCCTCTTCCGTAATCTGCCTAATATCAATCGGAGACAGCGTCTCCTCGTTCACCATGTCCGGCAGAATCTCTGCCAGAAAGTAATCTACGCACTTGAGGTCAATATGCTTGATCTTGATCAGCGCATTACGGTACATCACTACAAATTCCTTCTCCGTGTTCCCTCTTTGCAGCTCGGCGAAGGCCTCATACACCTGATCCATCTTATCCGCAACCTCCAGAATCAGTCCCTCCAGCGACTCATCCTTACCCTCGCGCAGCTGCTGGTAGAAGATGCTTTTGAATTCATCCGGAATATGCTCCTTGATGAAGTTGTCGATCATGCCCTCCTCCACCTGCTGGATCAATGATCTGAGCTGGAGCGAGGAGTGCTTCACCGGCGTTTTGATATCCCCGATAAAAATCTCTCCGTAATCATGGCTGCTCGTGATCTCGTACAGCTTCTTCCAGTCGATCACCGCACCGTGCTTCTCTTCAATATCTGCCAGCGTCTTCGCGTATTGCACGACCTTCCAGGAATGGGCCGCAACGCTATGCTCCTCGAATTTGAATTTGCCCGGACAGCGGATAATGCGCTCCAGCTCATTCAGTGAGCGAAAATACTTGTGAATCCCCATGGCTAGTCCTCCCGTATGTTAGTTAGGCTACGCTAGAGTTCAGTCTAATCCTCCAGTGTTAACCCCGGATGAACCTCAGCTCCCCATTGTGTAAAATCCGCACGGCTGCGTGCATCTAACGTTTTTGCCCGGCCTCTCCCCGTCCTATTGCGGTTCCCATCCCCGACTAAGGTCGGGAACAAAGAACAGTCTGCAGGCCGTTTTGCCGGAAAGGATAAATTCGTACAATACATACATAGACAACGGAAATGAACACGCCGGCTACCGGCGGTCATCTAATAAGAGAGGAAGATTCATTATGACAAAAAAATTAACCCGTTCCTTAACAGACAAGAAGCTCACCGGTTTATGCGGAGGACTGGCACGCTATTTGAACGTTGATGCGACCCTCGTAAGATTGCTTGTTGTTGTCGCTACGTTTTTCAGCTTCGGTACTGTTATTTTTCTCTATATCATCGGCAGTCTTATTATCCCTCAAGAATCCTACGGCGGATTCGATGACAGCTTCAACTACTAATTCCTTCTATTAAATACTTGCGTCATACCTTAACTAACCCACATATAAAGGAGATCATTACAATGAGCATATTCCAAAGAATCACAACACTAACCAAGGCTGCTATTCATGAAGGACTGAACAAACTGGAAGATCCAATCCTGCTAACTGGTCAATACCTGCGGGATCTGGAGGATAAGATCGCTAATGCCGAAGGCAAACAGCGTGAACTCAAGGCAGCAGCCAGTGTGCTGGAGCGCCGGATCTACGAATACAAGGTGCTCGCAGAGCGCAGTGAAGCGGAAGCAGTCCAGTTCATGAGCGAGGGCAATGAACCTGCTGCCCGCCTGGCGGTAATGGCTAAGCTCCGCTACACGGAGAGCGAACAGGAATGCACTGCCGGACTGAAGGAGACTCAGGCTGCGCTGGCTTCCCTTGAAGAACAGCTGGCCAGTGTTAAGGAAGAACAGAAACGCCTCAAAGCCAAAAGAGCTGAGCTGGCTGAACGTGCCCGCAAAGCTACGGAGATCAAGCAAGCAGCCCAGGCTTACAGCACCGCTTCTCCGGCAGGCTATCCCGGGCAGGTGCTGAACAATGGCACAGCCTCACGCGGATTCGAACGGATGGAAGACAAGATCGCCATGCAGGAAGCCATGGCCGAGCAAGCCGGACTGGCCGCAGCCGCTCATGACTCTTCCATGAACAGCGCGGTGGACGCCGAGCTGGAACGCCTCCGTAACCGGAAGTAAGCTGACGGTATCGTCCGTAATTGCAAAAAGGATGCCTCCCTGTCAATCAGGGAAGGCATCCTTTTTGTGGTGCTGTAACTATAAATGTCCTAAATTATCTGCCTGTGTTACACCTGCCCGGCCGGTTCAGAAGTCTGGGTATAACGGTTCTGCGGAACCGGCAAGCCAAGATTTCCCCGCAGCGTATCGCTCTCGTATTCGGTACGGAAGAGTCCGCGCTCCTGCAGAATCGGAACTACCTGATCCACGAATTCCTCCAGTCCGTTCGGTACAGCAGCGGCCAGCATGAAGCCGTCGGCTGCCCCGCCCTCGAACCAGGCCTGCAGCTGATCTGCGACCTGTTCCGGCGTACCGATGAAGCTGCTGCGCGGTGTAGCCGACTGCAAGGCAACCTGACGCAGGGTTAAGCCCTGCTCTCTGGCGTCCTTTTTAATCTTGTCCGTTCCACTCTGGAAGCTGTTCCGGCCAAGATCGCCCAGATCCGGGAACGGCTCATCCAGCGGATACTGTGAGAAGTCATGATGCTCGAAGAATCGGCCCAAATAGTTCAGCGCATTCTCGATCGTTACCAGTCCGGCCACCTCCTGATATTTGCGCTCCGCCTCCTCCGGGGTAGCCCCCAGAATTGGTGCTACTCCCGGGAAGATCAGCACTTCATCGGGATTGCGGCCGAATGAGGCCACCCGGCTTTTCACATCCTTATAGAATGCCTGCGCTGATTCCAGGGTATCATGGCCGGTGAAGATGGCGTCTGCCACGGTTGAGGCATAATCCTTGCCAACCTCCGAGGAGCCTGCCTGGAAAATCACCGGCTGTCCCTGCTTCGAGCGGGCGATATTGAGCGGTCCCTTCACCGAGAAGAATTCACCCTGGTGATCGAGCGTGTGCAGCTTATTTTTATCAAAGAAGACGCCTGTCTCCTTGTTCCGCACAAAAGCATCATCCTCCCAGGAATCCCACAGCCCGCGTGCCACCTCCAGATATTCGGCAGCAATCCGGTACCGCTTGCCATGATCAGGATGCTCCTTCTTGCTGTAATTCAGTGCAGAGCCTTCGAGCGGCGAAGTCACCACATTCCAGCCAGCCCGTCCGCTGCTGATCACATCCAGGGAGCCGAATTGCCGGGCTACCGTGAACGGTTCGCTGTAGGAGGTTGATAAGGTACCGACCAGACCAATCCGGCTGCTGACCGCCGCCAATGCACTAAGAATGGTCAATGGCTCGAAGCGGTTCAGGAAATGAGGAATGGACTTTTCATTGATGAACAGGCCGTCGGCAATGAAGATCAGGTCCAGCTTGCCTTCTTCTGCCTTGCGTACCCACTCCTTGTATAACTCAAAGTTCACACTGGCATCGGGCTTCGCATCGGGATGGCGCCACATGGAGGTGCTTCCTCCCACTCCGTGCAATAGGGCACCCAGCTTCACCTGTCTTGATTTCGTCATGTTCATTCCTCCTCATAGAATATGGTTACAACGCCGCTTGCTTCGAAGCTTGAGCAACTTGTGCAGCTTGACTAGCCTGCGCCTCCCGCTTCACTCGTTCTATCTGGGCCAGATGCCTCTCTACATGGGCGGTGAAGCCGCGGACAATATCGCTAATACGCACCGTCTCGCCCTTGAAGTTAATCCCGCTTTTCTCCCATTCTCCGGGGATAAGTCTTCCGAGCAGCAGACTGTTGTAATGCAGCAGACTGCGGAACAGCTCCAGGCTGTCTGCAGTCTGCCCCTGATTACTATGCTGTCCGCTGACCCATGCGTCCTGCTGGAATGCCGGAAGCTGAACCTTCGTATCCGCCAGAATATCACGGATACGGAAGGAGACTACGATGCTGTGATCCGCCAAATGGGCCAGCACCTCGGTCACGCTCCAGCTTGACGGCTCCGCCTTCCACCTCAGCTGTTCTTCGGATACCCCCTCCAGCGCCTGCACCAATTGCTCATGTGTATTCAAATAGCTGGTTAGCTCCACATCCGCACTGCTCATTTATTGTCCCTCCATTGTTAGTTTTGATGGTTGCTGATCAGGGCCGGCCGAGAAGCGCGACAACGCAAACGGAGTTATATTCTGCCTGGTATGTCCCTGAACAGCCATGTCCGCGAGAATCTCTCCAACCACACTGGAGAATTTGAAGCCATGTCCCGAGAAGCCTCCGGCCAGCAGCACATGGCTGTGAGCCGGATGGCGGTCGATGATGAAATCCTCATCCGGCGTATGCTCATATTTACAGACGGAGCCCTTAAGCAGACGCCCGGCTGCGCCAGGCATATACGCTTCAAGAACCCGGCGGAGGTCGCCTTCATCACTCTCCAGGCTGCCGAACGGATGCAGCGGTTCACCGGACTCCCACTCTTCGCCCGTGTCGTGGCGGCCGATCTTCAGTCCTGCCCCGCCTATGCTGGGGAAGCCGTAGAACCCGCCATCCTCTGAACCAAGCGTGAAGCCGGGGAACCTCCCGGCCTCGAAGTCCGGCGTACTCCCGAACCAGCCTACTACCTTGCGAACGGCCTTAATCGGCAAGTTAACGAAGGGCGACAATGAACTGAACCAGGCCCCGGCACTAAGAACAGCAGCCGCTCCATGGTAATCGCCGTTCTTCGTATGGACCGTGACACTGCCTTCGCGGGCCGTCACCTTCAGCACAGGAGTATTCGTCAGCAGCTCCGCACCGTAAGCCAGTGCAAGCTGACGGTAAGCGGTAATGCACCGCTCACTGTATAGGTAACCGGCATCCGGCTCATACATCGCCTCGAAGGATTCGGGGAGGTTCAGGGCTGGCCAGCGGCGGCAGATTTCCTCGGCATCCAGCTGCTCAGCCCGGACCTTCCGCTTCCGCGCCTCTTCCAGACGTCCGGTGAAGGAATACACCTTGCTGTCTGCCAGATTGAGCACACCTGACGGAGCCAGCAGCTTGAGACCGCTCTCTGCCTCCGCCTCTTCCCACAGCACCTGGGCACGGAGCGCCAGGTCAATATAGGCCGGATCGCCGCTGTAGGCGTGCCGGATCAGCCGGGTCTCCCCGTGATGGCTTCCTTCCGTATGCGGCGGATCGAAGGCATCGATCAGCAGTGTTTTCACACCGCGCCGGGCCAGATGGTAGCCTGCGCTCATGCCCATGGAGCCTGCACCAACAATAATGACATCATAATCAGAACGCTCCGCTATGATCTGCACCCCTCTCCGCCGCCAGATGCTCAAGTACACGTACCGCCAGATCGCTGAAGAATTCTGCACCTACAGGCAGCGCTGCTTCGTCCAGATCGAACGCGGGATGATGCCATTCCCGGCTGCCGGCTGTACCCGTGAAGACGAACAATCCGGGAACCTCCCGCTGATAGAAGGCGAAGTCCTCCCCGGCCGGTGACGGCACCGGCTGCACGGAGGTATAGCCCAGCTTCACCGCCGTCTCTTCTCCAAGCCGGGCCAGCAGCGCATCGTTGATGACCGGCGGCGGCCCGCCGATCCAGCGCACGCTGGCTTCGGCACCAAGCGCAGCAGCCACACCCGTGACCACCTCCTCGAACCGCTTCAGCACCTTGCCGCGCACCGCTTCATCGAAGGAGCGGATCGTTCCTTCCAGCACCGCCGTGTCCGGGATGATGTTCCACGAATTGCCGCTGTGGATCTGCGTGACGCTGATTACTGCGCTATCCAGGCTGCCCACATTACGGCTGACGATCGACTGCAGCGCCGTTACAATATGCGAGGCGGCTACAATAGGATCAATTCCGGCCTCCGGCACGGCCGCATGAGAGCCGAAGCCCCGGATACTGACAGCGAAGCCGTCTGCGGCTGCCATCAGCGGACCGGCCTTAATGCCAAGGGTCCCTACCGGCAGATCCGGCTTATTGTGCATACCGATCACTGCGCGCACCTGATCCAGCCCTCCGGCTGCGATAATTTGCTGTGCCCCCTTCGCTTTCTCCTCGGCAGGCTGGAACAGGAAGCGAACCGTTCCGCTCAAGGCGCTCTCCCGCTCCTTAAGCTGATACACAGCTCCAAGCAGCGCTGCCGTATGGAAGTCATGCCCGCAGGCATGCATTCTGCCCGGATACAGTGAGGCATACGGCAGTCCGGTCTCCTCCTGGATCGGCAAGGCGTCAATGTCAGCCCGCAGCGCAATCACCGGCCCGCCCTGCTGACCGCCGACTTCGGCAATAACCCCGGTCTTCAGCCCGTAGTCTGCAACCTTCACCCCCGCCTGCTTCAGCAGCGAGGTGATGTATGCCGTAGTCTCAATCTCTTCCCCTGACAGCTCCGGGTGCCGGTGCAGATGACGCCTGATTTCAACCAGCCGCTCCTTGAACGATAACGCCTGTACTTCCTGTGCCGCAGATTCCGTGGCTGAATTTGTCATTAGCGGGATGCCTCCGCTGGCACTTCGGCCAGCGCCTCACTCAGCAGCTCGAAGGAACGCTGCCGCTTATCGAAGGGCTGCACGTTAGTGGTGACGATGAACTCATCCACCCCGGAAGCTTCGGCCAACGCCAGCAGCTGCTCACGTACGTTCTCCTTCGTCCCCTTGGTAATCTCAGGCTCCCGCTCCTCCAGCGTGTACGCTTCCTCACTCTGGCGTGTGAACTCCTCGGCCTGCTCCCGGCTGGCCAGAGTCAGGGTCTTGCCGCTGGCGAAACGGATGCGGATCAGCTTATGCGCTCCGGCCAATTCTCCGGCCTCCTCTTCCGTATCGGCCACGATGACAGCCAGCGCGATAATCACCTGCGGCTCCTGCCCGCCGCTTCGATTGAAGCCGTTGCGGTAAGCCCGCACCGCCTCTAAGGCAACGGTCTGATCGCCGCCGATGAACAGGGAGAACACGTATGGCAAGCCCAGGCTGGCCGCGATCTCGGCGCTGGCGACACTGGCGCCAAGCACATACAGCTCCGGCGGGATGCCGGGGAGCGGACCTGCCTTCAGCCCGTGCAGCGGATGCTCCGCCTCCAGCCGGTTATGCACATACTTTTCCAGCTCCACAATCTTGTCCGTTAACGAAGCAGTTTCCCCGCCGCCCTGCTGCAATGCCTGCGTGCTGCGCGGCAGGCCGCCGGGAGCGCGTCCTACCCCTAAGTCCACCCGTCCCGGGGCCAGCGTAGCCAGCACGTTGAAATTCTCAGCCACCTTGTAGGGGCTGTAGTGCTGAAGCATAATCCCGCCGGAGCCGATGCGGATACGCTCCGTCTTAGCCAGCAGGTGTGAGATGAGCACCTCAGGAGAAGATCCGGCTACCTGCTCGGAATCATGATGCTCCGATACCCAGAAGCGGCGGAAGCCGAGGCGTTCCGACAGCTGCGCCAGCCTGATTGTATGCTGGAAAGCCTCTTCCGGCGTCTCCCCCGGATAAATCGGGCTTTGGTCAAGTACGCTGATTGTGATTGCCATAGATATGCCTCCTAGATGGAATAGTTCAGCTCCGGCGTAATCCGCTTCAGGAACTGTTTCGTTCGTTCTTCACGCGGATGGTTGAATACCTCCGTGGGTGTACCTTCCTCAACAATCACTCCGCCGTCCATGAACACCACATGGTTCGCTACATCGCGGGCGAATCCCATTTCATGCGTCACCACAATCATCGTAATCCCTTCCTTGGCGATCTTACGAATGACCGCAAGCACTTCACCCACCAGCTCCGGGTCCAGTGCAGAGGTCGGTTCGTCGAAGAGGATCACCTCCGGCTCCAGTGCGAGCGCACGGGCAATCCCGACCCGCTGCTGCTGGCCGCCGGAGAGCTGGCTCGGATAAGCATCCAGCTTCGCACCAAGTCCCACCTTCTCCAGCAGGGCGATGCTCTTCTCTCTCGCCGCCTCCTTCGGAAGCTTCTTGACGATCAGGAGACCTTCCATCACATTCTCCAGCGCGGTTTTGTGCCGGAACAGATTGTATTGCTGGAAGACCATAGCCGTTTTTTGCCGGAGCTGGTGGATATCCTTCTTGCGGGCATGCCGGAAGTCCAGCTTGAAGTCCCCGATGGAGATTTCGCCCCTGCTGGGCTTCTCCAGAACATTCACGCAGCGCAGCAGGGTTGTTTTGCCGGAGCCGCTGGGGCCGAGAATGACGACCACCTCCCCCTTGGATACCTCCAGATCAATATGGTTCAGCACCTGATGGCGCCCGAACGACTTCGATAGCTGCGATAGCTTAATCACGCGACTCCCCCCCGGTTATACAGATTGATCCTTTTTTCGATCAGGGCCGTTGCCCGTTCGATGAGGAACGTCAGTCCCCAGAAGATCAGCGCCGCCGCCAGGTAAGCCTCGAAGAACTTCCAGTTGGTTGAAGCGACAATCTGCGCCTGGGCATTGATGTCCACCACCGATACGGTAAAAGCCAGCGTAGACCCGTGCAGCATCCCGATCACGGAATTCGACAGATTCGGCAGGCTCGCCGCCAGCGCCTGGGGGAACACAATCCGCCGCAGCGCCTGGGGAGTGCTCATTCCGATGGAATGGGCCGCTTCGAGCTGACCGCGGTCCACCGCCAGCAGACCGGAGCGCACCACCTCGGACATATAGGCACCCGCCGTAATGGAGAAGGAGATATAGGCGAAGCCGATCATCGGGATCGATACCGAGCGGAAGCTCCAGCCGAATTGTGCAGCAAGCCCGTCAATAATCATCGGCAGCCCGAAATAGATCAGCAGCAGATGCGTCAGCATCGGGGTGCCGCGGATGAACGTGACATACCCTACGGCCAGCGGATACAGCCCGGGGACTCTATAAATCCGGATCAGGGCCACCACCGTACCGATCATGAAGCCTGCCAACACCGACACAACCGTGATATACAGCGTCGTAGGAATAGCTCCCAGAATCTGCAGGAATGCCGTCCAGATAAAAGATGGGTCCAGCTTCATTACGCACCGCCTCCTTTACCCGCTCCCATATCCGCGACAATTGTGCGGTAGGACGATTTTCGCTGAAGAGTGAACCGCTTCTTGGCCGGGCTATCCCGGGCTTCATGCTTGAGCAGACGCTTCTCCGCAACCAGCAGCAGCTTTTCAATCGTAAAACTAATCACAAGATAGATAAGGGCAAGCGCAATATACGTCTCAATGAAATGCTGGGTCGCGCTGCCCAAGGTCTGGGCCTTGCCCGTCATCTCCATCACTCCCAGCGTGAACGCCAGCGAAGTATCCTTCAGCAGCGCTATGACCAGGTTCGAGAAGACGGGAATCGCAATTCCCAGCGCCTGAGGCAGCACAATACGGGTAAAAGCCTGGTACGAGGTCATCCCCGTAGCATAAGCCGCTTCCACCTGGCCTTTATCGACTGCTGTCACTGAAGCGCGGATCATCTCCGACATGAAGGCCCCGGTATGCAGACCGTAGGTCAGAATCACGAACACCAGCACCGGAGTCCGCGTCATATCCAGATTCACAAGCTTCAGCACCTCAGGCAGACCGTAATAGAACAGGAATAATTGAATTAGAATCGGCGTTCCCCGAAAAAAAGAGATGTACACCTCAGCGCAGGTCTTCAGGACCGGTACCTTATACAGGCGGGGAAGCGCAACGATAAATCCGACAATCATCCCTGCGAGCAGCGAACAGGCTACGATCAGCAGCGTGGTGCTCAGCGTAGTCAGCAGCTTGGGCAGGAACGAGAAGACAAAACCTAAATCAAACGGTGCACCCATCCTGCACCTCCTTTTCGCTGTAAGGGCCTGCGCATTATTGAACCGATGAGGTGGTGACGTCCGCCCCCAGCCACTGTGTGCTTATTTTGCCAAGTGTGCCGTCTGTCTTCAGCTCCTTGACCACTCCGTCAATGGCCTCCGACAGCTTCTGCGAAGGAGCATCATCCTTGCGCAGCACATACAGAATATCAGCAGAGGACAGCTCGGGACCCACCGCCTGCAGCTTGCTCTGCGGGTCAATGATCGGCAATACGAAATCCGCAGCAAGGGTAGCATCCACCCGGCCCGAATCAATCTGGTTGACCGTATCATTGGCGGCACCGTTCTGATAGACAATTGAGATCGAATCCGCACCGTGCTCCTTGTTATAGTTCTCAAGAATTTGTGCTTGCGCGCTGGTGGCGCCGGTCAGTACCTTCTTCCCCTTCAGATCGTCCAGTGTCTGGATCGAGGTATTTCCTTTGGCTACAACGATGCGGTTTCTCCAGTGGGCATAAGCTTCCTTGTTAAAAGCGTACTTCTGCTCCCGCTCCGGGTTCTTCTCCATGACATGGGCCACCAGGTCAATCTTCTTCGTCTCCAGACTGAGCAGCAAATTGCTGAAGTCCATCGTCTGGAATTCGAACTCATATTCCGGCAGGCGCTTGTCAATCTCCTTCAGCAGTTCTACATCGAACCCGGTAAGCTTGCCGTTCTCATCGATGAAGCAGACATTGGGAAAAGCTGTCCCGGTACCGACCACGATCTTGGTCACCTTAGCCGGATCGGCGGCAGCAGCCGTGGAATCCGCACTATTCGGGGATGCTGCCTCCGCTACCTTGCCGCTATTTGCGCTGTTATTATTGCCGCAGCCTGCGATCAGCAGTGTTAGTACAAGTGTGGATGCGAACGAAATGGTCTTCTTCATCTCTCAAACCCCTTTTCAATTTAGATAATCCCTATCTGTTTAGTGGTGATTATATGCAATTAACTTTATCACTGCATGCTGCCATGCGCTAATAGAGTTTCTTAATATGGTTATACAAGAAGTCAATTCAGCTTGCTCAGGGTCCCCGTCCCCAGCTCCAGCAGGGTATCCAGGAATTCCGCGTTCTCACCATTCAGCGAGATCAGACTGGTCCGCAAGGAGATGCCTTCGGTCTCCGTGATATCCACCCTTATCAGCGTTCCCGCCTCTACCTCCTCCTGCACACTCAAGGCTGGAAGGAAGCAGATGCCTGCTTGCTTCAGCACCAGCTTCTTGGCTGTCTCCAGGTTATCCACCTGATACACAATGCTTGGCGGCTGCTCCATACTCTGGAACACACGATGAAGGCGCAACCAGTCGAGCGATCCGCATTCGAAGAATACGAGGGTCTGCTCAGAAATCTCTTGAATGGAAGCACGGCCCTTATGGGCTAGCGGGTGACCGGCATACACATACAGTGAGATGGGGTCTTCACAGAAAGGAAACGACTGGATGGCCGGATTCACTACTTTGCGGATAAAAGCAAGATCGATCTCCCTCGCCTTCAGCTTCTCAATCAACACTTCGGTCGGAGCAGTCGTCAGCTTGATGCGGATGTGGGGATATCGCTGCTTCAAATGCAGCAGCAGACGGGGCATCAGATAATTGGAGACCGATACGGTGCTGCCGATTCTCAGCTCGCCGGGGATTTGGCCTTTGGACTGGATCTGATGCCTGCCGTTCTGATAGACCTGCAGAATTTGCTGCGCATAGGGGAGGAACTGGCGACCTTTATCCGTCAGGTTAATCTGCTTGCCCAGCCGGTCGAATACCTTGCAGTCCAGTTCCCGTTCCAGCGACTGGATTCGGGCGGTCACTGTCGGCTGCGAGATATAGAGTACATCTGCCGCTTTGTTGAAGCTTCCGTAATGGTTAATGTAGACAAAAGCCTCAATGTTCTCGATATTCAAGCATAGTCCCCCTCTGCATCAATAATTATATTATTCCTATCGTTTAACAATGAATTTAATTAATCTTATGCACCGGCTATTTTTTTGTCAACTTAACTTATATTGAACAGCCGGAATAATCCTATTGATCACAATCACAGATAGAACTTTTCTATGGTTTAATAGAAATCATTAAATTCCACTTATGTTCATCGGATTTATGTATTATAATAGCGGCACATCCCATTACCGGACAGGAGGCACCAGATGAATCACTCAGCAGAAATTGTAATCCGTGAAGCCGCAGCTTGTGACCGTGAAGCCATTGCCGGGGTCTTGCTCGAAGCTTACAGCGAATATGCAGCCGTGCTGCCCGAACCGTTCTGGGAGGAGTACCGTGACTCCATTCTCGGCTCCGTTCACGGCGAGGCACCCGTCTCCCGGATTGTAGCAGAGCTGGATGGACAGATCGTGGGAAGCGTACTTCTGTTCACCTCCTCAGAAGCTGCTTACGGCAGACCGGAGCTGGACATCCATACGCCGATCATCCGTCTGCTGGCCGTATCACCTGCGGTCCGGGGGCGTGGGGTGGCCAGACTTCTGATCCGCGAAGCGGCAGGAAGGGCCATTGCACTGGGGGCAGCCAGTCTGAATCTGCATACTTCGGATATGATGGCCTCTGCGATCAAGTTGTATGAGAGACTTGGGTTCAAGCGGGCTTATGAGACGGATCTGAAGAACGGGGATACTCTGGTCAAAGGCTATCGTCTGGAGCTGCAAGCACCAGCTGGTCTGCAGACGAAAAAAACCTCCACAGCCTGAGCGGGGAGTTTGGCGTCCGGCGGGCTGTGGGGGCCGTTACGGCGGGCCGTGAGGCCGTTCTGGCGGGCCGTTGGGGTCGTTGCGGCGGACGTTGGGGCCGTTACGGCGGGTGTCGGCGTCCGTTATGGCAGGCTGTGGGGGGCGTTGCGGCGGGCCGTGAGGCCGTTCTGTCGAGACGCCCTACTGCTCCGCCTGGCCGGGATATTTTGCACAATCCTGCCCAAAGTACAACATTCCCCTCCTCATTCCGGCCAGAGTCCAGCATTGTTGCATAAAAGGCAGGATTTCTCCACCTCCAGACGGTTTGGCGGCACAGTTCCTGTATTTCGTGCAACAATCCCTCTAACACCCAGGTATCTAAGAATCCAAGTTGCAATTAGTACAGCATTTTGCCTATATACGGCGAACTTAAGGACATATAAATTGAACTTGATTAAACTTGAGAATATACCGAAAGGGAAAAGCGATACAAGGCGAAATTTGGAAATGTAGCTGCGGTAGCTTCCTTCTGAGAACCCTTCCGCAAGAAAAATTTGCTACGAGAGCACTATTAGTGCGGATTTTTACTACTGTGAGGAATTACATAATTTTAGCTACTATATACCATTACTGGACAGTCAAAAGTCCTACATCACTAAGAAACGAGCGAATCGCGCTCCACATCTGTATTTTTTGCTTGGATTTAATTAATTGCGTTATGGATAAGTGCAGATTTCGGACAAACAGGCGAAGAATAGACTTGCATAAATAGGTGGCCACACCGGCACATCACGAAGCCCTCGCTTGTTTCATCCCATCTCCGACCAGGACAACGCGATCCTTCACCACCAAGAGAGGCGCATGCTGGCGCACGACCTGGAGCCACTTCTGCCGCAGCGACGAAAGGAACCAGCCCGACGAATGGAAGAAATGAATGAGCGTTTCGTAACAGCGGGGATTCCGCGTGAGATCTCGAATCAGCGAAGTAACGCCCGAATGGTCGGCGCGCAGCATGAAGCCGAGGACAATCACGACAAACCACTCGAACGTGACTTTTCTGGAGAAGCAAGAACGTAAAGGCTGGATAAGGTTGTTCATGTATTTAAGCATAGGTATGGTCAATTGGGTTATTTTCTATTTACTATTTTCGTCCTGCTATTTCATTCATGCCCCTATAGAATCCCCTTCGCCTTCGCAGCCTTCAACCACTGCGGGAACTCATTCAACAGCTGATCATACAGCTCCTCGTCGGATACGTCTTCAATCCGGTCCAGGTGCATGAAGCTGGCGTTATCCACCAGTCTGCCGCTCATCGTGTCGAGCTGCTTCAGTACCTCGAAGTCAGAGTCGCCGATGCCTACAAACTGCCAGAAGATTGGAAGAGAAGAGGCCGCCATGATGACTTTGCGGGTCAGCTTCACTACACCGCCGTCATTGATGAAGATAATGAATACAGGCGTCGTGTCCGGCTCCTCCTTCGTGTATTTCTGGATGACATCCTGCATGACCGGCGGTTCGTTATTGCGCCCAAACTTATGAATCGCGTCATTATTCGTAATATGGGTGAAGACATAGCTGCCAAGCTCCTGCTCGGTAACCGGCGGAAGTCTGCTGAATTCCGTATCATAGACCCACACATCCAGGGAGCCGTTATCATCGAACTTGCTGGCAACCGCGAGGATACGTTCTACCACCTCCTGCACCACGCCTCTGGCATAGAGACTGCGCATGGAACCGGTGATGTCCAGCACAATCCCCACCCTTGCGGTTACATCTGTAAGCTGTTTTTTGATCAGGGTAAGCTCCACCAGTTGTTTGCGCAGATTAATCGAAGACAACACATTCACCGGAGGCCCCGCCTCGGGCTGACGGATTACCTCCGGGATCTTATTCACCACCTCAGGTGCCTGCTCCACTAGCTCAGGTGTCTGCTCCACCACTTCAGGTGTTTGCTCCACTACCTCAGCCGCCGCTGCGGCTTCGTTCCCGGATTCCTGTTCCACCTCAAGCCCATAGCTTCGGCACAGGGCTGCAAGTCCCCCATTATACCCGCTGCCGATTGCACTGAACTTCCACTCTCCCTGATGGCGGTACAGCTCCCCGGCTACGACGGCTGTCTCCTCTGACAGATCCGCCCCGTACTCGAAGCGGTGCAATTCTTCCCCGGTCCTGCGATCTGTCAGCGTAAGCTTCAAGCCGGACAGATCCTTCATCCGGTGGTTGCGCTGCTCGCCCTCATAGATCGTCAAGGTTACCGCAATGCGGGCATAATGCTGAGGTATTTTCGCTAACGAGATGGACAGGCTCGCCCCGTTCTCCCCATCCGCAGCATGAGCTACAGTCCCATCTCTGGATACCGGATTGCCATAGAAAATAAAGTCTTCATCACGTTCACACCGGTTCTGATCCGACAACAGAAAGGCAGCCGCATCGACGCCCATTCCGCTATGCTGCGTGTTCCAGCGGAGCTGGATGGATATCTCGTGAGCTTCTCTTCCTTTGGTGATATCGGCCTTTTGACCTTTTGACAGCTGCAAATCTCTCATCTCCTCTTCATAGCAGTCTATTCCAGAAGTTCATAGATAAGGTATACCCCATTGGCGCAGCCTTGTACACTCTGAACGCATTGTATTTCCAGCTTTGCTCCTTTAATATGAAAAGTATTAGATGATAGATAGGGGCCTTACCTGATGGATTTCACTGCGATAGACTTTGAGACTGCCAATTCCGGACGCTCCAGCGCCTGTGCCCTGGGGCTTGTTCAGGTCCGGGACGGTATCGTCACTGCGGAACATAACTGGCTGATTGATCCGCGGCAGCGGTTCGACGGGATGAATATTGCCATTCATGGCATTACGCCCTCGATGGTCAGAGGCCAGCCTACCTTCGCTGAGTTGTGGCCCACGGTAGAACCGCTGCTGCAAGGCGAGATTGTGATTGCGCATAATGCCGCCTTCGATATGAGTGTGCTGCGGTACTGCCTGGACGACTACTCTCTCTGCTATCCCGGCTTTCAATATTTATGTACCTACCTGCTCGGCAAAAAAATGCTCCAGGACCTCCCCTCCCATAAGCTGAATGTCATCTCGGCGCATTTCGGCATCCGCCTGAAGCACCATGATGCCCTGGAGGATGCCAGAGCTTCTGCACTGATTCTCCTGAAATTGATGGAGCAGTGGCAGCAGTTCGATCCGCTGCTGTTAGCCGGCAGCCAGGGCTACAAGGCCGGGACGATGTATGACGGCGGGTATACGCCGTTCAAGGCAACGCCCAAGAAGGCCGCGAAGAAGCCGGCCGCCGGGAAGAAGGCAGCGGCCAGTCCTGCGGTCGATGTTAGCCCAGGATTGCCGATGGGCGGAACGGTGGCCGGGCAGTCGCCAGGTGAAGCGCTAGCGGTATCGCCCGGCCAGCTTCCGGCGGAAGCATCGCCAGCCACTGGAGCTGCGGCTGCCCCCATATTGGCGCGGGGGCAGCGAGTCGATATCGGAGACAAGCTTAGCGCCTCCAGACTCCTTGCCGCTGTGGAGTGGGACGCTCCGGCTTCGCACCTGGAAGTCAGTCAGCCGGAGACCGCTGCCTTCCTGCTTCGGGAGAGCGGACGATGTGAGCAAGAGCGGGAGCTTATCTTCTCTGGGAATATGGAAGACCCTAGCGGCTCCGTCTTCTGCTCTAAGCCCGCTGCGCACATGGGACATCTGTATCTTCAGCTGACCAGCCTGCCTGCAGCCATCACGCGGATTGCGCTGGCCTTCACGGTTGCGGAGTTCAGCGGTGACCGGAATCCGGGCCCGATCTGGAACGCTTCCGTATCACTGATTGATTCCCGGACAGGAGTCAGACTGGCCGTATTCCCCTTAAGCCGGAGTGTTATGCCAGGCATGTCCGTTATTATCGGCGAGTTCTACCGTTATAAGGATAAATGGAGATTCGCTGCTATCGGAGAGTTGCTGCCTGGCGGCCTTCCGGCCCTGTGCAGCCACTACGGTCTTACGGTGGGGGCCGATGGCCCTGAGGAGAAGGCTGCGGCTGAGTCCGCCGCCGCAGCGGAGGCTGAAGCTCCTGAATAAAGCAAGCCCCCCAAACCGCAATTACGGGATGGGGGGCTTGCTTTATTTTCAGCGATATAAGGGTCTCAATCGTTATAACTTCAGCCGGTAAACGGCCTTATTCTCCAGCCCTCTAATGAACGGCGTCCATTCCTCCGTCTCCGGAGTAGTATCAAGGGCGTCCTCCACCATTTGCAGCTTGGCATCCATCGCATCGATATGATGCAGGGCAACTGCTTCAGCCGTCTGCGGCTGGACCGGGCTTCCCCACTCGCCCAGATTATGATGAGATAATACCAGATGCTGAAGCGCCAGGATTTTCTCGGATTCCAGATCAATGCCGGTGCGGATTGCCGCTTCTGTAATCCAGCTGGAGGCCATGGAAATATGCCCGATCAGCTTGCCCTTCACACTATAGTCCGACACAATACCGTACTGCGAGATCATCTCTTCCGGCTTGGCGATATCATGAAGGATGATGCCTGCTCTCATCAGATCAGGATTCAGGAACGGACGCTGCTTGCACAGGAAGTCCCCAATCTCCAGCATGCGGACCATGTGATAAGCAAGCCCTGCGAAATACGCATGATGGTGGGTCTTGGCAGCCGGATAATGCATCAGCTTCTCCTCCACCTTACCGACACAGAAGTTCACAATCGCTGCAATCTCCGGATCAGCAATACTTGCCATTTCGTTCTTGATCGTATGGACCAGATCCACTGGACGCACCGGAGCCGAGCGGATGAAGTCGGTCAGCGATACCCCATCGGATTCATTAACCAGTCTGAGCTTAGTGATTTTGACCTGGAGCTTCTCGCGGTAGGTATGGGCCAATCCCCGGACCTTCACCAGTGCCATCGGGAAAAAAGTCTCCTTATCCGTCACGCTGACGTCCCAGCATTTCGCCGAAATCTGGCCGCTGGCATCACCTAGTACAATATCGAAGTAATCCTTGGGAGGAGTCCCGTTCGTCTGTTTCAGCACCAGTTCTCTAAGCAGATAGAAGCCGGTGAATTCATCCTGCGGGGCTAGCTGTTTGATTAATGTCATTGTGAAGCCTCCTATGACTTACAGGCCTGGGCCTGCTGGGTATATTAGTGTGTATATTAGAGGTTTGACACTCCCTTCCCAAATCCCTTTAAATTACTATACGATTGGCATTCCTATTTATGTCCACACCTGCAAAAAGGGCTGTCCCGGCCATTTGCATGACCCAGGACAACCCTTAATGAATGGATTTTGTTATTTTCCGGCAGATTCGAGCGCTGCTTTGATCGCTTCTACCGCTTTGGCGGAGATGGCTTTCTGGGCATCATTCGCTCCGAAGGCTGCTGCACGGTACCCGTACTTATGCAGTCCCATGCCGTTCGAGGTATTCTCGATCTCGTATTTCACAAGCAACTCATCATCCGTCAGATTATATCTTACTTTACCCTTATCATCCAGGTAGTACACAGCCATAGTTACAGGCACATTATACTTAGTAGTAACCATGACATTTACAGTCTTATCCACACTTGCACCGATGAAAATGCCATCGAAATACGCAGCCTTATCCGTTTCCGTAACTTCCGCTTTACCATAAGCTCTGTCAACGGCTGCCTTCAGCGCATTGCTGCTGCTGGTAGCGCCGGATACCGCATCCACATCCTGAGCGCCTTCTCTTGTGCCTGCGGCCAGGAAGCTGGCGGTCAGCACCGGAATGGCTTTTTGCACCTCAGCATAAGCGGCTTTACCCAGATCCACCATGTTCATGCCTACACGGGAAAGGGCCACATTTACGATCTTGCCGTTACGCAGTGTAACATCTGCTTTGTTCGTGCCCTTGTCATAAGCATCACCGTAAGCGGTGAAGGTGCCGTCTTTATAAGTGCCTTGTACTTTGGACGCATTGGTCAAAGCATCCGTCAGTGCTGCCTTCGCTGCAGCTGACAGGGCTTCCTGTCCTGCGATATCTGGAGCCTGCACGCCGCTTGCGAGCAGTCCGGCGGTCAGCTTTTCCACCAGTGATTTCTGTTCTTCGGTACGCTTATCATCTGCAATCAGCTTGCCGTCTGCGCCGAACAGGCTCAGCTTGATGCCCGTTACCTGATCCGCGTCGATATCAACCAGCAGCATAACCTTAGACTGATTATCCACACCGGCAAATTTACCGTCGAAGGTTTGACCTTCACCCGGAGTCTTCAAGGCTTTCTCAAAAGCGCGCTCTACGGCCTGGTTCCAGCCATGGCTGCTCTCCGTAGCGCCGGAAATTCCATCTACCTTCTCATTATAGTTAGCGATATAAGATCCGTTAGCCAGCAGTTTGGCGGTCATCGGAGCATTCGCCTTCACAACCTCTGCATAAGCGGTTTCCCCTCTGTCGATCAGGTTGCTGCCAAGTCTGAACAGCTTCACATCCACCAGCTTACCGTTACGGATCACAACATCCGCTCTCTCCACGCCTACACTTCTTGCTGTACCGTAGGAAGAGTAGAATCCGTCAACATAAGCAGCCTTGTTGTTGATGCTGGCATTCTGTTCAGCATCCCAGAAGGCATTCACTGCGGCTTTGGTCTCCGCCTCGAAGCCGGCTACCGGCTGCGCATTAGCACCTTTGGCGAGCAGTGCAGGAGTGATTGCTGCAATCGCTGCAGTCTGTTCAGCCGTATACGTCTTCTCATCCACGAAATCTCCGGTAGCGCTCAGCGGATACAATTTAACCGCAGTCAGCATGTTTGCTTCATAGGTAGCAAACACTGCATATTGGGCCTCAGGGTCGACACCCATGTGAACTCCGCCAAAATAAGTGGTATCAGCCGCATGGTGCGTAAGCGATCGCTCAAAAGCTCTGTCTACGGACAGCTTCCAGCCGTTGCTGGTACGGGTTGCGCCGGATACAGCGTCAACGTTAGCTGCGCCGTCTCTGGTTTTGCCCATCAGTCTGTCTTTCATCAGACCGTAGGCTGCCCACACGCCGCTGTAATTCTCACGGGCATTGCGGTCGATGATCTTCGGGCTGGTTCTGAGCAGCTCGATATCGGCGATCTTGCCGTCTTTAATCGTTACCTTCGCACCCTCTGTACCTTTGGAATACGCATCGCCATAGGCAACATATACTCCATCCTGATATACATCCTTGTGCACAGTAACTGGTGCTGCTGTTGCTACAGGCTTCGCAGTTGCCGCTGGCTTTGCAGTTGCTTTGGCGGTTGCTGCTGGTGCAGTTGTTGCTTTTGGAGTGGCTGCCGGTTTGGCTGTCGCCTTCGGGGTTGCTGCCGGTTTGGCTGTTGCCTTCGGGGTTGGTGCCGGTTTGGCTGTTGCCTTCGGAGTTGGCGCCGGTTTGGCTGTCGCCTTCGGAGTTGGTTTCGGTTTGGCTGTTGCCTTCGGAGCTGGTTTAGCAGTCGCTGCCGGCGCTTCTTCCGAGGCTGCTGAAACCGCATCCACCTTCAGGTTCAAGGCCGGTGCGTTAATCGTGTAGGCTAATGGCGCGAGCAGTAAGGCTGCGCTTACAGTCAAAGAAATTAGTTTTTTCAAATGCGTATTCTCCTTTATTATCCCCAGTAGTATGTAGCGTTTTCAAACCGTTTTGGTCCAATCATTCCTTCTGATTACGAAGAGCAGCCAACTCTTCCTGAACGTCACCCACTCCTTCCTTCATTCCTGCTCGGCCCAGCCCGTGTAAGAAAAGATTCATCTATATATACAATCTTTCAAAAGGTGAAACAATTCACATAATGGAGTGAATTAATTCACATAAGTGGACTTCAAGCTGCTGGTGAATATTTCTGGCTTGATGGTAACAAAATTGAAACTCTTTTCTCTGTGTAGAAAATCACATACCCTATAAGAAACATCACTTTTTTGCAATAACACAAAATATATATTCTTTCTACCTCTCATAATCTGCCATATCCTCCTTCATATGATATCCATGCGATATATTATATTGTGCGGCTGTGCTTGGATATGATATTTTTAAACGATGTCATGTTCATGGAAAGGAGCAACAGCTGCTCATGAATCAGTCGTGTATAGGCGTTATTCTTGCTCAGATCGGAACCCCTGACGCCCCGAGCGCCAAGGCGGTCCGCCCTTACCTGAAGCGGTTTCTGTCTGACCGCAGAATCATTGATTATCATCCGCTGCTCTGGCAGCCGCTGCTGCGCGGTATTATCCTGCGCACCCGTCCGCGACGGTCCGCGAGGCTGTATCAGGAGATCTGGATGGAAGAGGGCTCCCCTCTGCTCGTCCACTCCAGAGCACAGCAGGCAGCGCTCCAGGCACTGCTGGGCAGCAGCTATCAAGTCGAGCTGGGGCTTGCTTACAGCACACCCGGCATGGCTGAAGCCTTCCGCAGGCTGGAGGCTTCGGGAGTCACCCGCATCATAGTCCTTCCGTTATTCCCGCAGTACTCCTCGACAACGACCGCTTCCGTCTATGAAGCTGCAAGCTTCGCCGCTCTGGGACGGCATAACCCCTACGGACAGGTATCCAAACGCTTCGTACCAGCGCTGCGGTTCGTAGAAGCCTACCCTGATGCACCCGGCTATATCGCAGCGATGCAATCCTTATTACAGCGGCAGATCCGCGCCATGAGTGAAGAGCCGGACTATTATGTCCTGTCCT
The DNA here is from genome assembly GCF_038002225.1 of Paenibacillus sp. FSL R7-0204. NCBI lineage: Bacteria > Bacillati > Bacillota > Bacilli > Caryophanales > Paenibacillaceae > Paenibacillus > Paenibacillus sp. FSL R7-0204. Next base: position 6,210,090 of record NZ_JBBOCA010000001.1, read on the forward strand.
TCCACGGCATCCCCCGCCGTTATGCCGAGACCGGAGATCCCTATCCGCAGCAGTGCCAGGAAACGGCCCGTCTGCTTGCAGAAGCAATGGGCTGGACCCCGGAACGCTGGCAGCTCTCCTTCCAGTCCCGCTTCGGGCCGGAGACCTGGGTGGGCCCGTCCACTGCCGATACGCTGAAGGAGCTTCACGGACGCGGAATCCGGCGGCCGCTTATTTTCTCACCCGGACTTGTCACGGACTGCCTCGAAACCCTGCACGAACTGGCTGTAGAAGGCCGGGAGCTCTTCGCTATGGGCGGCGGAAATGCTGAGCTGCTGGAGGTAGCCCCTTGCCTGAACGACACGGAAGAGTGGATCAGCTTCCTCGCTGAACGGGTAGACTGCTCAGCCCAGGGCTGGCTGTCTTCCGCCGAATGAAGACAAGAACGCCCGGTCTCAGGGATGCCATCATCCTGTGAGCCGGGCGCGTTTTATTTTATATAGTACGATTACTGAAGAGTGGGCTGTTTATATTTGGCAGTCAGTTCCTCGAACCACTGCTTATCCTGCAAAGTCAGGGCAAAATCGATCAATTCGGCAATTTCGTCAGGCTGCAGATCCGGCGAATCCTTGAAGCTGATCTCAGCCGAAGCCGCCGCTTCCCCCTCCGAGCCCTCCGCAAAATCATAGGAGAACCACAGCTTAATGTCACTTTCCAGAAACTCATTACGCAGGAAGTAGAGCACCTCACACATCAGAACAGGTCTGACATGGCTCTCGAACACACAATCCATGACCTTAGCCCAATAATGCTGGTTGCTGAGATGCAGCTTATCATTGGTCAGCAGATATTGCTCACCCTGATAATCATTGACAAATTTCAGTTCAACCGGCTCCATTTTAAAAATACTGGTAATTTGCTTCCTGGTGATATTCAAGATGTCCTGTGTTTCTAATTTCATCATTCTCATGCACCCCGTTCCTCAGGTTTGGACTATCTGTATATGCTGAATTTTCATGATTCGACAATAATTTTAACTAATTTAAATGTATTATCGTCTTTTCCTCAGCTATTGTTAATGCTTTTCCAATAAAAACTTAAAATTTTCTGTTTCACGCTGCGAAAAATCGGTTAATTATTATTCTTTTTCGACATGGTAATGAAATTATTTACCTGACGGAAGGATAGAGGACTGAGGGGTATAGGGGAATACAGATTACAGAGGCTGCGGGTACGTAGGGATGTAGGGAAATAAGATACCGATAGGATAGTGCGGGGAAGATTCTGTTGATGTGCTGAGAGGGTAACGATAGAAGATTCCGTGAATATGGTCGGGAGGAGACTGCCCCGCAGCAAACAATTAGAAAAAGGTAGCTTAATTCGCCGATTTTAGAGGGTTAGGTTGAAACAGGTGGATAAACAGCATCTATTGAAGGAAGTTCTGCTACTTTGGGGGAAATGGGAGAAATTAAGTGTTGTTTTTCCAAGTCTTGTTCCAAAAGCTAGCCTTCTCCAATCGGTAAGTGTGCAAAATCCAACTATTTTCGCGCCCCCATAGCATCCGTCCCGTTATCGTTTCAGTAAGAAATAGAAGGATAATGTATAACGTGAAGCCTATAATTTCTGTATTTGAACAAAAAGCCATTCAGTCCGCGAAAGACTGAATGGCCCAATATAAAAGTATACATATATCTTCACCGGTATGATGTCCCGCTGCCTTAGCTGACGAACAACGGTACCAGCTGAATTCCCTCTTCGGGAGAAATCCGCACCAGGCCTTTATCGGAGATCCGCAGTGTGGGAATAACCGCCAAGGCCAGCAGAGACAGGGTCATAAAAGCATAGTTCAGCGTGCAGCCCGCATCATATAGCGCTTTGCTGATGGCAGCGGATTGTGCGGCGGCAATTTCAAACGGCTCAGCGGACATCAGTCCGGCAATCGCCAGCGGAAACAAGGTGGTCCCGGCAGCGGTAATCACCGCCACACCGCCCTGCGCTTGCGCCACAGCAACAGCCGCCTGTGCCATTAGTCCATCATCGTTACCGATGACCAGCACATTATGGCTGTCATGAGCTACGGTCATCGCTATCGCCGCTGGCTCGCGGAAGCCAATGCCCTGAACAACCCCTACGGATTTGTTGCCGGTCCCCTTGTGCCGCTCCAGAACAGCGATTTTGCACAGGCCGTCCTGCACCACCAGCTCCGATCCAGCCACGGGCAGGCTCATGATCAGCTCGCCGGTCTCTACATGGTTCTCCATGACCTGGATGACCCGCGTGGCTAGAACACCTTCCTCAATGGGCGCGTGAATTACGAAGTCTGCGGGAACCGGAGGCTGCGGCAAATGCACGGAGGCCAGCACTTCAGCCGGGTAGGTATAAGGACTCAGCTCAGCCGACATGCTTCCGTTCTCAGCCACAACAACGCCAGCCGCAATCGTCATGACCACATGAACATCGGCCAGATTCCCGTCCAGCAGAATGATATCCGCGCAGGAGCCCGGCGTGATAGAGCCGATATCGCGGGCTACGCCGAAGCGCTCGGCTGTGTTGATCGTTGCCATCTGAAAAGCCGTGACCGGCTTCACCCCCTGGGAGATCGCATGGCGTACGACAAAATCCATATGCCCCTCATCGCGCAGCGATTCGGAGCTGCGGTCATCCGTCACCAGCATCATCCGGCGCGGGTCCAGCCCGTGCTCGGTATGCGCCGTAATGGTTTTGGCGACATCATGCCAGGCAGAGCCGCGGCGCATTTTGGCATACATCCCCAAACGTACGCGTTCGATCACATCCTCCGCTGTCACACACTCATGGTCCCCGGTCACCCCTGCTGCGGCATAGACCGGAAGTCTCCAGTCACTCGCCGGCCAGGTGAAATGCCCGTCAACATAGCGTCCCGCACGCAGCGTGGCCTGGATCTCTCCAATCATCTTCTCATCGCCGTAGACTACACCCGGGAAGTTCATGACTTCACCGAGTGCGATCACATCCTCGCCCCAGGTGTAGGCTTCCGCTACTTCCTCCGGTCCGATCGACGCGCCGGTTGTCTCAAATTCTGCTCCCGCAGAAGGGACACAGGAAGCCACCTGCATATAGGCAGCCAGCGGCGTTCCCCGCATCTCGTCCAGCATCAGCTTAATTCCCTTAAGTCCGAATACGTTGGCAATCTCATGGGCATCGAAGAAGCCTCCGGTCGTCCCCAGCGGCAGCACCGCACGGGCGAATTCAGTCACAGTCAATTGAGTGCTCTCGATGTGGCAGTGTCCATCAATCAGGCCGGGAGCAATGTATCTTCCCGCTGCATCAACAACCTGCGTTCTCTCCCCAATCGTATGGGAGACATCCTTGCCGACGTAAGCAATGCGACCGCCTTGTACAGCGACGGACATGCCGTCCAGAATCTCCCCGGAGCAGACATTGACCAGCTTGCCGCCTGTAATGACCAGTGTAGCCTTCTGATCTCCCCGGGCTGTAGCTACCAGCTCAGGGACGCAGTCCGCCAATGGTTGTCGTGTATAAGTCATCATGTGCACTCCCTTCCGGTTGTTATATAAATTGAACTAATAACTTTGATGTTTTGGGATGAGTCGTGACTCCAGAGAAGTTTTGGACTTCCGGCCGCTGTTGTCTCCAGATTTCTTGATTTATCCCGTTTTTAACGGTTGAAATCCGCAGACAAAGGCGGTCGCTACCGCTCCTCCAGTTCCAAAATTCCCCTCCGCCACTTCCCCCTTAACTTAAATACTTAAGTTCAATTTATATAATTTTGTTATTTACTCTTATCTTTTTAGAAAAAACGGCCCTGACACCCCTAAAGGGGGGTGCAAGCCGCACTTAAACAAATCGCATTGTATGATTATCTTACTTTTGAATCATATACGTCAAGTGCCGCCTGAACGCCCTGCCCGGCAGGTACCGCGTACCCGTATCGGATAAGCACGGCCTCCAGCGCGCCAAGCAGACGCAGCACATTATTCTCCCGGCAGCTGAAGCCCATGGTACCGATTCGCCAGATCTGGCCTTGCAATGGCCCGAAGGAGCTGGCAATCTCGATGCCGAAACGCTGCAGCAGCATGGAACGGACGGCTTCCCCGTCTATGCCCGCCGGAATGAGCACACAGGTGACTACCGTCAGCTTGCTCTCCGCCTCCCCGTACAGCTCCAGCCCCATAGCTGACAGTCCGGCAGTAAGAGCTTGCTCATGGAATCTGTGCCTTGCATACCGCGCTTCCAGCCCTTCCTCCAGGACCAGCCGCAGGCCTTCCCGCAGAGCGTATAGCATGGAGGTCATCTCCGTATGGTGATTGAGCCGCCGTGGACTCCAGTAATCCTGGAGCATACTCAGGTCCAGGTAATTACTGCGTACCACGGGCAGCTCGCTGACAGCAGCGTCAGTTCTAAGTCCACGCTCTACCTGCTTGCGCTTCAGAAGCTTGGCCTCAGCCCGGTCATTGTACGTCACCGGAGCCATACCTGAAGGGATGGACAGGCATTTCTGCGTTCCTCCGACCACGGCATCCAGCATCCAGGCATCCGTCTCTACCGGCACCCCGCCGATCGTCGCCACGGCGTCCACAATCAGCAGCGCATCCTGCTCCCGGCAAGCCCGCCCGATCTCGGCCAGCGGCTGTACACGGCCTGTAGAGGTCTCCCCGTGAACGATCGCCACCACATCCGGCTTAAAGCTCCGTATAGCTGCAATTACCTCCTCTTGGGGAAAGACACGTCCCCAAGTCTGTTCTATCGTGAAGACCTCTGCACCGCAGCGCTCAGCAATCTCATGGAGCAAATGGCCGAAACGGCCAAAGACCGGAACCAGCACCCGGTCCCCCGGCGCAATCAGGCTGACCATCACAGCCTCAATGCCGGAACGCGAAGTCCCGTCTACCGGATACGCCCACTGATTCTTGGTAGCGAACAGTTCACGCAGCATCTCCATCGTCTCATTCATGATCTCTGTGAATTCAGGATCGAATTGTCCGAGCACCGGATAAGACATCGCCCGCAGCACACGCGGATCAACCTCCACGGGGCCGGGGGTCATAATGCACCGCAAGGACGGCGACAAATCTTCGTACCGCTTCATGATTCTCTCCCCTCCAGGCTTTCAAGTGATCAGATCTCGCTATTTATAATGCAATTAGGATTACAACCCGAAGCTTGGTCGTCGCTGCGGTGAACAGCGCCTCTTATTCATAAGCTAATCTATATAATATGGCTGTCAGCACTTCCAGTCCAGCAGCGAGCTCCTCCGGGGAGCTATACTCCCCGGGAGAATGGCTGATCCCGCCTTGGCTCGGCACGAAGATCATTGCGGCCGGGCAGCGCGGGGCGAACAGCTGAGCATCATGTCCCGCGCCGCTGACCATACTCAGGTAAGGCTTCTCCTGCTGGAGACAGATCTCTTCAAGAGCCGCACGCAGCTCCTCATCCATATGAGCAGGGGCTGTCTCCAGCAGCGGCTGTACCTCAAGCGTCAGGCCGCGCCTGCGCCCAAGCTCTGCGAACTCCGCCAGGACCGCTGCGCAGAAGCGCTCCAGCACCCCGGCTTCGCTATGCCGGATATCCAGCGTGAACTGCACTTCTCCGGGAATCACATTGGATGTCCCCGGATAGACCTCAAGCCGCCCCGTTGTGGCTACCAGCGGATCACCCTCCGCCAGGGCGGACCGCTCCAGCGCCAACAGCATCTCCGCACTCCCGGCCAGTGCATCCTGCCTTAACCCCATCGGTGTAGTCCCTGCATGATTGGCCGTCCCGCCGACCTTGACAAGATACCGCCGCTGTCCGGCGATGGCCTGCACGACCCCGATTCTCCGGGACGTCCGCTCCAGAATAATCCCCTGCTCAATATGCAGCTCGACATACGCGGCAATATCACTGCGTACAGGACTATCATTGTGCCAGAAGCTCTCCTCCAGACCCGCCGCAGCTTCAGCCGCCAATCCTTCATTCCCTGCCAGGCCGCAGGCCGCCATCGCGGCCCCAAGCGTGATTCCATCCGCATCTGCGCAGTCTATACATTCCTTCCCGTTATACAGCCCCGTTACATTCCCCGAGCCCCAGAACGTCAGCGGAAAACGGCTGCCCTCTTCCTCGCAGAAGGATACCACCGCAAGCGTCCGCAGCGGCGGACCGAAGGTCTCCAGAAGATAATGCAGCGCAGTTACAGCTGCCGCTACACCATAAGCGCCATCATACCGCCCGCCGTTCACCACCGTATCGATATGTGAGCCGGTCAGGATGATCTTGTCGCTGACCTGAGAACCGGCCAGTGTGCCATAGACATTCCCCACCTGATCCATCCTGACCTCAAGCCCGAGTCCGGCCATTCTCTCCTGCAAAAAATGCTGAACCCCTTGCCACTCCGGCGTATACAGCAGCCGGGTAACGCCGGGACCCGGAGCGCTGTAGGCTGCGAGTTCATCCAGCAGCTTCAGCATTCCCCCCGCCGGGACCGGCGGCTTCATAGCCCCGGCTGGCTGTGCTTGATACGCAGCCATTCCCCGCCGCTGCCGGCAACAATGCCTTCCGCAGCAGTATAGACCGTAGCGCCCCGGCAGATCGTCGCCGTTACCTTGCAGGATAAGGTCATTCCGACATAGGGACTATGCCGGTGGCGGTACAACAGATCGTCGGCACGCAGCGTATAGGCTGCATCAGGATCAAGCAGCACCAGATCGGCATCCAGCCCCGGCTTGATGGAGCCCTTGCGCTCCTCCAGCCCGAACCGCCGGGCAGGAAGCCCGGAGAGCAGCTCCGAGATCTGGGTAACCGGCAGGCCGCGCACATGAACGCCTTCATGGAACATCAACTCCAGACTGCTCTGGGCTCCTGAGATCCCGCCCCAGGCTTCCATGAAGGACAGTCCGGGCGCCAGCTTCAATTCAGGCGGACAGGGGGAATGATCGGAGGCGACCAGATCCACCCGGCCTGCAGCCAGCGCCGCCCACAGCCGTTCCCGTTCCCCGCTGCTACGCAGCGGCGGAGCACATTTGGCCAGCGCTCCAAGGGTCTCCATGCTGTCTTCATTCAGAAACAGATAATGGGGGCAGGTCTCTGCGGTCACATCCAGGCCGCGCAGCTTGGCCTCATGAATCAGCTCCAGGGCTGCCGCTGTGCTGATATGGACGAAATGCAGCTTACAGCCGGTCCGCTCACTGTACAGCAGCGCCCTGGACACTGCCTCCAGCTCCGCTTGTGGAGGACGCGAAGCCGCAAAATCCCTCGCAGCGCTTCGCCCGGCGCGGAGTGCCGCCGCCCCCAGCGCCGAGGTTATCGCTTCGCTCTCCGCATGCAGAGCGAGAATCCCGCCGGTTGCGGCGATCTGAAGCATCCCCTGATACAGGGTATCATCGTCCACCTCACGGAACCGGCCCTCGCCTTCACCGCCGGGATTCGAAATGAAAGCCTTGAACCCGGTAACGCCCGCAGCAGCCAGTCCCTCCAGCTCTTCCAGATTTCCTGGTACCAGTCCGCCCCACAGCACATAATCCACCGCCGAGTTCCCGGCTGCGGCCTCCGCCTTCAGCCGGAGCGCCTCCAGATTCACTGTCGGCGGATTCCCGTTCAGCGGCATATCCGCATAACAGGTGCAGCCGCCGGCCGCAAGAGCAGCTGACCCGCTGCGGAAGCCCTCCCAGTGACTAAGCGCAGGCTCATTAAAGTGAACATGCATGTCGATCATGCCGGGCAGCACATATTGTCCTTCAGCATCCAAAATTCTGGTCCCGGAGGATGCCTGTAAGACTTCGCCCAGTGCAGCGATTTTGCCATCCTTCACCCCGATCTCAAGCCTGCGGACTTCTCCAGGCAGGACCACCCGTCCGTTCCTGATGATAAGCTCGTAGCCTTCTTCCTTCATGATAGGGCCACCTCCGGTCTATTGGCTTAAGATTAGATGCAGCGTTACACTTACCTGCCACGTTAACTTCCGCGATAAGTGCTGTATCCTCCAGGTGCAACCAGCAGCGGTACATGGTAATGGGCGGACGGGTCCGGCATATTAAAGCGGATCGGAATCTGGTCCAGGAACGGGATTACAGCGCCAGCTTCCTCCTCCTCCTCCTCCTCCGTCTCCAGTCCTCCGGCACCAGCCTGAGCGCCCCGGAAATAATCACCGGCCATAAACAGCAGTTCATAGCTTCCGGCCTGCATTTCTTCTTCCGCCAGCAACGGAGCGTCCAGCCTGCCATCCTCATTTGTCACCGCCTCACGCAGCAGCACAGACCCTCCGGTATCCAGCCGCCAGAGCTGAAGCGACAGGCCCGCAGCAGGCTTGCCCTGTGACAGATCCAGCACATGAGTTGTCAGCCGTCCGTTCATACCAGACATTTGCGTCACCTTCCTCCTATAATATGCAGGGCCCTGCCTCTATTCCGCCCCCAGCAGATCCTCCAGCCGAAAACGAGTAATTGCACCAATCTCCAGCAGCGCCTGCTCCTGCTCCTCCATAAGCGGACGGTCCACACGCGCACTGATGGCGCTAAGGATGTCTTCTTTCGTTTTGCCCCGCACAGCGAAGATGAACGGAAAGCGGAATTTCGCTGTATAGGCAGCGTTCAGTCCGGTAAGCTGTGCGAATTCCTCCGGTGTCAGCCGGTCCAGTCCGGCCCCCTGCTGCTCAGCCGCCGAGAGCGGACTGACCGCAAGTCTTGTCGCCAGATCCGGGTGAGCTCTCAGCAGTGCAAGCACCTGGTCCGGCTCCGCCTGCCGCGCTGTCTCCATCATGGCAGCATGCAGCTCCTGCACCGAATCGAACGGGCGCCTGCCGTACACCCCCGCTGCTACCCATGGGGAATGCTCGAAGATGCCGCCGAGCTGCGCCATGAAGTCTGATTTTGCCATCGAGTTCATCTGCTCCAGAGTCAACCGGTCCGCCGGTGTAGTCATAAGCCAGCCCCCATCCCTCTAATTTGTATATTGCCGCCTGTGCCCTTCCAGCCTAGAACCGCTGTTCGCGGATATAAGGGGTTCCCAGCGATTCCGGCGTACCGGAGGGCTTGTTGCGGTTGCGGTATCCCAAGTACATCAATACGAGAATCGTTACGACGTAAGGAATCATTTTCAGAAAATAAGACGGCACCGCACTCCCCAGCAGCTGAATACGGAAGCCCAGCGAATCGAGCGCTCCGAAGAAGTAGGCGCAGAAGAGAGCGCGCAGCGGATTCCATCTGGCGAAAATCACCAGACCCACGGCGATCCAGCCCCGCCCGGCGGTCAGCCCTTCATTCCAGGTCGGTGCATAGGCCAACACCATATCCGCACCGGCCAGACCAATCAGCGCCGCTCCTGCAGTAACATAGCAGTAACGGATCAGCTGCACACGAATGCCCATGACGTCCGCAGTAGCCGGATTGTCGCCGACTGCCCGCAGATGCAGCCCCCACGAGGTATGGTGAATCAGCAGATGCAGCACAAGGACGAGCAGAAGACTGAACCAGGTCAGCAGATCCAGCCTTCCAAAAAGCTCCCCGAGCACCGGCACCGGCTTCAGTATCTCCAGATCCAGCTTGGGCAGACTGCCGGGAAGCGGAATGCCGCTGATCGACTTGCCCACATAAGCGCTAAGGCCGCTGCCGAACAGCGTCATGGCCAGGCCCGACATCGTCTGATTCGCCCTCAGCGTGACACATAAGAACGAATGAACCATACCCAGAAGAGCGGTAATGGCTACCGCCGAGAGCAGCGCAAGAATCAGATTCCCGCTGCGGATGTAGACGATACAAGTCGTCACTGCCCCCATCAGCATCAGCCCCTCCGCGCCAAGCTGGATAATGCCGGCCCGTTCGGTCAGAATGCCTCCCAGCGTAGCCAGCAGCAGCGGTGTTCCGGCGGAAATAGCGGCGATTAATAACTGTGTAGTGAAATCCATGAGTGAACTCCCTCCTGTACGAGAATGCTGTTATGCGCTCCGGCGGATGCGGAACCGGTGAATCATGTCGCCGGCAATCAGGAAGAACAGGATCGCCCCCTGCAGCATTTCCGATATGGACGAAGGCAGTCCGATCGTCTGAACACTATAGCCGCCTACAATCAGGCCGCCGAACAGAATCGAAGTCACAATCAGGCCCAGCGGGTTCAGCTTGGCAAGCCAGGCTACGATGATCGCCGTATAGCCATAGCCCGGAGAGATCCCCTGCATCAGCTTATGCGTAACCCCCGACACTTCAGCCATGCCGGCAATCCCGGCAAGGCCGCCGCTAATCAGCATGACGATGATAATATGCTTCTTGATGTGAATACCCGCATACCGGGCGGCTGTGGGATTGGCGCCGATCAGACGCAGCTCATAGCCCCAGCGGGTGAACCGGATCATCAGATAATAGATCAGCACGGCCACGAGGCCGAAGACCAGCCCGATATGCAGCCGGGTACTTCCAAGCACCGGCAGGGACTGGGCGGCCGTGAACATCGGCGAACCCGGGAAGTTGAACCCCTTCGGGTCCTTCCAGGGGCCGAACACTACGTAATCCAAAGCCAGCAAGGCCACGTAGTTCAGCATCAGCGAGGTAATCAACTCATTGACACCGAAATGGGTCCGCGGCACCGCCGTCATCAGGCCCCACAATGCTCCGGCTGCTGTACCGAAAACCAGCATCAGCGTGATAGACCAGAAGGAAGACAGGTCGGGGAAATAGATCGTTACCGCAGTAGCCGCCATATCACCTACCGTCAGCTGGCCCTCTGCCCCGATATTCCACACGGAGATCCGGTAAGCCACAGCAATGCCTAGTCCACAGAGCAGCAGCGGAATAGCCTTGACCATGGTTTCTGTGAAGCCGTAGGAGGTGCCGAAGGCTCCGCGGAACATTTTCTCATAGACAACCAGCGGGCTCATTCCATTAGCGGCGATGAACACCGCACAGAGCAAAAGCGCCAGAACAACCGACAGAATAGGCGTCCACCACGGTGAACGGGTACGGCTTGAATCATATTCCAGCCTGAGGGAGTACCACCTCCCGCTGCGCCCCGCCAGCGGCGTAAGCGTTGCAGACTCATTTCCAGGCTTCGGACTCATACAGCACTTCCCTCCCTGCTCCGGATGCCGGCCATCATCAGGCCGATTTGTTCCCGGTCCGCCTGCTCATGGTCGCTCTCGCCTATAATGGAACCGTCATAGATCACCAGTATACGGTCGGATAACTGCAGCAGTTCATCCAGATCCTCGGAGATTAACAGCACCCCGCTGCCGGAGCTCCGCAGCTCCATCAGCAGCTCATGCACCCCTGCCGCCGCGCCGACATCCAGCCCTTGCGTCGGGTGCACGGCCACCATCAGCTTCGGACGGTGGCTGACCTCGCGGGCGAACAGCAGCTTCTGCTGATTCCCGCCGGACAATTGCTGCACGGGAGTATCCAGCTCCGGCGTCTTCACATTGAAGCGGCGGACCAGCTCCTGCGACCAGGAGCGGTTCCTGGCCGCCTTCAGGAAGCCGAACCGGGAATGCTCCGCGCTGCGGTAAGACTTGAACAGCAGGTTGTCAACTGACCCCAGCCGTCCGGCCAGACCGCTCTTCATCCGGTTCTCCGGCACATGCGAGATGCCCGAATCGATCGCCCCTCTTACCGAAGCTGTTTTCACAGGACTGCCGTCAAACCGGATCTCGCCCGTCCTCCATGCTCTAAGCCCCGTCAATACCTCAGCCAGCTCCTTCTGCCCGTTGCCCGCGACTCCGGCCACGCCCACAATTTCGCCTTCATGAACAGTAAGCGACAGGGAATCCAGTGCCTTGCGGCCATGATCTGCTGCGACCTCCAGATCGCGGACGATCAGCAGCGGCTCTCCGGCCGTCGCCTCGCGCTCCTGCCGGCTGATCGTAACCTCCCGGCCCACCATAAGCCGGGCCAGCTCCAGCTCATCCGTCTCGCCTGTCATCAGTGAAGCAATCATTTTCCCCTTGCGCATCACGGATATCCGGTCTGAGGAGGCCATGACCTCCTTCATTTTATGCGTGGTCATGATCACTGTCTTGCCCGCCTGCTTCATCACCTGAAGGGTCTCGAACAGCTGCTCCGCCTCCCCCGGCGTGAGCACCGAAGTCGGCTCATCCAGAATGATGATGTCTGCCCCCCGGTACAGCGTCTTGACAATCTCAACACGTTGCTGCTCGCCGACAGACAGCTGCCAGATCGGCCGGCCGACGGGAAATTTCAGGCCAAAACGTTCTCCAAGCACCTCTATCTCTTCATGCTTACGTTTGATCCATCTGCTGCCGCGCCAGAAAGACGACTTTTCGCCAAGCACGATATTCTCCGCCGCTGTAAGGCTCTGCACCAGTCTGAAGTTCTGAAAGACCATGCCTACACCGAGCAATGCCGCATCCTTCGGGGAACGGATTCTGGCCGGTTTGCCATGAATGAGAATCTCCCCGGCGTCCGCCCGGTACACTCCTGACAGCATGCTCATGACTGTGCTTTTCCCTGCCCCGTTCTCCCCGAGCAGCGCGTGAATCTCCCCCGCATTTGCCGAAAAATCAACTTGATCGCTGGCTGTTACAGCACCGAATGTCTTCACTATCCCGCGCATTTCAACCGAAGGGTCCTGCATTGTGCTACGCTCCTTTCCAGGTAGTTATAGTACAGGTGGGGAAGGCTCCGGTATCCGGAACCCGCCCCACCCGTAAGGCTGTGCTGTATGAAGATGTGCAACAGCTGTTATTGCGGAATCGCGCCCTCGACACCCTTGACCAGCCAGTTCATGCCAAGCACCTCTTCAAGGGTTAGCTTTTGGCCGTCCTTAACAGTTACATTGCCCTTGTTGTCCGAGATCGGTCCGGTGAATACCTCCAGCCCGCCGCTGATGATCTTGGCCTTGGCATCCTCCACCAGCTTCTTCACATCCTCGGGAACCTTGTTGCCCAGCGGTGCCAGCTCCACCATGCCGTCCGCCATATCGCCGGAATACTGCTCACTTTTCCAGGTTCCGTCCATCACAGACTGTACAGCTTTTACATAATAAGGACCCCAGTTCCATACAGGGTTGGTTAAGTAGTTGTCCGGTGCATACTTGCTCATATCCGAGTCATTTCCCCCGGCAAAAGCTCCCCGTTCCGCCGCAGCCTGAAGGGTAGCCGGTGAATCCTGATACGCCAGCAAGACATCCGCCCCTTTGTCGAGCAAGCTGATTGCCGCCTGACGCTCCGTAGCAGGGTCATACCAGGTATTCGTCCACACCACATCCACCTTAACCGCCGGATTGACACTCTGCGCACCAAGCGTGAAGGCGTTCAGATTATAGATCACCTCGCTGATCGGGAAGGCTCCCACATAGCCGAGATGGTTTTTCTTCGTCATTTTGCCTGCTGCGATCCCCGACAGATAGCTTGCCTGATAGTTTTTGCCGAAGTAAGTCCCCATGTTCTCGGCGGTCTTGTAACCGGAGGCGTGCAGGAACTTCACGTTAGGGAATTTGCCCGCCACATTCAAGGTGAAATCCATATAGCCGAAGCTTGTAGTGAACACGATATCATGGTTCTGCGCAAGCTCTGTGATGATCCGCTCGGCATCGGCGCTTTCCGGTACATTTTCAACGAAATCCGCCTTAATCCCTAACTCCTTCTCCATGTACAGACGGCCCTGATCATGCTGATACGTATACCCGCCGTCACCCGGAGGCCCGATATAGACAAAAGCAACCGTCGGCTTCTTCGCTGCCGGCTCAGTTGTTGCCGCAGCCTCGCTGCCTTCCGGTGTACTTGCCGCCGAAGGCGCCGCCGTTGCCGCTGCATCTGTATTAGACACCGTATTATTCTTCGCGCACCCCGTTAGAACCACCGCCAGCAGGAACATCGTGATGATGCTGAATTTGAATACCTGACCCCTTTGTTTCATAATTCTCCTCCTCCAGGATATCTCTCCTAATGGCTACAGCCATTAATGTATCTCTACTATACTGAGGAGCAGCACTTACGTAAATTTATATAACATAGCTTTGTATGGATGGATAAGAAGAGAAGCCGCTTTTGTGCTTCATGCACGAATTCGTCTCAAATTAAACTTAAATTATGTGATATTACCTTACGCAATTCCTTAAATTAGCGAATTCACTGTCTATTCCCGCTCCGCACGCTCCATTCTCTGCGGTACTCTCCGAAGTTCTCCGGCAGCCCGGCCTCTGCGAATGTCTGAACAGGCTCTTGCGGCAGGATGAGCCCATTATACTCCTTGGTCTGCATAATGGCAGCAATGCCCTCTTCATCGTCCAGCTCTTGAAGTTCGCGGAACAGCGTGCTTGAGAACAGGGTAGGCGGCATCATCAGCCCCTCCTGTGCACTCGTGACATAATCAAGCTCCGGGTGCTGCTCATACGACTGGATGAACCGGCGGATCCGAGCCGCTGCCACAAACGGCTGATCCGCCGCCGCAATGACCACCGCATCCGGCTGAAGCGAAGCTACAGCATTCAAGCCGCAGCGCAGTGAGAAGGACAGGCCCAAGTGGGCCGTCAGACAAGTCTCAATCCGCCGCATATTCTCCGCCTTCCCGGCCGGCGGCAGCCAGCCCAAAGGATCATCCGCGCGAACCACCACAACCAGCGGCGCAAGCCCGCAGGTCTCCAGCTCACTGAGCATCGCCGCACCGGCTGAACCCGCGCCCGCCCTGTTCAGAGAACCTTCAGAGGCCCCTGCTCCATTACTGCGGCCTGCCGCCAAAAAGATTCCGGCCACCTTCATTGTTCTCCACTCCTTTTTTTGGGCAATCTGCTCATGGACGGCTGTTATTCTCGCTCCAGCATTCTGCGGAACAGGAAGACCAGCTTCAGCTTCATGAGATCATTGATTTTTTTGAAATCGACATCCAGCAGCTCGCTGAGCTTCTCAATCCGGTAAGTGGCCGTATTGCGGTGAATGAACAGCTTCTTGGCCGTCTCGTTCACATGGCCGTCATTCTCCAGATAGACCTCCAGCGTGTGGAGCATCTCCTTAACATATTCAGGCTCCCGGCTAAGCAGTCCCCGCAGGCTGCCGCTGTAGTAACGCTCCATGGTCTCTGCCGGAATCTTGCCCAGCAGCAGATCAAGCTCCAGCTGGCGGTAATGCACCACATTTCCGTGTGCGCCCCATTGCCGGGCCATGCCCATACATTCCTTAATCTCGGCAAAAGCTTCCTTCAGCCCCTCCGGCTTCTGCTTCACACTGCTGACAGCGGCCTGCGGATAGTACCCTTTATCGAACTTCAGGTTGTCGAAGCATTCCTGAATCAACGCCCGGAACTCCTCCGGCTGGTGAGGCCCGGCCGGATACAGCGACACCAGTCCCTCTTCCACCAGGAAGTGGACCGCCTGCAGGCCATCCAGCACCGGATGCTCCGAATACTCCTCCTTCAACCGCAGCAGCTCTCCCTGCCGGGCTTCTCCCGCAGCAGCCACATCGGTAAGCAGCAGCTGAAACGGGGCCTCAAGCAGCGTAATCTCCAGCCGGAGCGCTGCCTGTGCCAGCTCAGCGTATTTCAGCCCGTCCTTCAGGAACCGCCGCAGCAGCCCGCTGAATTCCCGGTGTCCGGCCTGCTCGAAATAATCCTCCAGTCCGGTATGCATATGATAAGAAATCAGTTCTGCCCCCTGGACGAACAGACTTTCCTCCACGGGCAGCAGCAAAGGATCAATATCGCAATAATGTAGGTAACCTAGGCATTTTCCCGCTTGCAGCAGCGGAATCCGGTAGCCTGTGCCCGTGCTGAGCCGGAAGCGCTGATTGCGGGGCTGCCAGGGCCAGCCTTCCAGCAGCTCACTTTCGGTGTACCCCGAGTTATTGAATACTACCGTTCCGCGGCTACTGATTACAGCCAGCGGATAACCGATGATCTCAGAGACGGTGTCCAGCAGCGGACGGCTGCGCCCGGAACGCAAGGCAAGACGCATCAGCAGCCGCTGCTTCTCCATCATGCTCTGCAGGGTGCCCACGCTGCGCGACAGCTCCGCGCGGAACAAGCCGTTCATCTGGTCGGAGAAGGTGAACTGGAACGGCAGCTCGATCAGCGGGAAATTCAGCTGCTCCGCCTCCGCAATCAAGGGCGGCGGCACAGCCTCCCAGAACCGGCCCAGCTTAATGCCCAGCCCCGCTGACCCGCGCCGGTTCAGCATCTGCAGCAATGCCGAGGCATCCTCCGGGCTGTCCTTGATCAGATAGGCTGTGGTCAGCAGCATTTCTCCTTCCTTGATCCAGTCCGAGATATCGGGAGCATCCATGACATTGATTGATTTCACAATCCTATGCTTCCCCTTGGACCCGGCTATCAGCTTCGCTTCGGATAAAGGATAAATGGACAACGCTTCTTCCACTGTAAGATGCATAGCCACCCCTCCTTCTGAGCTTTATTATAAGTTTATTCGATTCATATGTTACTTTATGTAACATTATAGATAAAATGACCGCTGTTGGAAAGAGAAAAGTTAGAGTGGGATTAGTTTGCGTTATATAATATTACTCATAAGTAACATTCATCAGCATCGAACCTCATTCGGTCCCTTGGAGCTGCATACGGCCTACTCATCTCCTCACCGGCCAATGTATGCTGTTTATCGCATACATTCGGTGCGCTCACCCGCCACCTGCCCATTGGATGCTGTTTTTCGCACACATTCGGTCAACTCACCCCCGCACCGGCCCATTGCAATCGCTCCGTCAGCCCTCGCACCGCCCAATGTAATCGGTTTTCCGATTACAATCGCACCGTCAGCCCTCGCACCGCCCGATGTAATCGGTTTTCCGATTACATTCGCCCCGTCAGCCCTCGCGCCGCCCAATGTAATCGGTTTTCCGATTACATTCGCCCCGTCAGCCCTCGCGCCGCCCGATGTAATCGGTTTTCCGATTACAATTGGATGCTGTTTTCCACATACACTGAGCAATCAGCAAATAGCCCTGGTTCTCTTCGTTCAGAGAACCAGGGCTATAACTTTCTACTTCCATACCTCCTGTATCCAGGACAGGAGTCTCAGATCTTGTCCGTGCCCGCCGATGACGGACAACCCCAGCGGCAGTCCGCCGGGGCCGGGCACCGGCAGCGTAACCTGCGGCAGCCCGGCCAGTCCGGACAGGCAGCTGAGCATCATGGCGCTGCTGCGGCTCCGCTCCAGCTGCCCGGGTCCCGCGCCGCGCAGCGGGGCCGGACCCGGCACGGTCGGAAGGACGAGACAGCCGTCCTTCCCGAGCAGCGCCCGCAGCCGCTGAGTGATCCGGCTGCGCAGCATAGCGGCCGGGCTGTGATCCGCCCCGGCCAGCTCCGCCGCCCAAGCGAACCGGGCGGCAATATCCGGCCCGAAGACCGGCTGCTCCCGCCCGATCCACTCCCCATGGGTTGCCCAGATCTGGGCACCCTGCAGCTCGCGGAAGGCGTCCATCCAGGTCTTCAAGCCTTCAGGGGCAACCACGGCTTCAGCAGCCTGCAGCGAAGCGCCTGTCTGAAGCTTGTCCAGCCCCCGCCTCAGGTAGTCTGCACAGTCCTGCTCCACAAGCGCCCAGCCTTCCGGAGGGAAGAACATCCGGGATATTTGAAGGTCACCGGCTGACTTGTCAACCGCCTCCCCGCCGCTCTGCTCCATGCTATTTTCCATGCTCTGGGCAACTACGCCGCTGTTCGCAGACCTGAGCTGATCGCCTGCCTTCTTCCTGTTCTCCCCGCTACAGGCATCTTCGTTGCTGTCCGCATGCCCGAGCAGATCACTCTCCTTTTTCCCACTCTCCCCGCCCTGGGCCTCTCCGCCGCTGTCCACAGAACCGAGCAGAACTCGCCCCGTCTTCAGCAGCAGCTCCGTGCTTCCCGCGATCCATCCCACCGTGTCAAAAGCCGGGGCCAGCGGAATAACTCCCTCCAGGGACACCGCCCCGTGCGATGGACGATAACCGAACACACCGCAATA
The DNA here is from genome assembly GCF_038002225.1 of Paenibacillus sp. FSL R7-0204. NCBI lineage: Bacteria > Bacillati > Bacillota > Bacilli > Caryophanales > Paenibacillaceae > Paenibacillus > Paenibacillus sp. FSL R7-0204. The sequence goes on from NZ_JBBOCA010000001.1 coordinate 6,227,934, forward strand.
AGCCGATGGAACCCGGATAGAGCCGCCTGTATCCGTCCCGAGGGCAAAATCCACACTCCCCGAGGCCACCGATACCGCCGACCCGCTGGACGAGCCGCCGGGAATCCGGTTCTCCCCGTGCGGATTCACTGGCGTACCGTAATGATAGTTCTCTCCGCCAAGGCTGTACATCAGCTCATCCGTATGGGCAGCCCCCCGCAGCGTAGCTCCCGCTTCCAGCAGCCTGCGTACAGCAGCTGCATGGGAGTCCGCCGGTTCGTGGCTGCGCAGCCAGTCCGGGTTACCGGCGGAAGCGCGGTGCCCGGCCACTGCGAAGACATCTTTTACCGTGAAGGTCAGACCGTACAATACCCCATGCCCGCTGCCGGGAATCTCCAGCTCCGGGACCCGGAATGCACCGTGCCGATTATCAAGAACCATGCTGTTCCACCCTCTCCCTCCCGGACACACCGGGTCTATCTCCCTATCTCCCTGCCTCCCTATCTCCCTATCTCCCTATCTCCCTATCTACCTATCTCCCTCTCTCCCTCTCTCCCTATCTCCCTATCTCCCTATCTCCCTATCTCCCTATCTCCCTATCTCCCTATCTCCCTATCTCCCTATCTCCCTATCTCCCTATCTACCTGCCTTTCCGCCTTCCTGCCTCCCTATCTCCCTGCCACGAATTCAATCCCTCTACCACCCGATAGCCGCTCCATCAGAGCGAGGGTCCGTCCCCCCGCTGCGGTAGCCGTTACCATCAATCGAAATAGCATGGGCGTGCCCCATCACCCCGTCATAACTCTCTGCCTCACGAACCAGATGCCCCGCTTCCGCCAGCTCCGCCCGCACGGCTTCCTCTACCCGATTCTCGATCCGCAGCCCCTGAGTCGGCTCCCCCCAGGTTCTGCCCCAGACGAAGCGCGGTTCACTCACCGCAGTCTGCGGGTCCATCCCATAGTGAAGCATGCGCGTGAGCAACAGGGTCTGCGTCTGCGGCTGTCCTTCACCGCCCTGCGTGCCATAGAGATAAGCCGGCTTCCCGTCCCGGCAGGCCATCGCCGGCATCAGCGTGTGGAAGGTGCGCTTGTGGGGCTCCAGCGTATTGACATGGGCGGGATCAAGCGAGAAGAAGGACCCGCGGTTCTGAAGCAGAATTCCCGTATTCCCCGCCACAACCCCCGACCCGAATTCGAAATACAGACTCTGGATGAACGAGACTGAATTACCCTCTTCATCCACCACCGCTGCGTAAGCCGTGTCCCTTCCAACCGGTTCGCTGCTGAGAGCAAGCGCCTTACGGGGAGAAATTGCCGCCGCGAGTTGTGCCGCATAGGGCTTACTCAGCAGACGGTCCAGCGGAATGCTGCTGAAGGACGGGTCGGTGAGCACCTGGTCCCGGTCACAGAAGCTCAGCTTCAGCGCCTCAACCAGCAGATGATAATACTCATAGGAGCCGTGCCTGATCTCCGCGAAGTTAGAATGCTCCAGGATATTAAGCGCCATGAGCGCCGTGAAGCCCTGCGAGTTCGGCGGAACCTGATAGACGGTATGCCCATGGTACTCCGTCTGGAGCGGCTCTTCCCAGCTCCCCTGGTGATCCGCGAAATCATCGCGGGTCAGGTACCCGCCGGAAGCCTGCATATAATCACTGATCTCTTCCGCAATGCTCCCTTTATAAAAAGCATCCCGGCCTCCCGCCGCAAGCGTCCGCAGCGTCCCGGCCAGCTGCCGCTGCACAAACCGCTCTCCCGCCGCCGGTATCCGGCCGCCGGGAAGATACACCGCCGCCGCTTCGGGTGACAGCGCGGCTCCGGCCAGTACGCTGCCGCCATGCTGATCCGGCGACAGCGGAAAGCCCCCGGCGCTGTAGCCGATAGCCGGCTCCAGCACCTCGGCCAGGGTCAGCCGTCCATACTCCCGCTGGACGGCTGACCAGCTATCCGCCATTCCGGGCACCGTAATGGCGCTGCGCACACCCCGCCGGGGAATGGCTTCCTCCCCGGCATAGCAGTCCCGGCGGACGGCGTAGCCCGAGCGTCCGCTGCCGTTGTAAGCCCGCACGCGCCCTTCGCTGGCGCTGTACCCCAGCCAAAAGGCGTCGCCGCCGAGCCCGGTCATATGCGGGTAGACCACAGCCAGCGCCGCGCTGACTGCAACGGCCGCATCATAGGCGTTGCCGCCTTTGGCCAAAACTTGCGCGCCCGCTGCCGAGGCCAGATAATGCGGGCTGACTACCATCGTTTTCGTTCCGGTCACCGGTCCTCTACTCATGTTCAGCCTCCGCCTCCCTTCCCTGCCGCTTAAGTTAGTGTCATTTAACAGCAGGCCCGGAACCTCTGTCAACGGCTTCCGCAGGACCATACATTTGCTGCCGCTTATTTTGTGAGCCGTGCACAAACTTTAGGAGACAAGCAGGCGGATGCAGAGCGGCCTCTACGCACATCCCCTTATTTCAGGATATATTGGGACAGCACAGCCTGCACTTCATAGATATCGACCGATTTGTTGAAGGTTTTCTTCAGCGGCAGCCCCGCACCAGAGATATACAAGCACAGCTCCGCATCCAGATCGAAATGCCCCGCCGTCTCTACAGAGTAATGAGTGATGCTTTTGTAAGGAACAGAGTGGTATTCGGTTTTCTTTCCGGTCATCCCCTGCTTGTCTACAAGAATCAGCCGCTTGTCTGTAAAAATAAACATGTCCCGGACCAGCTTATAGGCGCGCTCAATCTTTTCATTCGAAGCCAGAATCCGTCCGTATTCCCGCTGCACCTCCCCCAGCTCCACCTGAGTTGCATTGCCGAGCAATCCGTTAAAAATCGCCATAACTCTCCTCTTTTCCCGCAGCCGTTATAAGGGCAGTGCCCCTTCGCCACACTCCATACTACTTGCAGTGCCATGCATTTATGTCTCTGCGGGAACAATTCTCCCTTGCTTATTTCGGGATTTTTGGTTACACTAGCTTTAAATTTATCAAAAAGGAGGTGTAGGAGAATGGATCACAATCGGACCAACAGTGTTAGCAGCCGGCTGATTAATATTATGGCTGGCGTTATTCATGCAAATCTGGACAACGGGAGAAGTCTGTCCATTTACATGAATTTAATAACACTACAACATTGTGAAATGCCTTTCTCGCCTACACTTCAACGGATATCCTAACCCGAAGAATACTCAGGCCGCGGGGAAATTTCCCTGCGGCCTTTTTATGCTGTTTTGACCGGAATCCGCAGAAGCCAAAGGACGGCGAAGGAGAGTGCATTCCTAATTAAAGGAGAAGAATAACGATGATAATCTCATGTCAAAATATCCAAAAATACCACGGTGCCCAGCTCGTCCTGAGCGATGTCACCTTCGATATCCGCCAAGGCGAAAAAATCGGTCTGATCGGCCGCAACGGCTGCGGCAAAACCACCCTCTTCCACCTGCTGAGCGGGGAGGAACGCCCGGATCAAGGGCAGCTCTCCATCCGCCGGGGCAGCGTCATCGGCCTGCTTGCCCAGATTCAGGAGGTGAACGAGAGCGACACGGTCTATGCCGTCCTTCAGCGCAGCTTTGCGGAGCAGCTCGGCTGGCAGCGCCGCCTGCGGGAGCTGGAGCTGGAGATGTCTTCCGCAGGCGCGGGCGAAGACGGGCAGGCCTGGAACCGGCTGCTTAAGGAATACGGCACCCTGCAGGAGAAGTTCGAGGCCGCAGGCGGCTATGAGCTGGAAGCCTCGATCCAGCGTGTAGCCTCAGGGCTGGGGATTGGAGCGGAGCAGTACGACCGCCGCTTCTCTTCCCTCTCCGGCGGAGAGAAGACCAAGGTAGGGCTGGCCGAGCTGCTGCTGCGCCGTCCCGACATCCTGCTGCTCGATGAGCCGACCAACCATCTGGACATGGAGGCTATCGAGTGGCTGGAGCAGTTCCTCCAGAGCTATGACGGCACGGTGCTGGCGATCTCCCATGACCGTTACTTCCTGGATGCCGTGGTGAAGAAGGTCATCGAGATTGAAGACGGGGAGGCCTTCACCTTCCATACGAACTACAGCGGTTATCAGGTGGAGAAGGAAGCCCGGCTCCTTCAGCAATTCGCTGACTACCAGGAGCAGCAGAAGAAGATCAAACAGATGCAGGAGAGTATCAAAAGGCTGATTGAATGGGGCAACCGCTCCAATCCGCCGAACCCTTCCTTCCACCGCCGTGCGGCGTCCATGCAGAAGGCGCTGGACCGGATGGTCAAGGTCAAACGCCCGATCCTGGAGCGCAAGTCCATGGATCTTCAGCTCCAGCAGGAGGACCGGACCGGCAACCAAGTCGTCATCCTGGACCGGATCAGCAAGTCTTACGGGGAGCGCAGGCTTTTCTCGGCCGCCAGCGATATTCTGAGATACGGTGAGACCACCGCACTGATCGGCGGCAACGGAGCAGGCAAAAGCACCCTGCTGAAGATCATCCTCAGCCAGGAGACACCGGATAGCGGGAGCTGTACGCTTGCTTCCCGAGCTGTCGTCGGTTATCTGGCCCAGGAAGCTGTGCCGGAAGAGGGCGGCCACTCCGTGCTGCGGTATTTCCGCGAGGAGGCCGGACTTGAAGAAGGCGAAGCCCGCAGCCAGCTGGCCCGCTTCCTTTTCTATGGCAGCGATGTCTTCAAGAGCATCACTAACCTCTCTGGAGGAGAATGGACCCGGCTGCGCTTCGCGATCCTGATGCACAAGAAGCCGAATCTGCTGATTCTGGATGAGCCGACCAACCATCTGGATATCGATTCACGCGAGGCGCTGGAGGAAGCGCTGGAGGAGTTCCCCGGCACCGTGCTGGCGGTATCCCATGACCGTTATTTCATCAACCGCTGCTTCGGCAAGCTCTGGCATATTGACGGCGGACACTTCTCCTCCTTCCCGGGCAACTACGAATACTATAAGGAAAAGCAGGCCGAAGCCGCCCAGCGGCAGGAGGTCACGCAGCCTTTCGGAGGCGGAACCGGCAAGCCCCGCTCCTTAAGCGGGCAGGTAGACCGCTCCCCTTCTGCCTCTGCCTCAGCAGGTTCGGGTACGGAATCCGCTTCCTCCCGCCGCAAGAATACAGGGGGATCACCCTCCAGTCCTGCCAGTCCGGACCGCAAGCCGCGTCCGGCAGCTTCGTGGGAGCAGGATATTGCCGCAGCGGAAGCGCAGCTTGCTCTTATCGATGCCGAGATGCTGGACCCGCAGCTGTCGAGCAATGCAGCGAAGCTGGCCGAGCTGCAAGGAATGAGAGATGCTGCGCAGCAGAAGCTCGATGACCTGTATAGCGGCTGGTTAAGCGAAGCGGAGATGTGAATTGTAGACAGACTAAATACTAAATCTAAGGTAGAGGTGACCGTAATGACATTAACCCCGGAAATTGCGAAATATTGGGAGAGTTATCTGGCGAAGCATCCGGAAGCGGCAGACAAATTCGACAGCGCCTGGGCGTTCGGCGACAATCCCCGGCTGGCAGATGAGCTGCTGGATCTGGTTCTGAGCGGAATCAAGACAGGAACCGCGCAGAATTATGAGCTGGTTGAAGCTCAAGGGCTGACCATGCCTTTTACAGGCGGGTTATCCGTCCTGCTTGACAGTAATGGGCAGCCGCGTGCGATCATCGAAACAACGAAGGTGGAGGTCGTTCCATTCGCTGAGGTAACCGCTGAATTCGCCTACTCCGAAGGGGAGGATGACCGCAGCCTTGAATCCTGGCGCTACGAGCATGAGGTGTTCTTCACCAGGGAGCTGGGGCGTGAGGGCAAGCCATCATTCGACCCGGATATGCGGGTGGTCTGCGAGACCTTCCAGCTCGTGCATATCAACAACGACTTGTAATTTCAGCATAAAAAGGCTGCTTCTTCACTTCGAAGAGGCAGCCTTCATTGTATATGTGCAGTTAGTAGTAGTGAGACTTAGCAATTGCTGCGGACGGGTCTTAGAATTTCCAGATGCCCATCATCCAGCCGATCAACGAGATCCATAAGGGAATACTGATCAGGACACCCCATACCAGGCCCGTGGCGATATTGCCCTCTGTAGGCCGGGTCATCCCCTCCTGCGCAAGCGGAAGTCTTAGCTCTTCTTGTTCCATGCGATCCCCTCCTAAAATTCTTATCGTCAAAGCAGAGGAAAAAATGTAGACCGCCAGGCCCAAAAAGAGATGTTTTCGATAAATTTTTTAGATATAAAGGCTCAGCGGACTATCATTGTAAAGGCTTACATAAATAATATTAACCAAAAAATGTATTCATAAAACTTATATACACTCTTGGTTACCTAATATATGCAGTTCTTTAGTCCAATATTACTTCTTTTTCGGGATTGTGTAAATATTGGAATAGGGTGTGCAGCTGCTCGGCCGTGTTGCGTTCCTCAGACAATTCGGGCAATGCATCCTCGGCAAAAAATCCCGCACCGCTCGTCTCCACACCACCCGCCGCTTCCCCGCCTGTAATTCTGCACAGGATAAACATTTTATAGGTATGGTATGGCTCCGGCGGATGCTGGTGGAACTTCTTATCCAGTACAGCAAGCAGACGGACCGCTTCCGCCTGGTAACCGGATTCCTCGGCAATTTCCTTCACTACTACCTCGCTTGGTGACAGGCCGATATCCGCCCACCCTCCGGGCAGTGCCCATTTTCCGTCGAGCTTCTCGTGTACGAGCAGAATTTTATTATCCTGAAAAAGTACTCCCCGAATATCCACCTTAGGTGTGCTATACCCGCCTTCGCCCGCGAAAGAGAGCCTGATACGTTCCTTGCTCTCATACGTATAGTTCGCCAGAATATCCACACTCAGCTCGCGCAGCGCCTGATAACGCTCAATATCATATACATCCTTGGCATACGCCAGCCCTGTCTGGGCAATCCCTTGAATTTCTTTGGCCCAGGTTAACCATTTCGGTTCCACAAGCACACCGCCTTCACTCGGATTTAGTTACGCTGTTTCTTCCAGCCGCTCTACTCGCACAGCATCAGGTGACGGGAGAACGCACCTTTGCGCGCCACACAACGGTCTACAATCGTAAAACCGGCCGCAGCAATCATCTCATCCACCGCCTCAATCGCCACAATGACCACTCTGTCCGCAATCCGCCGCGTATGGCTCAGAATCCCAAGCTGCTCTTCGGGGGTAATCCGTGAATACAGATTATAAGGCATATCCACGATGGCCGCATCGTAATGCTCCTGGATGTCTGCGATATCTCCGAGCGTAACAACGCTCTCGAAGCCGAAGTGAGTAATGTTCGTCCGCGCACCTGCCGCTATGAGCGGGTTAATATCACGGCCGACGACATCGATTCCCATCGACAGAGCTTCCACCATTACTGTGCCAATTCCGCAGCAGGGGTCGATCAGCTTCACACCGTGTATGCGCGGAACCGCCATATTGACCGCTGCCCGGGCTACCCGTGTGCTGAGCGCTATCGAGTAGCTGCGGGGCTTTTTCATCTGCCGGAACCAGGTTGCATTGTTCTTATGATAAGGGCCGAAGTACCAGCGTCCGCCGAGCGTAACAATCCCGTACACCAGCTCCGGATGGTTCACATCCGCCTCTCCCTCAATCCGCAGGCCGATTTCCCGCTCAATCACTCTGCGCTCACCATATTCGATTTTATGTTCAGGAGCCAGATCATTAGTCTTCACAAAAATAACCTTGAAGCTCCGCCCCGCAACCTCTACCTGCTCCGTCTGCTTGTAAATCTCCGGGAGCGTGTCCCCTTCGTACATCACATCTATCCGCTCTTTGATAAAAGGACTGCGGCTGACATCCACCTCCACCCCGCTTGCAAATATAGCCGGAGGAATCTCCCTGCCGAACAGGCAGCGCAGCTCCATCCCGCACAAAGAGGTCTCATCCGGCGAATGGGCATACGTATAAATATATATCGGTTCAACACTTGCAGGTATATTCATTGACACTACAATTTCGCTCCTGTCGCTTCCGCCGCGCCCGGCGGTTCCTTTGCTTAAACTAATTAAGTCTATCACGGTTACTGCCAGTTATCAACAGCCTGCAAGGAACTGTTTGCTAAGCTGCGCAGCTCCGGTCACCCTCTGTTGAAGGGGTAGGACAATCCTTTTTTGATCCATCGGGATATCTCCAGTATAATGAATGCATTACACTGCCGAACCTGAGCCGCAGAGACCCTCCGTTATGCCTTTCGCCGCATAAGCCGCATAATAAGGGTAGCTGTGGTATTAAGCAGCGAATTCCAAGGAGGTACATACCTACAATGTCATACAAAACTTACTTTCAGGCTGAGCGTGAAGCACAGCTTGGCGAGCTCAAGCAATGGCTGGCCATCCCCAGCATTTCAGCCCTGTCCAGCCACAAAGAAGATATCCATACCGCAGCCGGCTGGCTGGTAGAGACCCTGAAGCGTGCAGGCCTTGAGAATATCGAGCTGCACCCTACAGCCGGTCATCCGGTGGTCTATGCAGATTACCTTCACGCCCCCGGCAAGCCGACCATTCTGGTCTACGGCCATTATGATGTACAGCCGGTTGATCCGCTGAACCTGTGGACTACGCCTCCGTTTGAACCGGAGATCCGTGACGGCAAGCTCTATGCGCGCGGCGCTACAGACGACAAAGGCCAGGTATTCATGCATATCAAAGCCATCGAGGCTATTCTCAAGCAAGAGGGTACTCTGCCGGTCAACATCAAGCTCTGCATCGAAGGGGAAGAAGAGATTGGCAGCGTCAACCTGCCGCCATTCCTGGAAGCCAATCAGGACAAGCTTGCAGCAGATGCCGTCCTCGTCTCGGATACTTCCCTGCTGGAACGCGGACGCCCTGCCATCTGTACCGGACTGCGTGGTCTCTGCTCCATGGAGGTCACAGTGAACACCGCCTTGACTGATTTGCACTCCGGCTCCTACGGCGGCGGCGTTCCCAATGCGCTGCATGCGCTGGTGTCGCTGCTGAGCACCCTTCACGATGACAAGGGCCGCGTATCTGTAGAAGGCTTCTATGAAGGCGTGCCTGCCCTGTCCCCGCTGCTGCGCGAAGAATTCGCCAAGCAAGGCGTGGATGAAGACAAAATCCGGACCGCCCTCGGCCTGGAGCAATTGTACGGTGAAGAAGGTTACACCTTCGTAGAACGGGTCGGCGCGCGTCCAACACTGGAGCTGAACGGTGTATACGGAGGCTTCCAAGGCGAAGGCAGCAAGACTGTAATCCCGAAGGAAGCCCATGCCAAGATTACCTGCCGCCTGGTCGGCGACCAGGACCCGCAGCACATCCTGGATGCCGTTGAAGCTCATTTGAAAGCTAATATTCAAAAGGGTGCCAAGGTTCAGGTGAAGCAGATGGAGAAGGCACGCGCCTTCAACATCGACCCGTCGCACCCGATCCTCCAGACCGCTGCCGATGCTTACGGCAAGGTCTACGGCACCCGCGCCCTCTTCACCAAAGACGGCGGCTCCATCCCGATCATGGAGAGCTTCTCCCGCATCCTGAAGGCGCCGGTCGTCCTGATGGGCTTCGGACTCGATGACGAGAACCTGCACGCGCCGGACGAGCATTTCAACCTGGAGAACTTCGACAAAGGCCTGTTGACCCTTGTTGAGTTCCTGAAGACCGTCTAACGTCCAAGGCAGACGGCTTACCTGTCATTTCATAAAGCCAGGCCCCCGAAGGATCGGGAGCCTGGCTGCTTTTTGTTTTATTTTCGTCTATATTGGGTCCACACGCCCTCATTTTCACAACAAAAAAACCCTTGCGGACAAGGATTTCGGAAGTTAAATATGGAGCGGGTGATGGGAATCGAACCCACGCTATCAGCTTGGAAGGCTGAAGTTCTACCATTGAACTACACCCGCAACTCGAATTGAGTACAAGAAACATTGTAGCATCACTACGAATAAATTGCAACCCTATTAAATTCAGATACCGGAGGTCCGGAGGTTACGACGGCATTTCCAGCAAAGGCCTGAGGAAGGACTGCTCGAATTCAGCGGCCTTCACCGGCTTGCTGAACAGATACCCCTGGGCCTCATGGCAATGCTGCTGGCGCAGAAAGTGCAGTTGCTCCTTGTTCTCCACTCCTTCGGCGGTAACCTTGAGCTTCAAATGGTGGGCCATCGAGGTAATCGTAGAGACAATCGCAGCATTGTTGCTGTCCTCCATAACATCGGATACGAAAGAACGGTCGATCTTCAAGCGGTCAATCGGCATATTCTTCAGATAATGCAGCGAGCTGTAGCCCGTGCCGAAATCATCGATGCTGATGCATACGCCAAGTCTTTTGAGGCGGTTGAGCTGATCGAAGGCGGTCTCCTTGTCCAAGGTCATACTCTCGGTAATCTCCAAATCCACGTAGCAGGGATCCAGACCGATATCCTTCAGGATGGCATCAATTTTTCCGGCCAGATTAGGCTGCAGGAACTGGCGCATCGAGAGGTTAATGGACACGCAAATCGGATGATAGCCGGCATCCTGCCACATTTTATTCTGCAGACAGGCCGTCTTAAGCACCCACTCCCCAATGGGAACAATTAGCCCGCTCTCTTCAGCGATAGGAATGAAATCTACCGGAGAGACCAAGCCGCGTTTGGGATGGTTCCAGCGCAGCAGCGCCTCCATGCCTACAATCTCTTCTGTCTCAAGCAGGACCTGGGGCTGATAGACCAGATAGAACTCCCCCCGCTCCAGCGCCCGGCGCAGATCATTCTCCAGCTTGAGACGTTCCTTCGCCTTCATCTGCATAGCCGGAATATAGCGGCGGATCTCCACCCCCTGTTCCTTGGCATTGTGCACAGCTGTGTCTGCATTCTGTATCAACTGCTCAGCCGTATCTCCGTCCCCGGGATAGATGCTTACCCCCAGACTAAGCGAGATATGGTATTCACCCGACTCCAGACCTACCGGTGTCTCGAACAGGCGCAGCAGCTCACCCGCCCGGACCAGACAATTCTCCAGCCCTGTCCGCTCCGTCATCAGAAAAGCAAACTCGTCCGCCCCCATACTAAAGAGTTCTTCATTGACTCTAACCTCGTCCCCGATCCGCCGGGCAACCAGCTGCAGCAGCAGATCTCCTGCATAATGACCAAGAGAGTCATTGATATTCTTGAAATGGTTGATGTTCATAATGACTAGCCCCGAGAAGCCGCGGCTTTTGTCCTGCTCACTCTGGAGCACCACCTCTTCCATGCGCTGCATCAGACGGCGTCTGTTCGGAAGACCTGTCAGCTCATCGTGGTACGCCAGATAATTAATCCGTGCTTCCGCCTGCTGGTTCTCCTGGAACGGCTCCTCAATCGTCAATCTGTAGACTCCGGTCAGCAGAAGATAATACGCCGCTGCGCTGCTGAGCATCCCAAAGAGATAATCCAATTCTCCGACACTGAACAGATTCATGAAGAAGACCTGAGCCAGTGAGAAGAACACAAGGGAACGGATAATAATCAGCAGAGAGGCTGACTTTTCGCTTTTGCCCGGATAGATGATAATCGCAGCACCAAGCAAGTAGACGAACAGTATCGCCATGTTCATCAGATCTCTTGCCGTTTCTGTCCATGGTTCGTCTGCCAGCCCGGAGACAATCAGGTTGCCGAGACCAAACACAGCCAAAGACAGCAGAATCACCACAAAAGCATTCCTGAACACCTTCCCCTTGCTGCCGGTTCCTACAAGCTGGTCTTCTCTGCTGAAAATAAGCATAATCCCCAGTGCGCTGGCCAGCCGGGAGAACGTCAGGAGCCATAAGGACTGCCCCTGGCTGATATAAGGGGTGATTCCGGGAATACCTGCAAACCCGAGTACATGCAGGAAGTCAAAAATGCTCACCCCCAGGAACAATGCAGAGGTGTACAGCCTGGCCTTGGATAAACTATTAGCGAACAGCAGCCAGCCCTGGGCGAAAATCGCAAAACCGAACGCGACAGTGCAGCAGCCCAAAATAAGGTAAAAGGCCATCAGTAAATCCTTGTCCTCTATTTGGCCCAGCGGTGTACGAAAAATCTGGATCAGAAGGAATAGCGCAGCCCCCAGAATAGCCGCATGAATCGTCTTTCTCTCTTCTTGTCTCATAAGTCCCTCGCGTCTAAAAATAATATCTATAAAGTCAGATGGTTGTGTATGATGTCCTATGTATAAATATCGGCTAGACAGCTCCGTAAAGTTACATTGATCACCTACAATATTGCACGAAAGCAGCTCCGGCAGAAAAAAAGCACCTGCCTACAAATAGAGGCCAGTGCTTTCTCCTTCCAGACGGTTATTTGTCCCCGAAATTGACCTCAGGTGTTGTCAGTGTGTCATAGAAGTCAACCGCCTTATCTTTATCGGCCGAAGATCGCAGCGCCATTGCCGAGCGTGGATGCTCATCTAGCGTTCCCGTAATCATATACGGAATGATATAGCCCCACTCTTCCTTCTCCCGCAGAGGGATCATCAGGTTCTCAACGATATCCAGAACAGGCCGGAGCGTATAATTCGTGTTCTTCAGATGGGTAACCAGCAGCTCTGTAGGACAGTTGCCTGCGGCGCGGCCCATCCCATAACAGGAAGCATCCAGCAGCTCTACCCCCTTCTCGGCTGCAATCAGCGTATTGGAGAAGGCCAATTGAAGATTGTTGTGGGTATGCACACCGAGCCGCTTCTCCGGCAGATGCGTCTTGAACTTCTCTACCAGGTAATGAAAGTCATTATGATCCAGGCTGCCGTAGGAATCCACGATATAGACTACATCAACTACGCTCTCACGGATCTGCTCGAAGGCTTCCAGCAGCTCATTCTCCATCACATTGGACAGGGCCATAATATTAATGGTCGTCTCATAGCCCAGGTCATGGAATGTCTGCACCAGTTGAAGAGCCTTGTCCACATCCTTGCTGTAACAAGCCACACGGATCAGATCGAGCATGCTCTCGCTGCGTGGCAGAATATCATTCTCGTCCACACGGCCGATATCGACCAGAGCCGACAGCTTCGTATGCCCCTTTTGCGGAATAACCTTGCGCAGGAAGTCATCATTCAAAAAGCGCCAAGGGCCTGCACCCTCTGCCCCTTTGAGCAGCTTCGGCGAGTTCTTATATCCGATTTCCATATAATCAACACCGGCTTCATTCAGTCCGGCATATAATTTCTGAACAAATTCAATGCTGAAATCCCAGTTATTCACCAATCCCCCATCACGGATGGTACAATCGACAATTTTACTATGATTAGTCTTCACAATCTGTTCTCCCTTCGGGGTATCTCTTAAGTACTATGCTTATATTATCGTTCAATCATACTTTAATGAAGAAGATATTGTAAAGAAAATTTCAGCAATCTTCATATCGATTTTCGCGAACAGAAACAATGACATTAATCACAGAAAAAATGGAAGTAAAATGCTACATTACAAGAAATCATTGAGATTGATTATCAGTCTCTTTCGGAGGGATAACAATGGCTCTAACATCCTGCTCCTTGCTGCGTTTGCAACCAGGCACTACAGGCTCCATTCAAAGAATTGAAGGCATGAATCCTATCTTGCGCCGCCGTCTGGCCGATCTGGGAGTATCTGAGGGTGTAATGATCCGTCTCAAGGGTAAAGGGCCTTTCATGGGTCCGATTACGCTTGAATGCAACGGTCAGTTATTTGCTATCCGGCGGAAGGAAGCATCTATGATAGAGGTGAAGGTATCATGAGCTCTATAGCACTTGTGGGGAATCCCAACACTGGGAAAACCTCGCTGTTCAATACCCTGACTTCTTCCTACGAATACGTGGGGAACTGGGCAGGCGTTACGGTTGAGAAAAAGATCGGCAGTCTCAAGAACGGAGCCGGCAAGCTGATCGATCTGCCCGGAATCTACTCTCTTCACCCCCTCTCCCGCGATGAGGGCGTAGCCGCACAATATCTGATCGAAGAAACCCCTGAAGCGCTTATCAATATTGTCGATGCCTCGCAGTTGGAACGGAACCTGCTGCTTACGCTGCAACTGCTGGAATACGGCAAGCCGACGATCCTCGGATTGAATATGACCGATGTCGCCAAAGCACGCGGCATTCAGGTGAATCCCGACATCCTTAAGGAACGTCTCGGTGTCCCCGTACTGCCGCTGATTGCCCGGACAGGCAAGGGAACCAGTCAGGTGCTTAGCGTGCTGGAACAGCCCTCCCACATCCCGCCTGTTACCTTCCAGTTGAATTATGGCGAAATCGCTGAGGAAGCGATAGCCTCCATTGTTGCACAATTGCAGAAGACCTCTGGTCTGCCTAATCTCCGCTGGGTTGCTCTGCAGCTGATGGAGCAGAACCCGGTTATCCTTGAGCTGCTGAAGAAACGAACGGATATTTCTGGATTGCTGCTGATCGCAGATGCCGCTCAGACCCGGCTGCAGCAGGAGAAGCTTGCACTCACTCTTCCCCAATGGATTCGCTCCGTCCGCATGGACTACATCCGTAAGGTATGCGCTGACGCTATAGACTCTACCCTGCAAAAACCGCATAATCTGACTGAACGTCTGGATTCCATCCTTACCCACCGTTTTCTGGGACTTCCCCTGTTCATCGTCTTTATGTATGCCATGTTCAAAACTACCTTCGACTGGATTGGAGGCCCTTTGTCAGATCTCTTGGATGGCTTCATCGGCGGTCCGCTCAGCGATTGGACGAATTCGCTGCTGCAGACGATCGGGGCTTCGGAATTCACGCACGCACTGATCGTTGATGGTCTCATCGGTGGTGTTGGCGGCGTACTCGTATTTGTCCCGCAGATATTCATCCTGTTCCTGATGATCTCCTTCCTGGAGGATTCCGGGTATATGGCCCGTGTCTGCCTGCTGATGGACAGCACGATGGAACGGATGGGACTGAACGGCAAGGCCTTCATTCCGTTCATTATCGGCTTCGGCTGTAACGTACCGGCGATTATGGCTGCCCGGAGCATTGAACAGCCCAAAGACCGGCTTTTGACGACGCTGCTTATGCCGCTAATGTCCTGTTCCGCCCGGCTTCCGGTATATCTGCTGTTCGCAGCGGTCTTCTTCCCCGCGCAGCAGGCCACTGCCGTATTGGCTATGTATGTAATGGGTGTTGTATTTGCCCTGATTCTATGTAAGTTCTTCTCCAAGTACCTGTTCAAGAATGAGACGTCTATCTTCATTATCGAGTTGCCTCCTTACCGGATGCCGCAGCTCAAGACACTTAGCCGCAGCACCTGGGAGAAGGGCAAGGGCTTCCTGCGCAAAGCAGGGACTATCATCCTGGCCGGCTCTGTCCTGATCTGGCTGATGTCCTACGCTGGTCCTGGCGGCCTCAATGTGGACATGGATCACTCCTTCCTGGCCAAATTCGGCGGCTTCATTGCCCCGCTGCTGCAGCCGCTCGGCTTCGGGACCTGGCAGGCCGGTTCTACCCTGGTGCCCGGCTTCCTCGCCAAAGAGGTTGTGGTCTCCACCATGAACATCATCTACCATGCCCCGGATGCAGCAGGACTGGAAGGCCAGATTGCTTCAGTCTTTACACCGCTTAGCTCGATCAGCTTCATGGCCTTTATCCTGCTCTACATTCCTTGCCTGGCCACTGTCGGCGTTATCAAGAAGGAGACTGCCTCCTGGAAATGGACATTCTTCTCCATGGGTTACTCTCTGGTATTGGCCTATGCGGTGTCACTGGTGATCTATCAGGGAGGACGTTTGCTCGGATGGTCGTAGCCCCGCAGCAAGTCCAAGTTATTAAGAGAGGAAGCGATGACAGTAATGATCGTTAATATTGTGATTGTGGCGCTAATATTCGGGTATTCCGGCTGGATGATCTACCGTCATGTACAGAAGGGCAAGCAGGGAGCCTGTGCCGGCTGTGATAAAGGCAAGACCTGTCCTGCAGCAGCGATGGATTCACCTTTGTCCTGCGGCAGTACTACACTGGGCAGCAAGCGCTAGGATGCAGCTCTAGCGGATACGGACTTCATATTCTTTCGTTTAGAAACCTTGGCATGCGGGTATGTTAGTTATAAGCTTTTAACAACCAGACTATTGCCAAGGAGGAATCACCATGAACACCAAGAAGACTTTGTTTACAACGGTAGCCTTGGGAGCCGCCTACTTGCTGAAGAATAAGAATACGCGGGATAAGATTATGAATAGCGTCCAATCCCTGACTGCCCAGATGAAGGCCCGTAAATAGGCTGCCATTCCCGCAGTTATAGGAATCAGGATGCCAAGCAGCAAAGAGCCGCAGGTCTCAGGGAACTGAGAATCTGCGGCTCTTTGTCTATCAGGGGCGATTCGGCTTAGCCTTCAGGGGAGCGGCGATCCGGTTCAGCGGCAGCGCTCAGCAGATATTCCAGCAAGGTGCGGACCATTACGCCCGTGGCACCCTTAGGATTCATTCCCCGTTCCGCAGACAGAAAGGCAGTCCCTGCAATATCGAGATGTACCCATGGCAGCCCCTCGGCGAATTCTCCAATGAACAGCCCCGCCGTACTTGCAGCTCCATACCGCCCGGCAGCATTACGGAGATCCGCAACCTCGCTGGTCAGCATCTCCCGGAATTCAGGATAGACAGGCAACGGCCAGATCTGCTCCCCCGACAGCCTTGAAGCTGCCAGAAGCTCTTCCAGGAATGCTTGGTCATTCGTTACTGCCCCTGTAGCCACATCTCCCAGAATCGATACCACAGCTCCTGTCAGCGTGGCTACGTCAATGATCCTCTGCACCTCCCACTCCCGGGCATAGGTAAGCGCATCTCCCAGAATAATCCGGCCCTCCGCATCGGTATTGATAATTTCAATTGTTCTTCCACTGAGGGTAGTAATGATATCGCCGGGTTTAAAAGCATTCGCTGCCGGCATATTCTCAGCCGCAGGAATCAGCATGATCACATTGACCTTGGGACGCAAATGCCCCAGCGCATCCATGACCGCCAGGACGGCTGCGGCCCCGGCCATATCGCTGTGCATGCTCTCCATGCCCGGTGCCCGCTTCAGAGAAATACCTCCAGTATCGAAGGTAACCCCTTTGCCGACTATGCCCACTGCGTTCTCCCATTGATTCGTTCCTTGATAGCGGATAACAATCATCCGGGGAGGATTCACACTGCCGCTGCCGACCGCAAGCAATCCGCCCATTCCCTTAAACGCAAGCTCCCGTTCATCCAGCACTTCAGCCGGAAGTCCGTGCCGTTCAGCGATTTCAATAGCGGCCACCGCAAGACCCGACGGAGTCAGCAGATTCCCCGGACGGTTGGTCAAATCACGGGCAAGGTTAACAGCCTCCCCGAAAGCCTGCCCCCGCTTGATCCCCTGTCTCCAGGCTTCCTCTTCTGCTGCTTCGCTCTTGCCTTCCATACGCAGAAGTACCGTATCTATACCCGGGTAGGCTGCCTGTTCCAACTTATATTGCCTTCTGTGATACGACCCCAGAACTAGCCCTTCTGCGATGGCCTGGCCGGCCTTCTCTGCCTTCAGCGCCCCAGCCCGCCCGCCTAGTGCCACCGGTATCTGCACAACGAGCGCAGCAGCCTTCAGCCTGTAAGCCGCCTTGGCGGTCTGTGCCATCAGTTGCCGAAGCTCGTGCATACCCATCTGGCCCTTTCCGCATCCGGCCAGAATGACCACAGGCTGCTCCATTACGGGCAGGATATACACTTGCCCCAGCTTGCCGCTGAACAGGCCCGCTGCGGACAATAGGCGGACTCGCGCGGCCCAGTCCGCCGGAAGTCCTTCTCCCTGTACCTGTGCCTCTGAGATCATTAGACATGCAGCCTCTCCTCGCGCCATTGCTACACTGGCATCACTGCTCCATTCAAAAATCAAACCTCATCCCTCCGGCAGACGCAGATAAGGCTGATCTCCTGCACTTGTTGGTGCTTTGCAGGAATCAGCCCTTACATATTGATTATAACCCGTATGCACTCCACCGAGAACAACGGGCTTAAGATAAGCATTAATGAGTAAGCGGAAGGGAAATGACGAACCGGGTTCCTTCATTCAGCCGGCTGCTGACCGAGATGCAGCCGCCATGATTCTTGATGATCCGGTCACTGACGGAGAGTCCGAGTCCCGTCCCATTCTCCTTCGTGGTGAAGAACGGATTGAACAGTCTGTCAAGCGTGCAGATATCCATTCCCTTACCGTTGTCAGAGATGAAGATGCGCACCTCTGTTCCTTCTTTACGTGCGCCTACCTCAATCCGGCCTACAGAATCATCCACCCGCTCCGAGATCGCTTCCATCGCATTTCTGATCATATTCAGCACAACCTGCTTCATTTGCTTAATATCCCCTGAGATGACCAGGTCTTCCTGGAGCATCTGCAAGTTGATCTGGCAGCCCTTCATCAGCGCCTCGCTCTCTGTCAGCAGGACCACTTCCTTCAGCAGGGCAGAGACAGGAATCATGCTGATCTGCGGCACAGAAGGCTTGGAGGAAGTCAGAAATTCATGAATAATGTCATTGGCACGGTCAATCTCCGCTAATATAATCTTCGCATATTCTTCTTTGCCAAGCAGATGCAGATGGGGATGAAGCAATTGGATGAACCCCCGGATAGCTGTCAGGGGATTGCGGATCTCGTGGGCAATGGAGGCCGATAACCGGCCCAGCATGGCCAAGCTGTCATTCTGGTAGGCCGTCTGTTCAATCAGCTTGTAATCGGAGATCTCTTTGAATGTGAACAGGTAGCTGCCCTTCATCTCCTCTCCGCTGGACAGGGTTGCGCGCCAGTACCGTCCATATTCATCCACGAATTCATAGCTTGGCTTACCTTTGAGCACCATTTCACGGTAACTACGGAGCACCTGCTTCTTCTTGAAGCGGCTGAGCTGAATATGGGATAACAGATGATGCAAGGTGCAGCCCAGAAGAGAGTGACGGTTAAGCTCCAGAATGCCGTACATCTGCTTATTGACGAAAGTCAGCACACCCTCATCATCAAAAAGCAGAATCCCGCTGTCGATGTGCTCCAGCACATCCTCAAATGTGGTATCCATCGGACCAGTTTGAAACGTTCTTGCCGATAATAGCAAGCTTTCCTGATATTGGCTTATCACGATACGAAGTTCCCCCTTTTACTGCAATTGACGAAGACGCTTAAGCGACATCAAATTACTATGTATCTGAGTATATGACGAAGCCGCCAGAACATTCGAAAATCGTATTGTATTATCCAACCGTTTCAACTATATTCCAATCATATCCAAGAGAAGAAGACAACGCAATCAGAGAATCTGTCGAATGACAAAAATATTCTTAAAATGATTCTTAAGACACATTTAAGTGTGAGGGGAATGATTTGTTTCCTGCAAATACATTGAAAAGAGCCCCCGCCATGTGGCGGGAGCTCACTAATTTATAACATGATGGTGGCAGGATCTAAAAAAGATATTCAAGCCTTCTGCTGGAGACGGTGACGCCGCTGGCTCATAACAGCCAGACGCTTCTTCAGCTCACGTTCCCATTTGGAGTCACCGATCTGTTTGGCAACTGCCAGCAGGTCCAGCGACATATCGATCTGGCTGCGTATGATCGCGAGCGGGTCCTCGCTCTCCATATTGATGACGTTCTCGAAGATCGCTTCCTCTTCCTCCATCACATAATCCTGGAAATCCACATCCGTGACGCCGTCGCCATGGGCATATTCCGCCAGAATTTCATATTCATTCTCGACTTTGTAATGTACCTCTACCCGGTGGCATACCGGACAAAAAAGCAGGGGAACATTATGGACTTGCGTGCGATAATGCTTTAGGGTCCCCTTCGTTCCAACCATACTCGCTCCACAGCAAAAGCTCATTTTTGTTCACCCTCCTTGAGTGTTGTCGTTGATTTGATTTCCTATTAGTATATTACAAAGCAGCAGGAGAGATTCCTCCCCTTACAAGCTATATATTAACCTTTATGCCCATTTTCAAACGTCTGCCCTTATCTCAAGTGGAAACGGCTTTGCCGTCCTTTTAAAGGACGGTACCGTTTCAGCGAGAAAGATAAGGATAATTATAGTGCGAAGCATATACATTCTTATCTTTTTGCAAAAAACCTCCTTGAAGGGAATAATGCTTCCCGCAAGGAGGTCCTCTTAGTATATCAAAGATCGCGGCTCATGAGGTCCGGAAGCTTACAGGTTCTTGTCGCCTGGTTTCCAGTTCATAGCGCACAGCCCGCCGGATTGGAGAGCCTGCAGCACACGCAATGTCTCTTCAACGCTGCGGCCTACATCATTGTGGTTAACAACCTGATACTTCAGTTCACCTTCAGGATCGATGATGAACAGTCCGCGCAGCGCAATGCCTTCTTCTTCAATTAGGACGCCATAATCGCTGGCAACCTTCTTCGTGATGTCAGAAGCCAGTGGGAAATTGATCTGGCCAAGGCCGTTCATATCCTTAGGAGTAGACAACCAAGCCTTGTGGCTATGGATGGAGTCGATGCTCACACCTAGAATCTCTGTATCAAGCTCTGCGAAATCCGCAGCAGCATCACTCAAGGCTGTGATTTCAGTTGGACATACGAAGGTGAAATCAAGCGGATAGAAGAAGAATACAAGCCATTTGCCGCGATAGTCGGACAAGCTTACCTTACCGAAATCCTTACCGTCGCCTGTTACTGTCTCCATGAAGAAGTCAGGAGCGGGTTTACCTACCAAACGTTCTGCCATTGCTTAAATCCTCCTTTTGATTATGTAAGAAAAACAGCTACCGGACCGTTGCCGGATGCAATATGCTTTTCTTGATTTTATGGGATGGTTACATTCTTACGGGTACAGACCAAATGTTATCATCGTACAAAATCAAAGTCAATATTACATTGATTACTTTTTTATAATAATTATAAATAAGCAACATTTTGTGAAGTTTTTCTTCATTCTGCGTCAAAAGGGATACATGTGGTAGAACTAGGCTTTGCGGATAGCGGCTACAATCAGGTCACCCATCTCTGTGGTGCTGATCGCCTTGCTCTTATCAACTGCGATATCGCTCGTCCGGTGACCGGCATCCAGTACCTCCGCAACTGCGGCTTCAATGGCAGCGGCTGCATTCTCGTAGCCGAAGGTCATGCGGAACATCAGTGCAAGCGACAGGATCGTAGCGATCGGGTTCGCCAGCCCTTGTCCGGCAATGTCAGGCGCCGAGCCGTGAACCGGCTCATAGAGGCCGTAGCTGCCTTCTCCCAGTGAAGCGGAGGCCAGCATGCCAATCGAGCCGGTCAGCATCGCTGCTTCATCGCTCAGGATATCTCCGAACATATTCTCGGTCACGATAACATCGAAGCTCGCAGGACGGCGCAGCAGCTGCATCGCACAGTTATCCACCAGCACGTGCTCAACCTCAACCTGCGGATATTCCGGCGCCACTCTGTTCACCACTTCACGCCACAAACGGGAGGTCTCCAGTACATTGGCTTTGTCTACACTCGCCAGCTTACCCCGGCGCTTCCCGGCAATCTCGAACGCCTGGCGTACAATCCGCTCAACCTCCATGACATTATAGACACAAGTGTCTACCGCTTCTTCTCCATGCTCGCCTTGACGGCGCAGCTTGTCCCCGAAGTAAATCCCGCCTGTCAATTCACGTACGACCATCAGGTCCGTTCCTTCCAGTACCTCGGGCTTCAGCGTCGAAGCATCCTTCAGACAATCGAAGACCACCGCCGGGCGCAGATTGGAGAATAGGCCAAGCGCCTTGCGGATACCCAGCAGTCCGGTCTCCGGACGCAGTTCCTTCGGATTGTTATCCCACTTCGGTCCGCCTACGGCTCCAAGCAATACAGCATCGGCGCTGCGGCAGATTTCCAGCGTATCCTCAGGCAGCGGAGTTCCGCGTTCATCAATGGCGATTCCGCCGAACAGGGCGTGCTCCGTTTCAAATGTATACCCAAACAGCTCTTCCGTTCTTTTCAATACCTTTTCCGCTTCTGCCACAACTTCAGGTCCGATGCCGTCCCCGGCAATTACGGCGATTTTTTTGACCTCGCTCATTCCTGTCACTCCTTAGGTAGTCCTGCTGGTCGCAGACATAGTTCTTCTGTATATTGTTGTATCATAACGAAGGACAAAGGACAAAGATATAGATTCTATCACGTTCATAGATATAGCCTATAAGTGAAACGGAGCGTGAATTTGCCCTTGTCCCGCCAAGTGATTACAATTAATGGGTAGGTGAAATTATCGGATCTCTAATCATATGGAAGAGGAGTGATCTTAAGATGCAATACGCGAAGCTTGGCAAGTCTGGTATGAAGGTAAGCCGCCTCTGTCTGGGAACGATGAACTTCGGTCCCATCACCGACGAGAAAGAAGCCTTCCGGATTATGGATGCGGCGCTGGACGCGGGAGTCCAGTTTTTTGATACCGCCAATGTGTATGGCTGGGGTGAGAACTCGGGTCTGACCGAGACTATTATCGGCCGCTGGTTCAAGCAGGGCGGCGGACGCCGTGAGAAGGTTGTCCTGGCGACCAAGGTCTACGGGGCGATGAGTGACAAGCTGGATGGACCCAATGATGAAGGCGGACTCTCCTCCTACATTATCCGACGCCATCTGGAGGGCTCCCTGCAGCGTCTGCAGACCGATCACATCGAACTCTACCAGATGCACCATATCGACCGTAACGTGTCCTGGGACGAGCTGTGGGGCGCCTTTGAGCTTGCGGTCAGCCAAGGCAAGATCGGCTACACCGGCTCCAGTAACTTTGCCGGCTGGGATATTGCCGTTGCCCAGCAGGAAGCTAAGGCCCACGGGTTCCTCGGACTGGTATCCGAGCAGCATAAATACAGCCTGACCTGCCGTCTGCCGGAGCTTGAAGTTCTGCCTGCGGCGCAGCATCTGGGCCTTGGCATTATTCCGTGGAGTCCGCTTGACGGAGGGCTGCTTGGCCGCAATGCGCTGAAGAAGATTGAGGGCAGCCGCAGTGGCGGCAACGCGGAGCGTGTGGAGCAGCACAAGAAGCAGCTAGAGGCCTTTGCGGAGCTAAGCCTGGAGCTGGGCGAGCCGCAGGATAATATCGCTCTGGCCTGGCTGCTGACGAATTCTGCCGTCACAGCTCCGATCATTGGACCGCGTACGCTGGAGCAATTCGAGAGCGCGCTGCGCAGCCTGGAGGTCGTTCTGGACGAATCCGTGCTGAAGCGTCTGGATGAGATTTTCCCCGGACCCGGCGGTGCCGCTCCGAAGGCTTATGCATGGTAATCAAGACTAACTGGCTGCAGCCCGCATAATCTCCCGAAATCATTTCTTCTCTTACAACAAAGAGCTGTTCACCGGCATAACGTATCCGGTGAACAGCTCTTTATGCTTCTATGTCTTTTATTGCGCCGTATCCACTGTTATAGAACCATTGCTGGTGGACAAGGTGACCTCATGGGTCCCTTTGCCAAGTACAGCCGTTCCATGGTCCTCATCGCCGCCGCCCCAGTCCACGTTGCCTTTAAGCGATCCGTTACTGGTATCTGCCGTAATCTTGGCATCCGTTACCGCCGGAAGACCCAAGACAATCTTGCCGTTGCTGGATTTCAGCTCCCATGCACCCGTGATTGACGAATTGACTGTAATCTTGCCGTTGCTGCTTCTGGCCGACACAGCGCCGTCAATATTCCCCAGCGTAATCGCACCGTTCGAGCTAACCAGGTCTGCTCCGCCCTGTACATTCTTTACCGTCAGCGTGCCATTGCTGCTATGAGCCTTCACACCGCCGGAAACATCATGGATATCCATCGTCCCGTTGCTCGTATCCACATTAATGCCTGCGGCCAGCCCACCGGCTTCGATGGAACCGTCACTGGTCTCTACCTGAGCGGCCAGATTCTGCGGAATGCTGACATTCAGATATGGCGCATTGTTGTTGAAGCCGATCTGGATATTGGAGAGCCAGCCTGAATCTCCCTCAAGCGCCATCACAAGCGTGTCGCCCTCGGTTGTCACTTTCCATTTACGCTCCAGAGCACTTGCTGCTTCATTATCTGTATTGCCCGGCAGCTCCAGTTTCCCTTCATACGCCAGCGTGTTCCCATCCACACCCTGAAGCTTAACCTTGCCTTGGGGCAGATTAATCCGCAAGTTCTTAATATCCTGCTGCACTTCTACCTTCCCGTCCACCGGCACCAGCTTGGTATTGCCGAAGATACTGCTCAGCGATCCTCCGGCCAACACCGTCTGTGCCCCGCTTGCCGCGATGAGCACAATGATCAGCAAAATGGCCCAGCCGCTTACCCGGCTTTTGACATCCGATTTAATGAAGAGCCTAAGCAGCATCTCCAGGCCGAACAGGATAAGCAGGGCCGGCCAGATATAGCCCAGCACATCGTACGTGATTACACCATACTGAGCCATGACTACAATAACTCCTACTATTATGCACCCTATTGCGGCGGTAAAGCTGCCGATCTTCCATCTCCCCATCTTTCAATTCCCCATTTCACTATACTTTTGAATTATTCTTCAGCATCCTGAATCCATACCCGATCAAAGCAAGCGACAGCAGAATCGCTCCGATGTTCATATCGTTCAGAATCTCCCACAGAGCTGGAAATGCAGTGATGAGCAGCAGCAGGATGCCCGCGATAACACACCCTATACCGACCCATACCGGATTCACATCATCATGCGGATACATCGGGGGTGCAGACATGCCCATCGACCAAGGCGCTCCAAAGCTATCCGGATGGAACATCATCCGCTCATGCTCGGCAGCCGACACCTTCATCCAAGCCGCCTTTTGCAGCGCATCGAATAATTGATAGAACCAAAGCGCAGCAAGCGCGAACGGAAACACTGTGGGCATGGACGGAATGAATATAATGCAGAGCGATGCTCCAATCATATACTCCAGACCCATTTTTTTAAAGCCCAGATACATGTGGCCCAGTCCCGGAACCATGGCCAGGAGAAACGTGAGCCAGCGTCTTTTCTTAATCATATGTTACCCTCCCAAAAGTTTTGTTGAAATAAATTAGATAACCGGCGAAGCCGCTATGGATTTATTTATGGTTACCTTGCGGGCCGAACCAGGAGCTGACCGATGTGGACATATGCCCGTTGATTTCAGTGATGCCATAGGCCAAATTCTCAAATACGCCAAGCTGCAGCAGGATAAACGTCAGGCCAACCGCCACACCGTAATGCATCCAGGAGGTTCCCCGGGTCGTGCGCCGTCTGGTCATGGTGGATTTCACGATCCGTTCTCTGCGCCCGTTCTCCAGCTGGCCGATCCTTGCCATAACATCCCCGGTCAAATCAGGGAAGTCATGCGGCAACACGGGCTCCTGCCCGTTAAGATCAAGCCCGGCTTCCATATCGCTCCACATCGCCGCAAGCTCGCGCGCCTCCTCCAGCCATTCCGCGCAGCCGGGACAGGTCAGGGTATGCAGATAGATGGCCTGCTGGGCCTCTGGTGACAACTGTCCATCTATATAATGCGGCATCCACTCTTTTACTGTTGAACAATTCATCGCCATTCCTCCCCGCTTTTGCGCATCATCTGTCTGGCCCGATAGAGCTGCGATTCAACCGTTTTAACCGAAATTCCTTTTTGCTGCGCTATCTCCTGATACGAGTGTCGCTGAAAATAGTACAGCTGCACAACCGACCGGTACGGTTCCGCCAGACTATCCAGGTTCTCACCCAGCTCACGGGAAGCCTCCTTGCGAAGCACTGCCTGTTCAGGTGTCTGCGAAGTCACCCAGTCATTCTCCGTGTAATCTGCTGCGCTCCGGTGCCGCCATTCCCGGTCATTGGCACGTTTCCAGTCCAGACAGGTGCGGTAAGCAATCCGGTACAGCCAGGTGGAGAAGGAAGACTGTCCTCTGAAGGTGGGAAGGGCTTTATAGGCTTTGATGAAGACTTCCTGAGCCATATCCTTGGCAGACTCGGCTTCTCCTGTAATTTTGATGCATACACTATATACCATGCCTTGATAACGGGTCACCAGATTCCCGAAGGTCTGATGCTCCCCGCTTAGCACAGCATTGATCCACTCCGTCTCTTCCAAGTCTTTCTTCCCTCCTTCAGCTACATAACGTTAGACGCCTGGCTTTAAGGTTCCCCTGCATGGTTTTCTAAATTATTTTAGAATAGCAGCATTTCTATTCAAAAATCAGCCTCAAGCAAGCTCAGAGGGAGGATAACCATCATCCTTGTCGAATTATCCTTAAACAGCCAATGACAAGACAACATTCCTTAATGAAGTGGTGGGATAGATATGATTCAGGCCTTGCTGGTTGATGATGAACGGCTTGCTCTTATGAAGCTGAAAATGATGCTGGAAGAACTGACAACTATAAATGTAATCGCTACTTATACTGATCCTTCCGAGGCGGTCAATGCAGCGCCGCTGCTACGTCCTGATGTGATTTTCCTCGACATTGATATGCCTGAGATGAATGGCGTCCAGGCTGCGGAGGCCATGCAAAAGCTGTGCCCGCAGGCAAGCATCGTATTTGTGACTGCCCATAACAGCTACGCCATCGAGGCGTTCGAGCTTTATGCGCTTGACTATGTTCTTAAGCCTGTACAGCGGGGCCGTCTGTTGAAGACCATTGAACGGCTGGAGGAACGTGTCAGCCGGGCACAGGAGGATTCCCGCAAGCCTGCGCAGACGGTCATGATCCGCAGCTTCCAGTCCTTAAGATTCGAACGCAGCGGCCAGCCGCTGCCCAATATCCGCTGGCGCACCACCAAAGCACAGGAATTATTTGCTTATTTATTTCACAACCGCAACCGGTTCGTAAGCAAAGATACCTTAACCGATCTGCTGTGGCCCGATTTCAATCTTAAGAAAGCCTCCACTCATCTTTATACAACGATTTATCAGGTTCGGCAATGCCTGAAGCAGGCAGAGATTGATCTGCAGATCAGCAATGCCAGCGGGGGAGAAGGCTACACCCTGGAGACCGGCAGCCTGCTGATAGACAGCTACGAATGGGAGAAGGGCATTCTGACTCAAGATGCCATCAATAAGGACAACTATGAGGAGCACCAGCGGTTGTTCGATTTCTATTCGGGCGACTATCTGAACGATTACGATTACCTCTGGGCTGAAGGGGAACGGCAGCGTCTGCGGACCATCTGGCTGCATCACGCAATGAATATCGCCGAATTCTATGTCAGCAGCGGCCGGATACCGGAAGCGGTAACCGTGTACCAGAGGGTGGTGCAGCTTCAGCCTTATTTTGAACAGGGGCATCTCGGGCTGATGAAGGTCTACGACAGCATTGGGGAGCGTTCAGCGGTAGAGGAGCAATATCATACTCTGACGGCATTACTGAAGCGGGAGCTCGGTGTGAAGCCTCCTGCGAGTATTAAGCGCTGGTATGAGGAATGGAAGCATCTTAACCTCAGAAGTATGTGATTCTCCGTGAATAGAAACGGCAATGCTGACCTTTCAGGGGACGGTATTATTTCAGAGACTTTATATTTGTAACAGCAAAGACACCCGCAGCAGGCTGCGGGTGTCTTTGTCTATACTGCCTTATTAGCTGTTAATGCTTGATAAGTTGTACTCTCCTACATTTTCTTGCGGGCATTGAATCTTCTGGACAGTACAAGTCCCAGAATGATCAATCCGCCGCCAGTCAGATACAGCGGGAGAGGACTTTCTTCACCGGTCTGAGGAAGCTTGCCGGGAAGTCCGCTGTTGTTGCCTTTGTCAGTTGGTTGTGTAACCGTACCCTTAGGCACTTCATCGACTCCAACTTCAATTGTAATCTCTTCCTCATTGCCGTCTTCATCTGTAACGACAATCGTGAATTTATCCTTGCCGGTGTAGCCTGGATCTGGAGTATACGTCCATTTGCCATCCGGTGTAATAGTTACCGTACCATGCGCCGGCTCTTCGCCGATGCTAGGGATACCTCCCAGCGGGATCTCGCCGTCAATAGGCACTTCCTCAATCGTAGTCACCTGTGTGGCTTGCGGCGTTGGAGTGCTGACCGTTCCAGGCTGAGCCGGTGTTGCTGCTGGCGTTACCTGTGGCGTAGCTGTTACTCCTGGCGTACTGGAAGCAGCCGGAGTTGCCGTTGGTGCTGGCGTTACCGATGGTGTCGGCGTTGGTGTACCGATAACTCCAGGAATGCTTGATGGTCCAGGTGTCGGTGTGTAATATACCGGCGGTGATGTTGGTACTGGTGTTGCTGTTGGTTCTGTAACTGGCGTCGGTGTTGCTGTTGGTGTCACCGGCGTTGGTGTCGGTGTCGATTCTGTAGGCGGTGTGGTTACCTTTTGGTTAGTAATTGGCAACAGCACCTTTTGCACGCCGGAATCAATCGTTACAGGATGCTCTGTATCGCTCAGAACATAACCTTCCGGAGCTGTAATTTCCTTCAGAATATAATTCCCCAGCTTCAGCGATGTGAATACCAGTTCACCATTTGCATCGGTTTTTCCGCTTACTACCAATTTCTTGGCGGAATCATACAGTCCGAACTCTGCTCCTGCAAGCTTCTTGTTCGTATCCTCCCCAGCAACCTTCGTTACTTTGAGCGAGCCGAGGATTTCAACCGGAATCAGTTTGTTCGTAATTGGTGCGAGTACCTTCTGTACGCCGGAATCAATCGTTACAGTATGCTCTGTCGCCTCCAGCACATAACCGGCAGGGGCAGTAAGCTCCTTCAGTGTGTAGGTTCCGAGCTTCAGCGATTTGAATTCCAATACGCCGTCAGCGTCTGTTTTTCCGCTTGTCACAAGCTTCTTAGTGGAATCATACAATCCGAACTCTGCATCTTTCAGCTTCTTGCCCGCATCCTCTTGCGCTACCTTAGTCAACTTCAGCGATCCGAAGACTTCGGCCGGAATAAGTGCATTAGTCACTGTAACAGTTTTCTCTTGATTGGGATCAATGGTAACATTAATGGCTTTGGTATCCAGGACATAACCGGCAGGGGCGGTTTTCTCTTTCAGGGTATACTCCCCGCCTTTAAGCTTAGTGAATACCAACTCACCGTTGCCATCAGTTGTTTTCAAACTCACTAGTGCACCCTTGGAGTCGAATAGTTCGAACACTGCGCCTTCAAGTTTCTTCTTGGAATCATTCACATCCAACTTGGTCAGCTTAAGTGAACCGAAGAAGTCATTCTTGACGGTAAGCTGCACAGGCGTGGACGAATTAATCGTTACTTTATGCTCGGTGCTGTCCAGCGCGTAACCTGCCGGAGCTTTGGTTTCTTTCAGAACATATTTACCAGCCTTAAGATTTGTAAAAGTCAGGGTTCCGTCTTCTGCAGAAGTCTGTTTTTGAGTCTCCTTCAGTTCAGTTCCAATCACCCGTGAGAGTGCGAATTCGGCGCCTTCAAGCTTTTCATCGCCGGTCTGATTGGTTTTGGTAACATTTAGCGAGCCAGTAACGCCGCTTCCTGTACCGGAAGTGTCAACAATTTTAATACTTTTCTCAGATGTAATAGGTTTTGTAATCTGTTCTACACCATCACCGCTAAACGAGATAGCATTTTTCAGTTGCACATTATTTCCTGCCTCAGTCACAACGGACTTATAAGTCAGAATATATGGTTTACTGATCGGGTTCGGGTTAATGAAGGCAAGCTCGAAGCTTTCTTTACCATCTTTGTCGGTTTTGAAGGTAAGGGTGTAATCAACATCCTTCTTCAATTCATTCCCAGACGTAGGATCTACTGCTTCCCCGCTCTGATTCACTGTAGTCACGTAGAGATGGAAGCTGTCCGGCAGCAGCACCTGATTCGTGCTAGGATTATCTACCAGTTTTACGTTTTTGACAATGGACTGGTTGGCGTTGATGACCACTTTCCAGTTCAGAAGAGTCTGATCATCTTTATCGCGTGTAAAATCTTTAGCTACATATTCGCCGCCCTTAGGAACCGTTACTGTTACTTCCAAGGGCTCTGATACAGCCTTGTTATCCTTATCGTATAAAGTGGCTTTATTTGTAACTGTACCTTGATTGACATCACTCCCAATGAACTCTGTACTGAAGACCACATAGAAGGCATAGTCAACCTCGTCTTTGAATTTCACTGTGAGTTGCTTGTCTGTGACAGTCAGATCATATTTCGAAGCGTCAATGATAGCACCCTTACTGTGCTCCCCATCTTCTTCATATCCCATCTTGTAGACTACTGCAGTTACGCTAGTTGCTTTCTGGCCTACAGGAATCGTATCCACTAGAGTGGCTCCTGCAGCCAATACACGTTTATTATAGTTGGCCCCAACGGTCCAGGTAAGCTGCTTGGTATTTACATCGTAAGAACCTGTCTTCTTACCGTTGTTTTTAACTTCTTCCCGCGGATCAAAGGTTTTGGTCGATGTCAGCGGTTTATTCGTTTTATTTTCATCCCATGTAATCGAAGCTGTGTTACTGAACTCCTTCATACCATCAATCAACTTATAAAAATCAAACTTTGTGGTGTAAGTAATCGTGTAGGCTTCATTAATCGGATTTTTAAATTCGATTTTAAAACCATCGCCCTTACTGAAATCTTCAGTACCAACCTTAGTAATGATATAATCTGTACCTTCAACACCAGGACTCGGGCTAATAATTGGTTTGCCGATAAGTTTCAGTCCGGCATTGCCGAAAGTATCCGTCAGAATCAGGTTGGTCATGGTTCTTTTGTCTTCATTGACTTTAACGGTCCATTTTACTGTTTTATTGAGATAATCGACATCTTTATCCTTACCCGTATCTACATTCTGCTTGTTTAAAATACGCTGAGTAGTATATTGGTTTGCTTCTCCCTTATACGTATCTCTGGTAACTGTGTTAAAAATTTGTTCAGCTCCATATACACGGTCTTTGACTTTGGTTTTATATTTAATTTTATATGCAGAATTGATATCATTATTAAATTGCAGTTTGAACCCGATCTTGCCTGTTTTGTCGGTCAAAGGCGAGGTTAGAGTATAATCGGGTCCTTCATTGATAGGAGTCCCGCTTCCTACTTCTTTTCCGTCTTGATCCAATTGAATTTTGTATACGACTAATGAACTTTCAACCAACTTTTGGGAATCATTAAAATAATCCAGCAACACCGCATTAGCGGATGTAATGGTTTGTTCATTATAGTTGAACTGAATCTCCCAAGGAATGGTCTCATCCATAGGATCAAAATTTCCCGCAGTCTTCTTCAGTGGAACTCCCCGCACAATATCAACCGTCTTAGAAGAACTCTTATCGATTCCTTCACCAGTAAGCTTAGCGGTATTAGTGAAATTTTTAAGCGTTGTATTTGTAATTTTGGTCGAGAATGTCACCTGGTACGCATCCGTAATGGTGTTGAAGAACTTCACATTCAAGCTGCTCGTCGTGCTGCCTGAAGGATCATATTGGTCGGACCCGATCTGCGTTCTATGGGTCACTTTACCCTGAACATCAACCTCAAGCTTATAGACCTCAATTGAACTTAGGTCAAGCTCCAGGCCTGCCGGAATGGAGTCTGTAACAACCGCTTTGTATACTTCATCCTGCACAGTGTTCACATTAACAGTCCATAAGATGCTGGACGGATTATATTTTTGCGGCTGTGGAATCCCGTCCTTGGTAATGCTGGTGCCGCCCTTAGGATGGACTTTAATCACAATCGTATTATTCAGGTTCCCGGCGATCGGGAATAACAGCTCCTGTGTCGTAGTTCCCGTGACTTTGGTGGAGCTAAGTTTGGACGTCACATTAAAAGTACCGCCCACATTGAACAAACCTTCGATATCTTTAATGAACGTAAGCACCACTTTGTTGTCAGTACCGACTTTGTACGTTCCGATTTTCCCCGATGCTACACCACTGTATACCAAGTCACCCGTGTATGATTGGTCAATGGCTAACTGGTAAGGCAACTGATATTCGAACGTGTCCCCATCCTTATAACCATGGGCTCCAGTCTCAGGGTCCGTCACTGGAAGCTTGAAGGTCAAGCCTACTTTGACTTCCGAATCAAGCTTATACACACTATCCGTGACCTGTGTGCCGTTTTCATATACTGCCATTGTGACACTTGTAATGATACTATTCGTTGCCCCCGCATTAACCTTCGTCATGAACCCGAAACCGTTGGCAAACTGTGTAATCAGCATTACAACAACCAACCAGGCGCCTATCGTCTTTTTCTTCATATCACTATTCCCTCTCTCTCTTTCTGCAAAATGATTGTTCCAGCATCGCCATTACCCGTTCCCGCCTGCTTTTTTCGGATCGTCCCCCTGTCACTAGTATGTATATGGGCCTTCGATTTCGCTTTGACTTTACTTCAGTAACTCTACTTCCCGCCTCTGAACAATTTCTGAACAGATTATGAGATAAATCATAGTTAACTCAAAAATAAAATAATTTTATCGGTAAAAAAGTGGCTTCAAACGCAGAATATGAGGAATCAGCCCTCGATTGTGAACTATTTTTCATTTTTTCGACTCATCTTGTTCATTCTTTTTATGCAAAATCTTGTTTCAAAACCTCCCCGGCTGGATTCTAAGCCAGCATGCTCTGCACAAAAAAAATTTCAGCAGATTTTTGAACAAAAAAAAGAAGCCTCCCCGGACAAATCGTACTAGTCCGGTGAAGCTTCTTTTAAATAGTTGAATTAAAGATTGGCATGTTCACGCTTGGTGTAGGTCTTGCGCTTCTCAATCAGCTTGTTCAGTGCATCCAGGTAGGCTCTGGCACTCGCTTCCAGAATATCGGTGCTAAGTCCGCGGCCCTGCGCAGCCACCTCGCCTTGCGAGAGCACGACATGTACCTCACCCTGAGCATCCTTCCCTCTGCTGACGGCTTTGATTGAGTAATCGCCAAGTGTGACTTCTTCCCCTGTAGCCTGATCAATGGCATTGTAGATCGCGTCTACCGATCCGTTGCCTTCGGCAACCGCCACAATCGGCTGCGGGTCCTGGCCGTGAATAATTACCTTGGCGGTTGGAGTAGCCTCATTGCCATACGTAACATAGATCGTCTGCAGACTGAAGGTCTCCGGCGTATCAATCAGCTTCTCTTCCAGAAGCGCAAGGATATCCTCGTCTGAGACTTCTTTTTTCTTATCAGCAAGATCCTTGAACTTGGCAAAAGCGGCATTGACCTCTTCCTCAGAAATGTCATAGCCCAGATCACTCAGCTTATCGCGGAAAGCGTGCCGGCCCGAATGCTTGCCAAGCACCAGCTTGCTTTCTTTGAGACCAATCGTTTCCGGTGTCATAATCTCGTAGGTGGTCTTCTCCTTCAGCATGCCATCCTGATGAATCCCGGATTCATGGGCGAAGGCATTGGCGCCGACAATCGCCTTGTTGCCCGGCACAACCATTCCTGTCAGCTTGCTGACGAGACGGCTGGTACGGGAGATTTCGGACAGGACCAGAGAGGTCTTGGCACCGAAATACTCACTGCGGGTCTCAAGCGCCAGAGCGACCTCTTCAATCGCTGTATTGCCGGCTCGTTCCCCGATCCCGTTGATCGTACCCTCAATCTGGTCTGCACCATTCTGAATGGCAGCGAGGGTATTGGCGGTAGCCATCCCCAGATCATTGTGACAATGGGCGCTAAGCTGAACCCGCTCGATATCCGGCACCGTATCCTTCAGGAACTTGAAGATGGCTCCGTATTCCGCCGGATTCAGGTATCCGACCGTATCTGGAATATTCACCACATTCGCACCCTCGCGGATCGCCATGGAGACCATTTCAGCCATGAATTCACGTTCGGTACGGCCAGCGTCCTCCAGGGAGAATTCAAGCTTGGGAAAATACTTCTTGGCATAGCGGATCGCCGATTGTGCCGTTTCCAGCACCTGTGACTTCTCCATGCGCAGCTTATGCTGACGGTGTATCGGCGAGGTTGCCAGGAAAATATGAATGCAAGGGTCCTGTGCCCCCTGCAGCGCTTCCTTGACCGCATCAATATCGCTCTCTCTGGAACGGGACAGACCGATTACGGTGACATTCTTGACGGCTCTGGCCACTGCGTTCACCGCAGCCAGATCTCCGGGCGAAGCGGCAGGGAAGCCTGCCTCCATCCGGTCAATTCCCAGCTTCTCCAGCTGGTAAGCGATTTCTACCTTCTCACGCG
The DNA here is from genome assembly GCF_038002225.1 of Paenibacillus sp. FSL R7-0204. Lineage (NCBI taxonomy): Bacteria > Bacillati > Bacillota > Bacilli > Caryophanales > Paenibacillaceae > Paenibacillus > Paenibacillus sp. FSL R7-0204. The sequence goes on from NZ_JBBOCA010000001.1 coordinate 6,261,843, forward strand.
TATTGAGGTTCACACCCGGCGACTGCTCCCCGTCACGCAGCGTCGTGTCGAACACATAAATTTTCCGCATGCTGAGCACCTCCTGAAGATTGTCCATAAACCCTCAAATGCGGCCCGCAAAATTACGGCCGCATCTGAGGGTTACCTATGGTTCATTGCAATTGTAAGTATATGACCTATTTCTTAATCCAGTGCATCATTTCACGCAGCTGGCTGCCGACTACTTCTACCGGATGAGCAGCTTCGTTACGGCGGGTAGCGGTCAGGAAGGCACGGCCGGATTGGTTCTCAAGGATAAAGTCGCGGGCGAATTTACCCTGTTGAATATCAGACAGTACTTCTTTCATAGCTTTTTTAGTCTCAGCAGTAATGATGCGTGGTCCAGTTACATAGTCACCGTATTCCGCAGTGTTACTGATGGAATCGCGCATGCTGGACAATCCGCCTTCATACACCATGTCAACGATCAGCTTCAGCTCATGCAAGCACTCGAAGTAAGCCATCTCAGGCGCATATCCGGCTTCAGTCAATGTCTCGAAACCAGCCTTGATCAATTCGGACACACCGCCGCAGAGGACAGCCTGTTCACCGAACAGATCCGTTTCAGTCTCTTCACGGAAGGAGGTTTCGATAACTCCTGCACGGGTACAGCCGATGCCTTTGGCATATGCCAGACCGATAGCCTTGGCATTGCCGGTTGCATCCTGTTCAATAGCGATCAGGCCGGGAACGCCGAAGCCTTCAACATAAGTGCGGCGAACCATGTGTCCCGGGGATTTAGGAGCTACCAACAGCACATCCGCATCCTTAGGAGCTACGATTTGTCCAAAATGCACGTTGAAACCGTGGGAGAACATCAGAGCCGCGCCATTCTTGAGGTTCGGTTCGATATCATTCTTATATACAGATGCCTGAGTTTCGTCCGGCATGAGGATTTGCACCACATCTGCACGGGATACCGCTTCTGCTACAGACAATACTTCAAAGCCGTCATTCTTGGCAGTTTCAAAAGATTTACCTTCACGCAGACCGATAACCACCTGAAGACCACTGTCACGCAGGTTCTGTGCCTGGGCATGTCCTTGGCTACCGTACCCGATTACTGCAATTGTCTTTCCCTTCAATACGCTAAGCTCTGCATCCTGTTCATAGTACGTTGTAACTGCCATTGTCAAAATCCTCCTTTAATTTGGGACCCATCGTAAAGAGCGGGTGCTTCAAGAGCACACTCCTGTTAGGCTTACTCTATTATAGCGTGCTCCTCAAGCCCCCGCTCTTTAGCGGGCAAAGTCTGTCCTAATCTTAATTAAATTAATGCACGCAAGCAGCAATTCGTTAAAGCTGTAAAATGTGACGATTAGGCATTCCCGCGGATCATCGCCGTTACTCCTGTCCGGGACAGCTCCTTAATGCCATAAGGCTTCAGCAGCTCAATCATTGCATCAATCTTGGTGGTATCCCCAACTACCTGTACAAGCAGGCTGGTTGAGCCAATATCTACAACAGAAGCACGGAAGGTTTCGACTACGCCCATAATCTCAGGCCGCTCAGAGGGCTCAGCCTTGACCTTAATGAGCGCCAGCTCACGGGCAACCATAGGCCTTACACCCAGATCAACTACCTTAATTACATCAATCAGCTTGTAGAGCTGCTTCTCAATCTGCTCCAGAGTATGCTGATCACCTAACGTTACAATGACCATCCGGGACAATCCGACCTCTTCGGATTGCCCAACAGTAATACTCTCAATATTGAACCCCCGGCGGCCGAATAATCCGGATACCCGCTGCAGCACGCCAGGCTGGTCATTCACAAGCACAGCAATCGTATGTCTCATCACTGTTATTCATCCCCCATCAGCATTTGATCAATGGTAGACCCTTGGGTTACCATCGGGTAGACATTCTCGTCTTTGGGGACAACGAATTCTACCAGGACAGGTCCAGGTGTTTCCATGGCTTCTTTCCAGGCGGCGCTGGCTTCTTCCTTGTTCGTTGCCCGCAGGCCCTTCACACCGTAAGCCTCAGCCAGCTTCACAAAGTCCGGGCTGCCGGCCAGATCGGTATAGCTGTAACGCTTCTCATAAATCAGGTTCTGCCACTGACGAACCATCCCGAGTACCTGATTGTTGATCACAACGATCTTGACCGGAATCTTATTGATCGCACAGATCGCAAGCTCCTGGGAACACATCTGCATGCCGCCGTCACCATTAATGGAGACTACGAGCCGCTGCGGATGGGCCATTTGCGCCCCGATCGCTGACGGGAATCCGAAGCCCATTGTTCCAAGGCCCCCCGAAGTAATCCATGAACGCGGATGGTTGAACTTGTAATATTGAGCAGCCCACATCTGATGCTGGCCTACGTCAGTCGTCACAATAGCTTCACCTTTGGTGGTGTCATTGATCATCTGGATGACCCACTGCGGCTTCAGCTCCGTCTCCGAATCCTTGTACCGGTACGGCTGGTCCAGCTTCCACTGGGCAATCTGTGTTCTCCAGGCATCGGCCTTCGAGGCACGCTTCACATCCGGGATCAGCATTTCCAGAACCGTCTTAACATCGCCCACAATAGGAATATCAGTTGCTACATTCTTGCCGATCTCGGCCGGATCAATATCGATATGCACGATCTTCGCTTTGGGAGCGAAGCCGTCCAGCTTGCCGGTTACGCGGTCATCGAACCGGGCACCGATGTTAATCAGCAGATCGCATTGCTGAATGGCATTATTGGCTGTGTATGTGCCGTGCATTCCCGGCATTCCCATCCACAACTCTTCGCCGCTCGGGTAACACCCCAGTCCCAGCAATGTAGTAGTAATTGGAATCTCCGTGCGCTTCACGAATTCATACATGGACTCATGCGCTCCAGAGTAGATGACTCCGCCGCCTGCAATAATAATCGGACGCTCCGCCGCCTCAATAGCCTTCACCAGTTTATCGAGCTGCAGCTTATTGGGAACCGTGCGCGGATTGTAGCCGCGAAGGTTAACTCCCTGGTGTTCTGCCGGAGTGAACAATGTCATCGCCGCCGATACATCCTTCGGAATATCGATCAGTACCGGACCTTTACGTCCCGTATTCGCAATATGGAAGGCTTCATGAATAATGCGCGGCAGGTCCTCAACATCCCTTACCAGATAGCTGTGCTTCGTAATCGGCATCGTTATCCCGGTAATATCCGCTTCCTGGAAAGCATCGGTACCGATCAGGCTGGAGAATACGTTCCCGGTAATCACTACCAGCGGAACAGAGTCCATGTAGGCCGTAGCAATCCCGGTTACCAGATTGGTTGCTCCCGGACCTGAAGTCGCAATACATACGCCAGGCTTACCGCTTGCTCTTGCATACCCGTCAGCCGCATGGATCGCTCCCTGCTCGTGGCGTGTCAGAATGTGTTTGAAATCCTCGAAGCCATAAAGCGCATCATAGATATAAAGTACAGCCCCGCCCGGATATCCGAATACCGTATCTACACCTTCAAGTACCAGGCTGCGAAGCAGGATCTCAGACCCCGATACCACCTCAGGATTTTTCCATTTCTCACGTAACTGCTCTATCGACCGCACTTCTTCCGGTAATTGCGCGCTCATCAGTATTCCTCCCTTCGATCGTTCACATGCATTATTCAAATGACAGGACGTCAGTATCCAATCTTTAATATTAGCGAACAGGCCTCAATCCTTCCTGTTTCAACAAAAAAACCTTTCGCCTCCCACGCGCAGAAGAAGCGCGTGAGGGACGAAAGGTTTAGCTTCCGTGGTACCACCCATGTTTGCATAACATCTCACGATGATATGCCTTATCAGGATACAAAAATCCATCGATGTAGGCAGGGCCCAAATCTTCGTAACCTGAAGTCCCTAACGCGGACCAAACGATTCCCCCTAATAATTCCACCGCTCCTGCTGGTGGACCTTTCAGGGAAACAGCTCCGAGGTGAGCTCGTATATAAGGGATTCTGGTGGAGGTTGCAGCAATTCCTCTCACTCTCTGAACAAAAGAGCCCTTAAAACTTCGTCCTCATCATTGCCGATACATGTATGCTCGTTAAATGTTTAGACACATTATATGATTCCTCACACGGTTAGTCAATACCCATCTGCGGGTTATACATTAAATTCTTCATAAAATCTTGTTCTATTCTTGCCGGAACGCCCACACCGCCCGGGGCATATGATGTACGACAATACGTGGAAAGGGGGCAATATTTATGATTCGTTACCGCAGACCCAGGCAGGATGACACGATTATTTATGACTTGATTGAAAAGCAGCTTGTCCCGTTATCCCATCTTCCGCAGACAATCATTAATCAGGTCAGGAAAGATCTGCCCCGCCGTCTGGGACAGGGAGTCACACTTGTTGCTTGTCCCGACTACGACAGCGATCCGCTGGGATTCGTGCATTTTCTGCTGCATGGCGACTTGTTATATATTGATATGCTCGCTATTGCCCCGGGAGCAAGGCGTAAGCGCTACGGTAATATGCTCATGGACAGGGCAGAGCGGTTTGCACTATCCCGTGCATGCCATAGAGCGAAGGTTTCCGTAGATACCGGAAATACCGCTGGTCTGGCTTTTTATGAAAAACTGGGCTACAGCGTAGCCCGTTATCAACCGCAAAATTACTGTTATGAGCTTGAGAAACAGTTTCGCTGATAGAGCAGGCTCTATGGTTTAAAAGAATCCAATCGGCGGAATGCCATAACCAGGACCGGGACCATAGCCGCCATAAGGGCCGGGAACAGGACCATGGCCATAACCATAACCGCCCCCGTAAGGAGCCCCGCCGCCATAGCCGTAGCCATAGCCTCCGCCGTAACCGTAAGGAGCCGTACCGATGGCCAGCAAATCAAACAACACGAGCGGAATCAGTGCCTTGGTTTGTACTTTTTTCCCACTGATGCGCTGCAGGATCAGCCGGTTGCCTGAGATGCGGACCAGTTTGCCCGTCACTTTAGACCCGTCTTTTTTTACCGCCACGATATGTTTGCCTATCAGTTTGATCACTTGCTGCTTCGTAACCGGGTGTGCCATAATATCCCTCCTGTATTTGTTTCTTAACAATCTATTCGCCTCACCCGGTATTTGCCTGTACTTCCGCCCGCCTCCGGGCTGAAAGTATCCGCAGCAGCTGCCTGCAATGATTACAAAATCCCCCACAAAGTGGGGCTTTAGCCTCGAGGATGACTCAGGTACTTTGCGTGGACCCCAAAACATATAAATTCTTATCTATCAAAAAAGCGCATTCCCGGAAATCCGGAAATGCGCTCTGTTCTGTTAAGCAATGGGAATGGTATACCGATAGCCTTAGCGTTTGCTCGGATCGTAAGGTTCACCAAGCGCCTTAGGTGCCGAGGAACGGCCCACTGCACTCACCAGAACAATAATGGTTAACACATAAGGAATCATGAAGATGAATTCCTGCGGAATGCTCTTGGACCATTCAAACAGCTGGACATAGTTGCGGATCGCCTGGGAGAAGCCGAAGAATACCGCAGCACCGAAGGCACCAAGCGGATTCCACTTCCCGAAAATCATCGCAGCAATGGCAATGAAGCCTTGTCCCGAGATCGTATTGTGCGCAAACGTACCTGTAGTAGTCAATGTAATAGTGGCTCCGCCGATCCCCGCCAGCAGCCCGCTCAGCATTACTCCGATATATCTCATCTTGTTGACGTTGACACCCAGGGTATCAGCCGCACTCGGATGTTCCCCGACTGCACGCAGACGCAGTCCGAACGGAGTTTTGAACAGGACGAAATAAATGACAATGACTAAGATAATCGCCAGATAAGTGGTTGGATAGGAGTTAAATATCCCCTCGCCGATGACCGGAATCTTGGAGAGCCCGGGAATCGCCACTTTGCTGAATCCGTCGATTAGCGGAGTTTCGCCTGATCCTTCGAAAAACAGCTTAACCATGTACAATGTGCTGCCTGCGGCCAGGAAGTTAATAACCGTACCACTTATCGTCTGATCAGCCTTGAAGGTAATCGCAGCCACTGCATGAATCAGTGAACCGATTACTCCTACAGCCATGGCACAAAGCACGCCGACCCAAGGTGCCCATTCGCCCATACCTGCATCTTGAGCATAGTAGCCACCTACGGCAGCTGCAAAGGCACCAAACATCATTAAACCTTCAAGTCCGATGTTCACAACACCGGATCGTTCAGAGAAGATGCCGCCGAGGGAGGCAAATATTAGCGCTGTGGAAAAAACAAGCGTCGTATTGAGCAGTTGGCCTAAGACTACGAAGTCCATCTATAACACCTTCTCTTTCTTGCGCTTGAAGTAAAACGGTTTGAGCACCCAGCGTACAATGCCTTGCGCAGCAATGAAGAATATGATCGAACCAATCACAATACGGATCAGCTCCGGCGGCACATCGGCGCCAAAGCTCATACCAGCCGAGCCATACGTTAACGTGCCGTAAAGAATGGCAGCCAGAATGACACCCAGCGGATGAGTCAATCCGAGCAAGGCAACAGCGATACCGTCGAATCCATAACCAGGTGAAGCTGCAAATACCGATTGATAATGGAAGACGCCAAGCACTTCACCAGCGCCTGCCAATCCTGCGAACACGCCGCTGATGAACATAGCCTTCACCACGTTACGTCCAACATTCATGCCTGCATACTCAGCAGCATGCGGATTCAGACCTACTGCGCGCATCTCGTAACCCTGCTTGGTCTTCCACAGATAGACATAGAAGAAGGTAGCTGCTGCCAGGGCAATTACAGTTCCCCAGTGCAGACGGGCGTTATCGAAGGTGGAGAAGAGGAAGGTCATGGAGAGAGAAGCCGGATTATCCTCCGACCGGTTCTGTCCCTGCAGAAGCAGGAACGTCCGGACAATATAGTTCGACAGGAAGAGCGCAATCCAGTTCAACATGATTGTTGTAATAACTTCATTAATTCCGCGCTTAGCCTTCAGATATCCGGCAATACCGGCCCATAGTCCGCCGCACACAGCGGCTGCAATGACTGCAAGCGGGACTAACAGGAAACCGGGCAATACGCCGCCAAGCTTAATGCCGACAACAGATGCAGCCGTCATTCCGATCATGACCTGCCCGTCCGCACCAATGTTGAACATCCCTGAGCGGAAGGCAAAGGCTACAGCCAGACCCGTCAGCATCAGCGGAGTCATCTCACGGATCGCCTCACCGAAATCATACGGGCTGCCAAACACACGCTTGAACAGCGCAGAGTAGGCTGCAATAGGATCGTAACCGCCAAACAGCATGACAATAGCACCTACCAGGAAACCCAGCAGAATCGCTACAAGCGGAACGATATAGCTGTCTGTTGCGAATATTTTCCGGAGTCTAGACATCCGCATGACCTCCCCGCTTCAAACTGCCCGCCATCATCAGACCCAGTTCCTGGTCGTTCGTGTCCTGCGGGAATACTTCTCCGACAATCTGTCCTTCATAAATAACGGCAATCCGGTCAGATACATTCATTATTTCATCCAATTCAAAAGAAATCAGCAATACTGCCTTGCCTTGATCCCGCTGGGCAATGAGCTGCTTCTGCACAAATTCAATCGCCCCGACATCCAGTCCGCGTGTTGGCTGTGCGGCAATCAGCAGAGTCGGATTCTTGTCTATTTCCCGCGCAATAATCGCTTTTTGTTGATTACCGCCGGATAAGGAGCGGGCTTTGTTCTCTATGGAAGGTGTACGCACATCGAACTGTCTTACCAAATCTTCGGCATGCTTGTTAATCACTTCTGTGTTCAAGAATCCGTTCTGGTTGTACGGACTCTTATAATACGTCTCCAGAACCATGTTCTCACTTACAGTGAAGTCCAGCACCAGACCATGCTTGTGACGGTCCTCCGGAATATGGGAGACATTCATTTCAGATACCTTACGCGGAGACAGATTAGCAATCTCCTTACCGGAGACCTGGATCGAGCCCGAATCAATCTTGCGTAGCCCAGTAATGGCCTGAATCAGCTCACTTTGGCCGTTACCGTCCACTCCGGCGATTCCGAGAATCTCCCCTGCCTTCACTTCAAAGCTCAGGTTATTCAGCACAGGCACGCCATCCTTGCTCTTGCTGCTGACATTAGACAGCTTCAGGATGCTCTCGCCAATATGCGGTGTCTGCTTGTCCACTTTGAACGTAACCCCGCGTCCGACCATCTTCTCAGCCAGCTCATTCGGATTGGTCTCCGCGGTCTTCACCGTATCAATTACCTTACCGCGCCGGATAATCGTGACACGGTCAGAGATGTGCATAATTTCCTTCAGCTTATGCGTGATCAGGATAATAGATTTACCTTCAGCAACGAGCCGCTTCATAATCGCCATCAGTTCCGTAATTTCCTGCGGCGTAAGTACAGCGGTAGGCTCGTCGAATATAAGTATATCCGCTCCGCGGTACAGGGTTTTCATAATTTCTACCCGTTGCTGCATGCCTACCGAAATGTCATGAATTTTGGCATTTGGATTGACTTGGAGCCCGTACTGCTCAGATAGCTTACGAACCTGCTCCGCAGCGGATTTATAGTCAATTTTAAGACCTTTCTTCGGTTCCATGCCCAGAACAATATTCTCGGTGACCGTAAAAGGATCAACAAGCTTGAAATGCTGGTGAACCATACCAATGCCAAGTTCAATAGCTTTATTGGGGTTATCGATAATAACCGGTTTCCCGTCGATTTCGATGCTGCCTTCATCGGGCTGATACAGTCCGAATACGATATTCATCAAGGTTGATTTGCCTGCCCCGTTCTCACCAAGCAGCGCATGGATCTCCCCTTTTTCCAGCGTCAGACTAATAGAGTCGTTCGCAACGATACCGGGAAAGCGTTTTGTGATTTGCTTCAACTCTACGACAGGAGCCGCAGCACTCATGGAATCACCCTCATCACAGAATATATATAATATTGCCTTTTAGACACGGCTGTACCGCCCCACACAAGGACGGTACAGTTGTGATTGTCTATAACAGATGCTGACAGAGAACAAGGCCAGTACTTGAACCGGCCTTGCTTCGTCGTTATGTTAAATCGGGTAAAGCTGAAGCAATGAATTACTCGGCAGGAACAACAACTGTTCCATCAATGATTTTTTTGCTGTATTCGTCAACCTTAGCCAGAATATCTGCACTAACGTTAGCTTTGGAAGTTTCAGGGAGACCTACACCGTTGTCTTTCAGACTAAGAACAGTTGTAGTTCCGCCTTTGAATGTTCCGTCAACAACCTGCTGGGAAACCTTCTTAACCGCTTCGTCAACACGTTTGATCATGGAAGTCAGCGTTACATCATCGCCAAATTCCAGGGACTGGTCTTTGTCGACGCCGATAACCCATACTTTAGAACCGCCGGCTTTGTTGCGGGATTTTGCTTCGTTGAATACGCCGTTGCCTGTTGCGCCTGCAGCAGGGAAAATAATGTCGTTGCCGGCATCATACAGCGTTGCAGCCAAAGATTTACCTGTATCAGGCTTGTCATAAGCACCTGCATAAGTGATAGTTACTTTTGCATTAGGGTTAACCGCTTCTACGCCGGCTTTGAAGCCCACTTCGAAACGTTTGATAACCGGGCTTTCCATACCACCGATGAAACCTACTTTGTTGGTTTTGGTTGTCATACCAGCAACAACCCCCACCAGGAAGGAGCCTTCGTTCTCGGCAAAGGTTACAGATTCAACGTTAGGAGCGTCCACTACACTGTCGATGATGGCCAGATTGGCATTCGGGTTTTCTTTGGCAACCTTCAGTACAGCATCGCCAAGGTCGAAGCCGATTCCCCAAGTCAGATCATAGCCGCCTTTAACGAACTGGTTAAGGTTAGGCTCATAGTCTGCATTGGATTTACTCTGCAGGTATTTAATTTCAGCGCCGAAATCCTTCTCCATAGCCTCCAGTGCTTCCCAAGAAGACTGGTTAAAGGACTTGTCATTAACTCCGCCTACGTCAGTTACGAGACCCAGCTTGACAGCCTTAGGAGCCTTAGTTGCTTCAGGTGCTTCTGTTGCAGCTGCGTCTGTTGGTGCAGTAGTTGCTGTTCCAGCATTGGAGCCGGAATTAGCGCTGTTATTGTTACCGCAACCTGCCAGAATGACAGTGAAGGCCATAACCATAACCAAAGATAGTTGGTAAAACTTCTTCATCGAAAGTGATCCCCCTTAGTAAATTGGATGTCTTCTGTGTTCTGCTTTGGACATACCATTAGTACAAATTATACCTGCAAAAAAAGCTAAAATCCAGTCTATTAATGACCTCAGGTCAATAATAATTTGCATTTTTCAACAAGAAATCGCTTACCTTGACATAAGCTGTTACCTATGTGTCCGATATATGTTAGAAAACCTCAAAATGTATCTATGGCTCCAAGTGCATTAACATTATTATTGCACAGGGAAGGCTTTTCTATTATCATGTATGATTACATCTTGTACGCAAAGGGAGTTACTGAAAATGGAACAAGAACACACACCACAAGCTGCACCCGACTTCAAATACTGTCATGAATCCCGCGTATTCAAAACCGGCCGTGTCTTCCCGAATGATGTGAACAATCACAAGACACTGTTCGGCGGCAAGCTGATGAGCACCATTGATGAAGTGGCCTCCATCTCGGCCATGCGCCACTGCCGGGTCAACGTCGTAACGGCATCCGCTGACTCTGTAGACTTCCTCCTGCCGATCCGGCCGACGGATTCCGTCTGCTTCGAATCCTTTGTCTCCTGGACGGGCCGTACCAGCATCGAGGTATTCGTCAAGATTATCTCCGAGAATCTCTATACAGGCGAACGCGCCGTTGCCGCTACTTCATTCCTGACCTTCGTAGCCATGAATGAAGACGGCACTACAGCCCCTGTTCCGGCCATCGTGGCCCAGACCGACGAAGAGAAGCTGATCTGCCAGTCTGCGGACGAGCGGTCCGCCCTGCGCAAGCTGAGACGCTCCAGCAGCAAGAAACTCGCTTCGCTGCTCAGCACTACAAAATACTGGGAATAGCCGTCATCCGGCGGTTCCCGCCGCACAAAAAAGCACCGTCACACGGGAGAACCCGCAGGCGGTGCTTTTCGGTTTATAGCTTCTTACGCGTTGATCTTCTCTTTGGCAACAACAGCCAGGGAGTTGAAGGCGTTCAGATCGTTCACTGCCAGATCAGCCAGCATCTTACGGTTCACTTCTACACCAGCCAATTTCAGGCCGTATACAAGCTTGCTGTAAGACAGACCGTTCAAACGGGCTGCAGCATTGATACGAACGATCCACAGTCTGCGGAAGTTACGTTTAGTCTGACGACGGTCACGGTATGCGTAAACCATCGATTTCATTACTTGCTCTTTAGCTGTTTTGAAAATGCGGTGCTTGGAACCGAAGTAACCCTTTGCCAGCTTCAATACTTTTTTATGTCTACGACGAACTACAAATCCGCCTTTAACTCTTGCCATATTAATAAACCTCCCAAAAATGTGTGATTAACTATTTCAAGTTAGCGAGTCCTTGTTTCAAACGTCTTACATCCCCAGGGGCCATTACCGGATTGCCGTTCAATACGCGTTTTGCACGCTTCGATTTGTGGGACAGCAAGTGGTTCTTGTGAGCTTTGTAACGCAATACTTTACCAGTTCCAGTGATCTTGAAGCGGCCTTTCAGGCTGCTATGTGTTTTCATTTTAGGCATGGTGTTTCCTCCTTGAATATTATGCGGCGCCAGATTGCTATGCAAGTGACTCCAAGATTATTGGGGCTTCGGAGCCAGAATCATGATCATGCTGCGGCCTTCCAGCTTAGGCTGGCGCTCTACAACAGCAATTTCTTCTACTTCGCTCTTCACGCGCTCCAGGATCTTCTGGCCGATACTAGCGTGGGTAATCTCACGGCCGCGGAAACGGACGGAGCACTTCACTTTATCGCCTTCGCCCAGGAACTTGATTACATTGCGGAACTTGGTCTGATAATCATGTTCCTCAATGTTTGCACGGAACCAGACTTCCTTGAGATCCACGATCTTCTGGTTCTTACGGGCTTCCTTCTCTTTCTTCTGCGTTTCATAACGGAACTTGCCGTAATCCATGATGCGGCATACCGGCGGCTTCGCCTGCGGTGCTACGTTGACTAAATCCAGATTAAGATCGATCGCCATTTGTAACGCCTCGCGGATCGGCTTGATCCCGATTTGTTCACCCTCTGCTCCGACCAGCCGAACCTCTTTGGCACGAATTTCATCATTGATCATATGTTCCTTACTGATAATCCTCCACCTCCGAATAATTTTCAGATAATATATTACGGTTCTCCATAAAAAAGGGATGCCGGTAATTCCCCGACACCCCGTTTGATCAACGTTCATGAATTGTAACCATTCATAAAGCATTGAGATCAAAACCAGCAGGCTGTTAGCCAGTCAGGTGAGAAGCCGGTGCTTCTGCTTGCAATCCCTATGTTTTGCACACTTGAATACTATACATCATCAGACCTAAGATGTCAACATCTTCTGAAATTATTAATTTGCAGCGCGGATTATGAAACCTGCTTGCTCTGCACTTCTTCCAGCCGGACTACGCGCGTATGCTTGGTATGACTCCACTGCTTGTTGTTCTGCGTGAAGAACGCATAGAACGTGATGGGATACCATGAAAGCAGATAGACCGGGAACACCAGCAGGTACAGGTAGACCTTCTTGAACTTCACCCGCTCCAGCGCCATGGCCAGCAGGAAGGTCAGAATGTTCGCTCCTACGGCAAAGTACCCGAGCCAAAGTGGCAGATGTCCGTAAATATTCGCAATATGCGGACCGTCGAACACAGCATTATCCACAAACATTACGGCAGTCATCAGGAATGTAAGCAACACAATATATACGTTCGCTCCGTAGAGTGCCAGGTCGAACTTCGTCAGGCTGCGTTCCTTAATCCCCTGCCACAGCAGCGGGAAGAAGTAACGGCGGGCTACGGTGAAATGACCCTGCATCCAGCGCAGACGCTGTCTGGAGGATGCCTTGAAGGTAAGCGGCTTCTCATCGAATACTTTGGCATCATAATTAAATTTTGGATATACACCCTTGGAGGCGCTGCGCATGGTGAATTCCAAATCCTCGACCAGACTGGTTGCGCCCCAGCCCATTTCCTTCAGCAGGTTCGTCTCGAAGCACATACCTGTTCCGCCGAGGAAGTTGGCCATCTTAAGATTATGGCGCGACAGCTGCCACAGCCGGTTAATGTACCAATAGGATACGCCATATGCAGCCGTAATCCAGGAATCCTCCGGGTTCTTCGTATCGATGTAGCCTTGAATAACCCGTCCGCCTGAACAGAGATCGTTGTTCATCTCTGTCAGGAACTCTGTATGCGCAAGGTTGTCGGCATCGAACATGACAACAGCGTCATACTGGCGGGGCAGCGCCCACAGCTCCTTCAGCATCCACTCGATGGCATAGCCTTTACCGCGCAGGTTACTGTTGGTACGTACACAGGCATTCATGCCGTGCTCCCGTACAATCGCAGCTGTATTATCCGTGCAATTGTCACAGATGACAAATACATCGTACAGTTCCTGGGGATAATTAAGCTGCTTCAGGTTTTCCATCAGGGCGCCGACCACTTCTTCTTCGTTATGCGCAGCAACCAGCACGGCAAATGATTTCTGCGGCGCATACTTAACCTTATTCTTCTTCTTGCGCAGTCCAAACAGTGAGAATGCAAACTGATAAACTGCAATTGCCGCCAAGATCACTTGGAGCGTAACAAACAGTGCGTCTGTCATGATCTTTAGATGCCCCCTTTTTCAAATCTTGATGTTTTTTCTCTTTCTCTCTCTAACTTGCTAACGTTCTATCTGACCCTTTTGTTGCATCCCTTACTGTAGACAAGAATTTCCCCTTAGTTTCGGGCAGGATTCCGAGTTTGTATGGTCACGTTCAGAAGATATGAATATGGATTCCAGTGTACTGGCTGGCTCCTTATTTCTCTGTTACCTTATAAACGCGTTCTTCCTGCTTGAATCATTGTAGACGCTTTGGGGCTCCCAAGTCAAAAGAGACATTTTTCGAGCGGACCTGAGCTTTTTCTTGAACGGTCTACCTTAAAAAAGTATGATAAAGACAGCTTCAGGCCGTGAAATCTGCTGCTTAAGCTGCGCCAGAACTCTTTTAGCCGGACTATCGGAGGGACATGATATGAGACCTTTATTCAAGAAACTGCATCTCCTGGAGCAGCGGGTGTTTCAATGGATTAACGGACGGATGCACAATCCGTTTCTGAACTTCTGGCTCTTCTACCTCACTCATCTCGGAGGTGCAACAAGTGCGATCGGCATCAATCTCCTGGTCTGGGCAGTGTGCCCGCAGCCATGGAGAACTACAGGGCTGCAAGCGCTGGCCGCGCTGGCGATAAGCCATGTGCCCGTCGCTATCGCCAAAAAGCTCTACCCGCGCCTGCGGCCTTATCTGGCCCTGCCGGACACCAATACGTTCCGTAATCCGCTTAAGGATCATTCTTTTCCTTCAGGCCATACGACCGCTATCTTCGCCTCAACGGTTCCTTATATGATAGCATATCCTGTCCTGACTGCAGTTCTGCTTCCTCTGGCCTGCACAGTCGGATTCTCCCGGATCTACCTCGGGCTGCATTATCCGTCTGATGTCCTGGCTGGAGCAGTCATTGGGTCTGGAGTCGCAGCCGGTACGCTTGCCCTCTGGATATGATGCCTGAGGGACGTCCGGCCAGTGAATACCTCTAGGGAACAGGTGAACTATACATTGCGCAAAAAAAGAATATTATTGCTGTCGGAGGGCTTCGGTGCCGGGCATACCCAGGCTGCATATGCGCTGTCGAGCAGCCTGCGGAAGCTGTCTCCGGAGGTGCAGACCAAGGTGCTTGAGCTGGGAAGCTTCCTGAATCCCAAGGTGGCCCCGCTGATTGTCTCGGCCTACCGCAAGACGGTCACCTCCCAGCCCCGGCTGATGGGCTACGTGTACCGTCACCAGAAATCATTCAATCGTCTTACCACACTTGCCCTGCACCATTTGTTTTATACGCATGCCCAAAATATTGTGAAGCAGCTGAAGCCGGACATCATCGTCTGTACCCACTTCATTCCCGGTGCTGTTATCTCACGCCTGAAGCGGCTTCATCCGTCGCTGAAGGCCCCGCTGATTACGGTCATTACGGATTATGACGCCCATGCCAGCTGGATCAGCCCGCAGGTGGACCGCTATCTGGTATCCACTCCCGAGGTCAAGGCGAAGCTTCGCCGCCGGGGTGTTGCCGCCTTCAAAATCCGGGTAACCGGGATCCCTGTACACCCGAGCTTCTGGGAGCAGCACGGCCGGGAAGACATTCAAGAGCAGTTCAAGCTGCTGAGTATTCCAACGGTCATGGTTATGGGCGGCGGATGGGGCATGATGAAGGATGAAGTAGTGAACGCGGCCTTGACCGGATGGCGGGACAAGGTGCAGATTGTGTTCTGCCTCGGCCAGAATGACAAGCTGCTGCAGGAGATGAAGCAAGACGAGCGGTTCAGGCATCCCAACATCAGGCTGCTGGGCTTCACCCGGGAGATTGACAAGCTGATGGAGGTATCCGACCTGCTGGTCACGAAGCCGGGCGGCATGACCTGCAGCGAAGGCTTGGCCAAGGGCCTTCCCATGCTCTTCCACTCTCCGCTGCCGGGCCAGGAAGAAGAGAACTGCCGTTACTTTACTGCCGCCGGCCTGGGGGAGCCTATCAGCTCCCTCGATGTAGTTGACAGGTGGATGGAGAGGCTGCTGAATGATTACGGGAATGTCCGCACGGCGCGCAAGGCCCATCTGGAGGCCATCTCCAGGTACAACCCGCTGCAAAGCGCCCAAAGCATTATTGATATGCTGGATAAACCGCGAGCAGAGCAGGGAAAGTTAAGAACTTAAGTTAGAACGCAAAAGGCAGTCCGGTATGAACGAACCGGACTGCCTTTTGCTGTAATAAACCGGCAATGCATCTAGAGACGGTACTTGTCCAGACGGGTGGCCTGATATTGCTTCAGTGCCTCATCTCCGACAATCGCCTCGCAGCGGTGAATGTTCACGCCGCGGCCATAGAACTTGGTCTCGTATTCGGTCATTACATGCTCTTCGTTGATTACGCCGCCCTCATGCAGATCAAGGGAAATATTCTTCATCTGCAGACCGTAGTCCGCAAAGGCATTAAGCGAGAATTCAAACAAGCTGCGGGAATCCGTCTTCAAATGGATCTCGCCGAGCGGACTGAGTAGTCCGCGGTATTTATCCAGAAAACGCGGATGGGTCAGACGGCGGCGGGCATGCTTGCTTTTCGGCCAGGGATCACTGAAGTTGAGATAGATCCGTTCCAGCTCCCCCGGAGCGAACACTTCCTCCGCGTAATCGATATTGGCCAGGGCCACTCTCACGTTCGGCGGTGTCTCTTCACCTGCCGGCTCCCATACATTCCGGGCCTTCTCGGCTGCACGCCGTACCAACTCGTCATACATATCTACGCCGATGAAATTAATCTCCGGGTATTTGAAGCTCATCTGACTGATAAACTGCCCCTTGCCCATTCCGAATTCCACATGAATCGGATGATCATTGCCGAACAATTCGGACCAGCGCCCCTTCAGGCTGCGTGGTTCCAGGATGACCAGATCGGTCTGCTCCTCAAGACTTTCACGTATTCCTTTTCTTCCGCGTAAACGCATAGGTACTCCTCCGCTTATCTCTTATTGCCTTATCTGTGAATAGGATAAATGCCACTTGCAATATTGTGCCGAACTTACCGGCAAAAGTAAAGGGATTTCAGCAAAAGAAAAGGAACTTCCGTCCCGCCCTTGTTGGACTGGTCGAAAGTTCCGTGCGTCTTGTATTCTGTAATACCGGCCCGCCGTTCAGCGGACTGCTATTTATTTATCGAACTCGAAGGTCTTCTCGAACGCATTGCGGATCTTCCGCTGCGCTTCTGTCTTGATCTTGTGGTTGCCGTTGAATTCTACGCCTGTCAGGGCGAGAGCTTCATCGGGAGTCAGCTGCACATCAATCGAACCTTTGTTATCAGCAAATACCGCTTGCAAATTCATCGTTATCACCTCTAAGGTTTAGTATGGACCGGACGACACGAAATTATGAATTCAAAGCATATGATTGTGGTTGCTGCAGCGGCTTTTTTAACACTTTAAATATAACATAATGTGTAAGCATTTTCAAGCCGAATGGCGGTAATTCACAGCCTATTTTTAGTTTTTTTTCGGCGGATTTCCGGGAGGGATTGTTACGTTCATCACGGATTTTTGATACAATGGGAAGGTTAATGAAAGGAGCTGCACATGTCTAATCTTCAACAAGCCTCCTCTCCGCTTCTGTGGGGGGATAAACGCTTCCATACCTGGAACTACGAAATGCGCGGGCAGATGGATACCAAGGTGTTCAAGGTCATGCTCGATGCGGGCTTCACCTGTCCGAACCGTGATGGTTCCATTGCAAAAGGAGGCTGTACGTTCTGCAGTGCCAGAGGGTCAGGCGATTTCGCCGGAAGCCGCCGGGATGATCTGGTCACCCAGTTCAACCATATCCGCGACCGCCAGCATCAGAAATGGCCGAATGCCAAATATATCGGCTATTTCCAGGCCTATACCAATACGTATGCTCCTGTCGAGGAGCTAAGGGAATATTATGAAGTCATTTTGCAGCAGCCCGGGGTTGTCGGCCTCGCCATTGCCACCCGCCCCGACTGCCTGCCGGATGATGTAGTGGAGTATCTCGCGGAGCTGAACCAGCGCACCTATCTATGGGTGGAAATGGGGCTTCAGACCATTCATCAGTCCACTTCGGATCTGATTAACCGCGCGCATGATACCGCCTGCTATACTGAAGCTGTTGCGAAGCTCCGCCGTCACGGCATCCGGGTGTGTACCCATATTATTCACGGGCTTCCGCAGGAAACGCATGAGATGATGCTGGAGACTGTAGCTGCTGTAGCGAATATGGGGGTTCAGGGAATCAAAATCCACCTGCTTCACCTCATGCGCAAAACGCCGATGGTGAAGCAGTACGAAGCCGGGCTCTTGCGGTTCCTGGAGCAGGATGAATATGTGAAGCTCATCGCCGATTCGCTGGAAATTCTGCCGCCGGACATGATTGTCCACCGCTTAACCGGCGATGCCCCGCGCGATGCTCTGATCGGCCCGATGTGGAGCCTCAAGAAGTGGGAAGTGCTGAATGCCATTGACCAGGAACTGGTTGCCAGGGACACCTGGCAGGGTAAGTACTGGAGGAAGGGCTGATGGGCTTCCTGTCTGTCCTTAGCTTCGCCCATAAGCTGACCGCTGAGCGGCTCTCGCCGGGGGGACTGGCTATCGACGCCACCGTGGGGACCGGCGCCGACACTCTGTTCCTCGCCAAGGCGGCCGGGCCGCGCGGCGGGGTGTACGGGTTCGACATCCAGCCGCAGGCGCTGGCTCTTGCCGGCGAGCGCCTGCGGCTGGCCCGGGAGGAAGCGCCTGCTGCGCTGGCTCCCGTGACGCTGCTGCTGCAGAGCCATGCAGCCATGGCTGCAGCCGTTCCGCCCGCCTGGCGCGGAACGGTCTCGGCGGTGATGTTCAACCTCGGCTATCTGCCTGCGGGCGATGCCGATAAGACCATCATCACCGAACCGGCAAGCACGCTGGCCGCGCTGGAGGCGGCGCTAGCGCTGCTTCGCCCGGGCGGGATCATCACGGCCGTGCTGTATCCCGGCCACGAAGGCGGCGGCAGCGAAGCCGCCGCTGTCGAAGCCTGGGCCGCCGGACTGGCCCAGCAGGACGCGCAGACTATCGTGTACCGGCAGCTTCAGCGAGAGTCTGCCCCGTATGTTGTAGCTGTAGAGAAGAAAAGAAGCTGATCAGAGATTGCAATCGCCCAGTTTTCGCAGCGATTGTATTTTCCCGGGACACTATCATCGGGTTGACAGCCCGGGACAAGACAAATCACCAATTCTATTATCAGGAAGGAAGATGTTGTAATGACGAAACCATATCCTCTGAAATTTCAGCCGGAATTCAAAGAACGTGTCTGGGGAGGCCGGGCGCTGGAGAAATTCGGCCTGGATCTGCCCGAAGGCCATATCGGCGAAGGCTGGATGATTGCCGATCATCCGAACGGCACCTCCTCTGTAGTCAACGGCGAGCTGGCCGGACAAGGCCTGGATGCCATCCGTGAGCAGTTCGGGCACGAGTGGTTCGGCAGCAAGGGCATCACGGAGGAAGGCGGAAGATTCCCGCTGCTGATCAAGCTGCTGGATTGCAACGATAACCTCTCCGTACAGGTTCACCCTACGGATGATTATGCCGGTCTTCCCAAGGGAGAGCTGGGCAAAACCGAAATGTGGTACGTGCTGGACGCCAAGCCGGGCGCCAAAATCATCTACGGCCTGAAGGAAGGCGTCACCCGCGAGATGCTGAAGGACGCGCTGGAGAACGGAACGGTTATGGACAGCCTGCAGGAAGTGACTGTAGCTGCCGGTGACTCCTTCTATATCCCTGCCGGGACTGTACATGCATTGTGTGCAGGAGTCGTTGTAGCAGAGATCCAGCAGAACTCTGACACTACATACCGGATTTACGATTATGACCGTCCGGGTCTGGACGGGAAGCCGCGCGAGCTGCATATCGAGGATTCCCTGAATGTGACTGCCTATGAGGGAGCAGGCGCGACTTCGATGAAGACAGATGGTGCTGTGGCCGGGGAATGGCTTAGAATTGCCTCCTCGCCTTATTTTATTGTGGAAAAAGGAATCGTCTCTGGTGAATGGCAGCTCGCCACCACCGATGACAGCTTCACCATTCTGGTGATCTGTGAGGGCAGCGGCCATCTGATCTGGGAGGGCGGCTCCCAGCCATATGCAGCGGGCGAATGCTATCTGCTTCCGTCCAGCCTCGGCGCTTACAGTATTGAAGGACAATCTACAGTGCTGCGCTCTTATCTGCCTTAAGCAGCCGGACTGCGTTTCACTTGGATCAGAAGCAACAGGTACTCTTTACGCTAGGAATGCTGAATTTCACTTTCAGGAGGACAGGCGATGACTGAGAACACTTTTACCATGACTGATCCCTTAGATGTCAAAATCCATGTCTATGAATGGCTGCCGGACGCGGGAACGGAGATCCGGGGGATTGTGCAGATTGCACACGGTATGTGTGAGACGGCTGGGCGGTATGCCCGGTTCGCCTCGGCGCTCACCGCAGCCGGTTATGCTGTGTATGCCAATGACCACCGGGGACATGGCCTTACCGCCGGCAGAGTCAACCTGCTCGGCGACAGCGGGGAGAACGGCTTCTACTGGATGCGGCGCAATCTCCTTCAGCTTGCAGAGCTCGCCTGCTCCCGGCATGAGCACGTGCCTATCTTCCTGTTCGCGCACAGCATGGGCTCATTTCTGGCTCAGAAGCTGATGTGCGAGGAAGGCCACGAGATCTACAGCGGCTTCATCCTCAGCGGCACCAACGGTCCCCGGGGCATGCTGCGGCTGGCGGAGTCCTTGTCGAAGGTGCAGTTAAGGCTCCAGGGAGACCACCACCGCAGCGTGTTGCTGAACGGAATTGTGTTTGGCGCATACAACCGCTCCTTTTCTCCGGTCCGGACGGCTTTTGACTGGCTGAGCAGCGACCCGGAGGAGGTGGACCACTTCATTGCCGACCCGTACTGCGGGGCGATCTGCACCACCCGCTTCTTCCGGGATTTCTTCCATATGCTGCGGGAGCTTCATACCAAATCCACTCTTCAGCACTTATGCAGCAACAAGCCGGTCTACCTGTTCGCAGGCGAGAAGGACCCTGTGGGGAGTAATGGCCAAGGGGTGATACGTCTGGCTGAGTTATACCGGAAGCAAGGGCTTCAGGATGTAGAATGCAGGCTGTATCCGGGAGGCCGGCATGAGATGCTGAACGAGGTCAACCGGGACGAGGTTACGGCCGATGTGCTGGACTGGCTCGCCCGCCACCTGCCTGCCGGGTCCATGATTAGTTATTAACAAAAACAACAAGGCAGCGATTCCCCTCTTATTGGGAGGATCGCTGCCTTGTGTTTATTGGAATTGCGGAACCGGTCTCTACACATTAAAAGATATCAGCTTCAGCTGTGTCATCTCCTGTACGGCGTAAGCAACGCCTTCGGTTCCCTTACCGCTGTCTTTCACACCGCCATACGGCATATGATCCACTCTGAACGTCGGAATATCATTAACGACTACACCGCCGGCCTCAAGTTCACGGGCAGCCTGAAAAGCGCGCTTGATGTCAGAGGTATACACCCCCGCCATCAAACCGTAGCGTGAAGAATTCACCTCGCGGATTGCCTCCTCCCAGTGGTCAAAGGGCAGAAGCACCGCAACGGGTCCGAATATCTCCTCTGTCCATACCTTGGCGCTGCGGGGCACCTGAGTCAACAGGGTAGGGGCAATAATATTTCTGGCTGAGCGCAGGCCGCCTGTTTCGATCACAGCGCCGCCTGCCACGGCTTCCCCGATCCAATTCATAATACGGTCTGCCGCCTTCTCCGAAATCAGTGAGGTCACATCCGTAGCTTCTTCCAGCGGGGACCCGGTTATAAGCTTTGCTGCTGCTGTGACAAAATGTTGTTTGAATTCTTCATAGAGCGATTGATGGACTAGAATCCGCTGCAAGGAAATACAGACTTGCCCGTTATAGGCAAAAGCACCACTGACACACCGGGCGGCAACCGCCGCAATGTCTGTGTTCTCATCAATAATCAAAGCAGCGTTGGACCCAAGCTCCAGAGTGGTGCGGCGCAAACCCGCCTGCCGCTGAATCAGCTGGCCCACGGCATAGCTCCCGGTAAAGCTGATCTTGCGGACCAGCGGATGGGTCGTCAGTACTTCCCCCAGCTCCGCTCCCTCACCGGTCACAATATTCAGCACTCCGGCCGGCAGCCCCGCCTCTTGAAACAGCCCGGCAAGCAGCAACCCGCTTAGCGGTGTCTGCTCCGCCGGTTTCAACACAATGGTGTTGCCGGCCGCAAGGGCCGGTCCCACCTTATGGGCTACCAGATTAAACGGAAAATTAAACGGAGTAATAGCTGTTACAACCCCGATGGGGACCCGGATTGTAAAGCCGAAATGCTGGTGTCCGCCTTCAGCCGCATCCATCGCAACCTGCTCACCGGTCACCTGTTTTGCAGCTTCGGCTGCAAAACGGTAGGTCTCCACGGTCCGGGCAATTTCGCCTCTGGCTGCCTTGAGGGGCTTGGCCGCTTCCATTGCTATCACCCGGGCCAGTTCTTCCCTGCGCTCGTCAATCAGCCCGGCCACCCGGTATAGAATCTCGCTGCGCTGATAGGCCGTCATCCGCCCGAAGACAGCAAAGGCTTCGTGAGCCGCCTCGATTGCCCGCACTCCCTCAGAGGCATCTGCCTGGGCAATCCGTGCCAATACTTCCCCGCTGTATGGATTATATAAGTCCTTGTATTTCCCGGCCTTGTGCCACTGGCCGGACATCCATAAGCCGTAACATTCCTGCAGCTTCAAATTTTCTCACTCCCTATTTGCAAGTTGCAGCCATGCTGTATGAATATCGGCTGCCCGAATCTCGCCCTGATGACCGGCGAGATGACGGTGGACCTCCTGCTTCCGGTGCCAGCGCAAGGCTGGCGGCAGTTCCAGCAGCAGCACCGCTAGCGCATCGCTGGCTTCAGGAGTAAACCGCTGTTCATAGCTTTCACGGGCAGCTCCAAACTGCCATAGCGGCTGTACTATACCCGAGATTTGCCAGCGGCCCGGCATATCCGAAGAGCTTCATTCCGTCCAGAGCCTGAACCAGGATTTCAGCATCTTGTTGGCCTAACTGCGGCCGGTTGCCGCGTTAAAAATATTCTGCTAAAACCTCCGCTAAAGCCTGTTTGTAGGCATTTAAATCATACGAAGAGTTATTTGCTTTTTTCTTGGCGATAGTTAGGCCGTTATATATCTTCTCTTCCAGTTCCCGTCTTGCCTCAAGAACCTGAAGCGTTCCTTCTAAGCCCTGGTGGCCCTGTCCTAAGCCATACCCCTGGGTGGTGAAATATTTGATGAACCCTTCCGACCACTCTTGGGCTCTTTCCTGGACCGCTTTGCGGAAAGCATATTCCAGATCGTCCTGTTCGATAACAATCAGCAGCGGATTCAAAGACTTAATGATGGCCTCCAGCTCCAGAATGTAGCTTATCATGTACTCGTCCGCTGCTTCATTCTTGATCATTCCCATGGTTACAGGGTTCTGAATGAAAGAGCAATCAAACACATACGTGTCCGTTCCCTGCAAGGCCATCTCCGTAAACTGTCCCCATCTTGCTGTAATCAGCTTCCTGTGCTGAGCCAGCGGCAGTTCATATACATCCTTCCGGGCTAATGTGTCCATCCATTCCTTTGGAAGGAGAGGCTCGTGTTCATTTACTATTTTCCGGTATTCGACAAGGTAATAGCCGTCATGAAAAGTTGTCCGCGGACTTAATATATGCCTTGAATCGGCCCACATCCCCAGCAGCTCATCGTACTCTGCCTTTGTAAGACAAGCGGCGCCGTCATAATCCGCCGGATGATCCAAATTCCCCTCAAGGAATAGCTGAGCATTATTGCCCGCCTCCGTAAGAATTTCGTAAACCAGCTGTGCCGCTGTGGACTTCCCGAAGCCGGGTAGACCCTCGATTAAGATTAATTTCGGTTGCATGCATCGTTCCCCCATTCACGATTTAGAAGGATAGGCAGGGAAAGAGCCAATACAATTAGGTGTTCACTTTAGTGTACTCGCTGATTGAGGCATGTGGAATTTCAGCTAATTCTCCTAACAAGGTACGAAAAGCCATACCGTGTCCGGTAATAATCACCTTTTGGAAGCCCAAATATTGGT
Source organism: Paenibacillus sp. FSL R7-0204 (assembly GCF_038002225.1). Taxonomy (NCBI): domain Bacteria; kingdom Bacillati; phylum Bacillota; class Bacilli; order Caryophanales; family Paenibacillaceae; genus Paenibacillus; species Paenibacillus sp. FSL R7-0204. The sequence continues at coordinate 6,285,688 of NZ_JBBOCA010000001.1, forward strand.
TAATCACCTTCTCCACACGGTTCCTCATCAGTTCCTTGGATTCCCACAGCTTAGTTGCCCCGGGAGGATAAGCTCCGCCGTCTATTCGCCCAAAAACGGTCAGAGTCTCACTGCCCCCAAGGAACCACCTTAAGCTCCGGCCATTTACTCTTCCATTTCTGCGTTTTGGTATGGTAAATCTCTTGGGTAATCAGCGCTTTGTTGGGCCGCAGAACCAGTTGAAACAAATCCTCCAGACCAAATGGAGCATAAATCTTCCATTCACCGTTCAGCTCAAGCCTTGCTCCCAGCGAGGTCACTGTAGTCGGCCAGCTGTCGATTGCTGCTTCCAGGGAGAGGTAGGGGGTGATCTCCACACCGAACTTCTGCGGATACCACAGATGAACCCGAGCCTGATTTTTGAGATCGACCGGGATAGCAATATCCTTAAAAAGCTCCCTGCCCTTAGCAACCATCGCATCCTCAGCAGCATAACTCAAATCGGCCGCATCATAGTAAATAATATCGATGTCACTAATTCCGTACCCCGGCGCTCGCCCGGTAAGCTCATTCCACACCGTTTGCACCAAGCATCCTGCACCTATGTAGTAAGGGAACGGGGCCAAACCTTGGGCACGCTTGAAAATATCCATTAGCAATGTATCGCGGGTGAATAGCTCCGTAAGACGATTATACATTTCATAGCAACTATCCATCGCCCAGATCCCCCACACTCCCGCTAGACAGCCCGTACTGCAAAATCAGCTGCGTTCCCTTGCTCCCGCTGCGCCGCAGGCCGTGATCCTGAAATCCGGCGCGGAGATATAGCTGACTGGCGGCGGTATTGCGTTCATTCACAGCCAGCACCATCTGTCGGGCTTCAGGGTAGTGACGGCGGATAAAATCCGGCAGCAGTGCCATCGCTGCTTTGGCGAACCCGCGGCCCTGGCTGGCGCAGTCCATCAGGAAGACCCGGAGAAGAACTGCTCCTTGGTAGTCCTGGTAGAAATTCGAGATACCTTCACCAGTATGTAGGATGAAGAAGCCTACCGCCCGTTCTCCATGAGCAATAACCACCCCGGCCTTACCGGCATCCTCCCTGAGGTCCTGAAGCGTCTCCTCCGGCAGCCCGGTGAACTGCAACTGCTCCGCCGGAAGCTTAAAGCCAAGTAACTGGTCCTTGAATTGCTCCCCGTGCTCGTCACCGTACCTAAACAATGATATGTGCTGCTCCTGACTCAACTGTATGCCCCCCATAGGTAACCGACTCCCGCTCATGCTCCCTTGCGGCCGCAACGCCGAATGTGGTCGATTTTTCGATTACATTTGGTCCACGTGCCCACGCAACGCCGAATGTAGTCGGTTTTTCGATTACATTTGGCCGACGTGCCCACACAGCGCTAATTGTGGTCGGTTTTTCGATTACACTTGGTTCAAGCGCCCACGGAACGCCGGATGTGTTCAGTTTTTCGCATACATCCGCATCGGCAGGCAGGTGTCCAGTGTAGTCATGGGCATTCCCCTATAGAGGCAGCGTAAAATACTGCGCCCGCTGGCTCTCGTCCTGCTGATACAGGACGACCAGCAGCGTGCGGCCATCGCTTGCCCCAGGGTGCGGATTGTTATGGACCGCCCCAGCCCCAGCCTCGGCCACTGCTACCGCAAGCTCCGCCGACTCTCCTTCGGCCACCGCTCCAAGCAGCTCCCGGGCGTCCCCGTTCCCGGCATCAGCACCAGCTTCAGCCTGTGCCCCCGCCTCAGCGCCTAGCTCCCCGTCATAGCGAAGCCCGCTGATCGAGTCCAGCACCGGCGCAAGGCGGAACGGCAGCTCATCTAGCACGATGAACTTCTGCAGCTCCCGCTCGCTAAGTCCGGCCTCCGCCAGCTTGGCCGAGATCCGCTCCGGCTGACTGGCGATCTGCTTCAGGTGCTTCGCCCACTCTGCTTTATCAAGCACATCGTCCCACCAGATTTTGCGTGGCTTGTACTTGTGGGCGAGGAAGTAGTCCAGCTTCATCAGGCCAGTGACAATGTCCATGGAGGCCGTGCTCCGGTCCGTCAGGAAGTCATGCAGCCGGGTGAACAGATCCTCCAGCTGATGCCCGATCTTCTGCCAGCCCCGCTCTTCCCAGTAGTCCCCGAACTCCTGGAAGAAGTCGAACGGGGACGGGAAGACATGGCGGATCAGGTACTTGACCGAATGAGCCAGCCGCTGGCTGTTCCAGTACTTCTCCAGCACATCCTCCAGCCGCTTGAGCCGGATGATATCGGCGAACGGCATGACATGGCTGCTGAGAATCTCGTACGGCGCATGCTCCATGTACGTGTAGTCATATTTGGCTGCCTGGGCGCGCAGCCCGGTGCCGCGCAGCATTTTGAGGAACCCTAATTGCAGCTCCTCCGGCTCCATGGCGAAGACGTCATTGAAGGTCTTGCGGAAGGTCGCGTAATCCTCCATCGGCAGTCCGGCGATCAGATCGAGATGCTGGTCGATGTTGCCGCTGGCCTTAATCTTCATCACAGTGCGCGACAGCTTGGTGAAGTTCTGGCGGCGCTTGACCAGCTCATTGGTCTCATCATTCGTCGACTGGACGCCGATCTCGAAGCGGAAGACGCCCGGAGGGGCGTTCTGCGCCAGGAAATCCAGCACCTCGGGACGCATAATATCGGCGGTAATCTCGAACTGGAACACGCAGCCCTGATGATTGTCGATCAGGAACTGGAACATCTCCATCGCATAATTGCGGTTGATATTGAACGTGCGGTCCAGGAACTTGATCACCTTGGCACCGCCCTCAATCAGGTAGAGCAGATCGGCCTTCACCCGTTCGATATCATAATAACGCACGCCCACCTCAATGCTGGACAGGCAGAATTGGCAGTTGAAGGGACAGCCCCGGCTCGTCTCAAAATAAACGATACGCTTGCTCAGCTCCGGCAGATCCTCCGCGAAGCGGTGCGGGGTCGGAAGGGTATTGAGATCACTTTTGGGACGGGGAGGATTGACGATCAGCTCTTCGCCCTTGCGGTATGCCGCACCGTATACGAAATGGTACTTATGTTCGTCCCGGATCTCCTGCAGCAGATGGTGGAAGGTCTCTTCCCCGTCACCGTTCACGACAAAGTCTACTCCGGCCTCCCGCTTCATCCAGTAGAGCGGCTCATAGGATACCTCCGGCCCGCCCAGCACAATCTTGACCTCCGGCATGACCTGCTTGAGAATTCCAACTAGCTTGATGGTCTCCTCGATGTTCCAGATGTAACAGGAGAAGCCAATCACATCCGGCCGCTTCTGAAAGAGGTCAGACACGATATTCATCGCGGGATCTTTGATGGTATATTCCGCCAAAAGGATATCCTTGAACTCATGCTCGCTATACGCCTTCAGCAGCCGGATCGCAAGCGACGTATGAATATATTTGGCATTTAATGTGGCCAGGATGATTCTCATGCCTTATAACCTTCTTTACATTTCATTTTGAAAAAACTCCAGGAAGGCCTTGCCGTACTTCCGGTACTTCACTTCACCGACACCCTTCACCCTAAGCATCTCCGATTCCGTCTGCGGACAGACCACGCTCATCTCGCGCAGCGTCGCATCATTGAAAATGATGTACGACGGCACATGCTCGCGCCCCGCCAGCTCGCGGCGGATCAGGCGCAGCTGCTCGAACACCGTCTCGTTGACCGCTGACGGCGAAGTATCGCGCGAGCGGCTGCGGTCCCGCGTGCCGGAGGTGACCAGCTTGCGGGCGACACGCTGATGCACCTGACGCTGGCCGCGCAGCACCTCGGCTGCCAGCGGCTGCAGCCGGACCACCGGATACTGGCCTTCGGACAAGGCCAGATATCCTTCCGAGATCAGCATATTGATGATCTCGGTAATCTCCTTCTCGCTGCGGCTGGACATAGCGCCGTGGGTCGGCAGCTTCTCGAAGCCGTATTGCAGCACCTTCTGGTTCCGCGAGCCCTTCAGCACGGAGGAGACCAGCGCCACGCCGTAACGCTCCCGCATCCGGTGGATACAGGAGAAGATCTTCTGCGCTTCAACCGTGATATCCACCAGCTCACGCTCGTCGGTACAGGAGCTGCAGATCCCGCAGTGATCGTCGTCATGGCTCTCGCCGAAATAGTCGAGCTGCGCACTGCGCAGGCAGCGGGTGGTGTAGCAGTATTCGATCATCTGCTGGAGCTTGCGGTATTCGTTGGCTTTGCGTTCCGGGTCCTGCGGGTTCTGCTCAATCAGGAACTTCTGGGTCATGATATCCTGCGCACTGAACAGCAGGATACAATCGCTTGGCTCCCCGTCACGCCCCGCACGACCCGCCTCCTGAACATAGGCCTCCATGTTCTTCGGCATATTGTAATGGATGACATAACGCACGTTAGACTTATCGATCCCCATCCCGAAGGCATTCGTAGCGACCATGACGCGGATATCGTCATACAGGAAGCCTTCCTGGCTGTCCGCCCGCTCCTGGTCGTTCATTCCGGCATGATAACGCCCGGCGGTGATGCCTGCGGCCTGAAGGCGCTGGTAGAGATCATCCACCTCCTTGCGGGTGGCCGCATACACGATGCCCGGCTGGTGGGCATGCTGAGCCGCGTAATCCAGCACGAACTCACGCTTGTTCTCTCCGCGCAGCACGGACATCGCCAGATTGTCGCGGCCAAGTCCGGTCATGAAGACGCCCGGCTCGCGCAGGCGCAGCAGCCGGACCATATCCTCCATGACCTCCGGGGTAGCCGTAGCGGTGAAGGCCGCAAGAATCGGACGTTGCGGCAGCTGCTCCACGAACGGGGACACTGCCAGATAACTGGTGCGGAAGTCATGGCCCCACTGCGAGACGCAGTGCGCCTCATCCACTGCTACGCAGGAGATATTCAATCCTGCCATCTCCAGGCGGAACCAATCCAGCTCCAGACGCTCGGGAGCTACATAGAGCAGCTTCAAATCGCCGCGGCGGGCCGCGCGGATGCGCTCATTCACTTCTTTGCCGCTCAGGGTGCTGTTGATATAAGCAGCCGGAATCCCTGCGGTCGTCAGAGCATCCACCTGATCCTTCATCAGGGAGATCAGCGGCGAGACAACCAGGGTAAGCCCCGGCTGCAGCAGCGCCGGAACCTGATAACAGATGGATTTGCCGCCTCCGGTTGGCAGAATGCCAAGCGTATCGCGGCCTTCCAGCAGATTGTTCACAATTTTTTTCTGGCCGTCCCGGAAATCGGGATAACCGTAATATTTTTGCAGCTCGGCCTGGGCCTGCTCCATTAATGATCCTTGCATCTCCATAGCTCTTCAAACTCCTTAAGGCTTTCTACCTTTTAGTTTACCGGGCAACCCGCTGCCAAGCAACCGCCTGAAGCAGATATCATAGCACTCCTTCCTGGACTTACACATAGAAATTACATAAAAACTGCACGATCAAGCAACACTTTAGATAGATTCATCCATCTGCCCTATGAAGGAGGCCGCCCGTTTGCAAGACTGGAAAGATAAATATGCTTCCTACATAGATAAGCAACAGTCTTCTCCTCCAGAGCCGAAGCCGGCCAGCGGCAGCAGGCTTACAGGAAAGCTGAAGACTGATCTGCCGGAGCTTCAAGCCAGGCTCGGGGAGAACGGTGACCTGGTCGTACGCGCCTTTCTGCTCTTCGGGGCTTATCCTGCTGCTATGCTCTTCTTCACGTCACTCGTGAATATGGAGCAGGTACGCGAGCATGTGCTCAAGCCGCTGATGGCTCCGCCCCCAGGCCAGCCTGAGGTTCCTAAGGATAAAGGCGGAATGATTCAATATATCTGGAGTACTGCCGTCCAGGTCACTCAAGGCACCACGACTGCCGATCTGTCCGCACTCCCCCAAGCAGCCGTGAAGGGCGAACTGATTCTGCTGATTGACGGGGTTCCCGAGGCGCTCCGCATGGAGATGCGCCAGATTGAGATGCGCGGGGTCGAGCAGCCGCAGACGGAGCAGGTCATCCGCGGGCCCCGTGAAGGCTATGTGGAGAAGCTGGAGAACAACCTTTCCCTGCTGCGCTACCGGCTGCAGAGCACAGACTTCCGGATTGAGATCAGTCCGCTCGGGGAGCGTACCCAGTCAAGGGTGGCTCTATGCTATATAGACAGCGTCACAGACAGCGCTCTGGTGGCTGAAGTTATGCGCCGAATCTCGCTGATTCATACCGACGGCATCCTCGATGCCGGATACATCGAACAGTTCATCGAGGACCAGCCGCTCTCCCCCTTCCCTCAGGTTCAGAGCACTGAGCGGCCGGACAAAACTGTGGCCGCCCTTCTGGAAGGAAGAGTCGCCATTCTTGTAGATGGCTCCCCGTTTGCCCTGATTGTTCCCGCCCTCTTCAACCAGTTCTTCCAGACGGTGGATGACTATACGGAACGCTTCATTATGGGCAGCCTGATCCGGATCATCCGGCTGATTGCTTTGGCCAGCTCACTGTTTTTCCCGGCATTATATGTGTCTGTGATCTCGTATAACCCCGAACTGCTGCCTACAGATTTCGCTGTGGCTATCTCGGGCGGCCGTGCGGGCGTGCCGTTTCCGGCTGTGCTGGAGGTACTGATTATGGAGGTATCCATGGAGGTGCTGCGGGAAGCGACGATCCGGCTGCCGCAGATGATCGGCGGGGCATTATCTATTGTAGGCGTCCTCGTCATCGGACAGGCTGCAGTGGGCGCAGGACTCGCCAGCCCGATCACGGTTGTCATTGTCGCTCTGACGACCATCGGCTCGTTCGCCACCCCCGCCTACAATGCAGCGATCGCCCTGCGGATGCTGCGGTTTCCGCTGATCCTTCTGGCTGGTATGTTCGGCCTCTACGGGGTTATGATTGGCACGATTCTGATTCTGAACCATCTCTTGTTCCTGGAGTCCTTCGGCGTTCCTTATATGTCCCCTTACATTCCCGGCAAATGGCGTGATCTGAAGGATACGCTGGTGCGGGTGCCGCTCTGGTGGATGCGCCGCCGCCCCAGCTTCCTGCATGCCCGGGATACGGACAGACTGCCCCGCAGCGTGCCGGCCGCAGAGATTGACCAGATTCTCAGGCAGGGAGATGAGACCGATGAATAATCCGCGCCAGATTACGACTCTGCGCGCAGCAGCCGTGATCAGCAGCACCATTATCGGAGTAGGCATCCTCAGCTTCCCGCGCTACATGACCGAAGCAGGTAACAGCAGCGCTCCCCTTGTTGCATTCTGCGGCGTACTTTTCTCCTTCATCAGCTACTGGCTGCTGGCCTCCCTCTGCCAAAGGTTTCCGCAGGAGACCCTGTTTGTGTTCAGCCGCCGCCTGATCGGACGCCCGCTTGCTGCTATTTTCACTGTGGTGATTATGCTGCTGTTCATTATACTCACCGGCCTCACTGTACGCCAGTTCGGGGATGTCGCCACAACCGTGCTTTACAAAAAAACACCGATCGAAGCAACCATCTTCCTGATGCTGCTTATCAGTCTGCTGTCCTCCAGGCGCAACGTTGTGAAGTTCTCCTATATCCACTTTTTCTATCTGCCGCTGATTGTAGGCTCTATTCTGGTCACCATTCTGCTCTCGCTCAAAAATGTGGAGATGCTCAATCTGCAGCCTGTCCTGATGGCTCCCAGCCTCCAGTTCTGGAAAGGAGCGCAGGAGGCCACCTATCTGTTCCAGAGCTCCTTCGTCATCGTGCTGCTGATTCCATTCATGGAGAAGCCCGGGCATGCGGTTCGTGCAGGGGCCTGGGCCATCTTCCTGTCGGGTGCAATCTACGTGCTGATCGTCATTGCCTCTGTAGGGATATTCGGTGCCGAGGAGACCAAGCTGCTGATCTACCCTACCTTGGAGATGGCCCGTTCGGCGGCCTTTGGCGAAGGATTCCTGGAGCGGCTGGATGCTATCTTCATTATTATCTGGGTCATCTCTGTCTACACGACGATCTACACTACTTATTACATATCTGCCTATCTGCTGCACAAGCTGCTGCGATTCCGTGATCAGCGGATGGCCTCCACGGTCCTGCTGCCGGTGATGTTCATCCTGGCCATGCTGCCCTCCAATGTGTTCGAATCTTACCGGTGGGCCCTTCACCTCGGCAATGCCGGCATGATGCTGATGTTCGGCTATCCTCTGCTGTTATGGACGGTCTATCTGCTCAGACGCCACAGGAAGAAGGTGACCTCATGAATATACAGCTTCCGCGCACGCTCGTCCTGCTCCTGCTGCTCACTATAGCCGCCCCGCTGCTCAGCGGATGCTGGGATCAGGTGGAGATTGAGGACCGCGCGCTGGTTCTCGGCCTATCCATTGACAAGATCCCTGCAGACGATACGCAAAAAGAAGACTTGGTGACTCACATCCATGATAACTCTCTGCCTACGGAGATGATCAGTGTCACCGCCCAGATTGCCGTCCCGGGCAGAGTCCCGCTGGGCCCCGGCACCGGCGGCAGCGCAGGGGAAGGCAAGACCAGTCCTGTCTGGGTAGTCAGCGTGCGCGGCATCTCGCTCGATGACGCCATGAATAATCTGCAGCAGCAGATTGCCGACCCGCGTTATCTGGTTCACCTGCGGATCATCATCATCAGCGAGGAGATTGCCCGGGGCAGCCTTGCCGAGCTGAATGATTATCTGCGGCGCAACCCGGAAATCCGGCGCAGAACCTGGCTGCTCGTCTCCGAGGGCCGCGCGTCCGCCTTCATGGATGTGAACCCGCCGCTGCAGCGTGTGCCTACTCTTTATATTTTGTCCATGATGGAGAAGTCCGTCTCCTCCGGCAAGTTCCCCCGGGATTATATCGGCACATTCTGGTCAGCAGATTCCAAATGGGGACAAAGCGCCTATCTGCCTTATGTCGCACTGCGCAACAGGGACAATATTCTGATCAAAGGGCTGGCTTATTTCAGCGGCGGCCGGATGGCGGGCAAAACTGCCCCGATCGAGATCGGCGGATTCATGGCGATGCAGGGGATGGACCCCGGCGGCTATTCCACTCTGCTCCGCACGCAGGAGCTCGGGATTGTCATGACCAAGATCAATGAACGCTTCACCCGCACCCGGAGCTACATCAAGGACGGCAAACCCTATTTGGCCTATGACATCTTCCTGGAGGGGGATTTGGATGAGCATTACAGCAGTGATGTCCCCGTCAATTCCCCGCAGAAGCTGCATGAGATCGAACAGGATTTCCAGCAGCAGATTCAGAAGGTGCTGCACGGGCTGGTGAAGCAGACCCAGCAGGACCACTCTGATATTTTTGGCATGGGTGAACAGATCAGAAGCCATCATCCCGCCTACTGGAGGGAACACATCCACGGCAAAAACGACTGGGAGAGCCTGTACAGCAGTGTTGATGTAGAGATCAGACTGACCCTGCATATCCGCAGAGTGAGCCTCAAGCATGATTAAGCGCCCGTCCGTGCAGGTAACCGCCTATGGAGGAGGAAGCGTATGATCCGATTGCTGGGAAGCCTAGCCGGGATGCTGTTGTTCTCGGCCTTGCTCCTACTGGTTGTAGATATCCGAATTTACAGTAACCGGCGCTGGCACCGGGAGAAAAAGTACGCAAAGGTCATAGCCTGGAGCTATATCCTGCTCTCTCTGATGATCTGTATCGGCCTGCTCCTCTATATCTAGCTGCCCCCGTACCTTCCGTAGTATTTCTTCACGGCCCATGGTATATTGAGGAGTAACCTATTAAAGGACGGAGAATGCGGTCATGAATACAAGAAGAACCAGAAATCAGGGGAACAGAACCTCTAACCATAAACAGGGAGCAAGATCCGGAGCTCCGGCCAAGCCGGCAGCTGCACCCAAATCCTATACGGTAGCGGAGCCTGCGGAGCTGCTTGCTTTTCTTCTGAAGACGATTACGAATAAGGGACGCAACTCGATCAAATCCATGCTCTCCCGCGGGCAGGTTGCTGTGAACGGCAAGCCGGTGACGAAGCATAACCATCAGCTCCATCCCGGACAGACCGTAACGATTGATCAGGAGAAGCCTGCCGAAGCCAAGGAGATGCTGGGACTGACTATTGTCCATGAAGATGACGATATTATCGTGATTCAGAAGGATGCGGGGCTCCTGTCCATCGCTACCGGAGAAGACAATGAACTGACGGCTTACCGCCAGCTGATGGAACATGTCCGCCTGAGCAATCCGAAGAACCGCGTCTATGTGGTACACCGTCTGGACCGTGATACCTCGGGCGTCATGATGTTTGCCCGCAGCGAGGCGATTCAGCAGTCCCTCCAGAACAGCTGGAAGGAGACCGTCAAGGAACGTTCCTACGTGGCTCTGGTGGAAGGCGCCGTTAAGAGATCCGAAGGCACGATCAGCTCCTGGCTGAAGGAGACCTCCACGCTGAAGATGTACTCCAGTCCGCATGAGGGAGACGGGCTGCATGCCGTAACCCGCTATAAGCTGATCCAGGCGAACCGCCACTTCTCCCTGCTGGAAGTGCATTTGGAGACCGGACGGAAGAATCAGATCCGTGTTCACATGTCCGACATCGGACATCCGATTGCCGGGGACAAGAAGTACGGCGCTGAGACCAAGGCAGTCGGCCGTCTCGGGCTGCATGCCCGCGTGCTCTCGTTTGTTCATCCAACCACCGGTGAAATCCTGACGTTTGAGAGTGCGATTCCGAAGACTTTTCTGAAATACACGGCACCGGCACCTACGAACTAATCCCTAAGCTGTGAGTGCCGACAGCAGATCATAATATAATATAGAGAAAAGATAGAAGGTGCCGCTCTTGTTCCACCCTACTGTTTTTGACAATATCAAAATCGCCCTGGAGAACCAGATCTACGACTACGATAATCTGGATGGGGTTCTAGTCGTAACAGACCGGTCTGATCTGCTCAATCTTGCGCTGATGTCGCGTGAATTCAGCCTCGTGTTCAAGCTGACCGGAGGCCTGAATGTGACGTCCGAGATTCTGCTCCAGTCCACAGTGAAGGACCTTGGCGATGAGATTCTGGAGACACCTGGCAGCGATCCGGGATGCAGTCTTTTCTTACGCTTTTATCTGGAGATCCAAGATGTGAACGAGCAGTGCCTGGCGATTGAAGAGATTCTGACCGGAATCTGGGGACCTGAATTCCAGCCTGTGCAATCGCTCAGCTTCCGCTATGGACAGCCGGACGATACGTACAATAACTGTGTTGAACTGCAATTCAAACGGCAAATTACCGAAGAGCAAATGGAAGACCTTCCGAACCTCTTGAAGTTCCTGCTGCAGAGCGCCGAAGAACTGGAAGAGGTATAACGCTATACATGGGGTGAGCTGATAATGAATTTCCTGCCTCCTGCCCGGACGGGCCGCTGGCTGGCATGGTCTGCCGGTTACGCACTGCTGCTATGGCTATTGCTGATTCTGCACCGGTACATGTGGTTAGGTGAACCTTTTAACCTTATTCTAGCTGTGCGCTGGGCCATCCTTGCCATTGTAATCTCCGTTATAGTCAACGGATTCGGCTGGTTGGGTGCGCAGCTTGTGTGGATTTTCTCAACCGCTGGAACTGTGGCGGGGCTCTTGCTGATGTACCTGTATACCTACCGTGAGATGTCGGGCTTCGAGGATCTTGCGGGCTTTCTGTCCTTCGGCCTGTTTACAGCAGGCGGCTTCGCTCTGGGTCTGATCGCTGAGGGCGGCCGCCTGCTGATACACTATTGGCGCACACGCTGATTCCTGTTAGGAGCTGATGACCCCTATGTCCAATTCCCTGCTGACCAAAAATGCGCTCGCCCGCTCGCTCAAGGACCTGATGACCCATCTTCCGCTGAACAAAATCTCCGTCCGGCATCTGGTCGAGGATTGCGGCGTGAACCGGCAGACCTTTTATTATCATTTTCAGGATATCTATGATTTGCTGGGCTGGATCTACAAGACTGAGGCTGTCGAGAGCATTGCCGAGTACCGCAGCTACAGCACGTGGACCGACGGATTCTACCGGATATTCTGCTATATCGAGAACAATAAGGCGTTCTGCTGCAACACCTTGGACTCCCTCGGGCGGAGGCATCTGGATGCGTATCTGTACGAGGTGACGAGTGATCTCGTCATGGGCGTCATCAACGAGCTGGCCGCCGGGCTGGATGTCGGGACGCCGGATAAGCAGTTCATCGCCAACTTTTACACACTGGCCTTCACCGGACTGGTCATTCAGTGGATGCAGGACGGGATGAAGGAGCCTCCGGGGCCGATGATTGAGAAGCTGAGCGTCCTGATTGAAGGGAACTTCCTAAAGGCGCTGCATAAATATGAGAACATTTTGTCGTAACCTCAGGGATGCGGCTTTTTTTCTGCCCAAAAACGTTACACTTTGTTCCATATGTCCAAATTTTATACAGATCAAGCGCTTTGATGATACCCTCCAGGGCGGGACTGGATTACACTCGGTTCAGGTCCATTATTCAAGCAAATCTATGGAGGCGGTAATCAGTGAAAAAAGAGTACGGTAACGAGCAGGTATATTTCGTAGGCGGCGGCATTGCATCCCTTGCGGGTGCGGCCTATCTGGTTAGAGACTGCAATTTTCCCGGACAGAAAATTCACATTATTGAAGAGATGAAGATCCTTGGCGGCAGCAATGACGGTGCCGGCGATGCAGAGCATGGCTATGTCATTCGCGGCGGCCGGATGCTGAACGATGAGACCTATGAGAACCTGTGGGAGCTATTAAGTACCATTCCGTCCATTGACCAGCCGGGTATGACGCTGCGGGAAGAAATCGTTCAATTCGACGAGTCCAATCCGACCCGCGGCCAGGCACGGCTGATCAACAGCAAGGGGGAGGTTCAGGATGTCACCTCCATGGGCTTCGATATGGCAGACCGCCTGGCCCTGGGCAAGCTGGTCATTACGCCGGAGCCGGCCCTGGGCACCTTGCGGATTAACGACTGGTTCGGACCGCATTTCTTCACGACGAACTTCTGGTACATGTGGGCAACCACCTTTGCTTTCCAGCCTTGGCATAGTGCGGTTGAGTTCAAGCGTTATATGCTCCGCTTCATGCACGAGTTCCCTAGAATTCAAACACTTGAAGGCGTAACCCGTACCCCATATAACCAATATGATTCCATCATTCTGCCGCTGCATCAGTATTTGGAGCCGCTGGGCGTAGATTTCACCTTGAAATGTACAGTAACCGATCTCGAATTCAAAGATGGCGATGGCATTACTGTAACAGCGATGAAGGTCATCCGCGATGGCGTGGAGGACACGATCCAGGTTCATGAAGGCGACCGCGTGATTGTGACGAACGGCTCGATGACTGAAGGCTCCAGCCTCGGCTCGATGACCTCTGCTCCCGGGATCAACGGTAAGGGCAGCTCATGGAAGCTGTGGGAGACGATCGCCGTGAAAAAGCCGGGGCTCGGCAATCCTTCTTCCTTCGACGATCATGTGGACGAATCCAAATGGGAATCCTTCACGGTGACCTTCCAGGACTCGAAGTTCTTCGACCTTATGGAGAAGTTCACCCGCAACCGGGCCGGAACCGGCGCGCTCGTTACCTTCAAGGATTCCAGCTGGTTCATGTCTGTCGTGCTGGCCTTCCAGCCGCATTTCCGCAACCAGCCGGAGCATGTCAGGGTCTTCTGGGGATATGGCCTGTACCCGGACAAGGTCGGCGATTATGTACACAAAAAAATGAGCGACTGTACCGGCGAGGAGATTATGGAGGAGCTGATCGGACATCTGCACTTCGAGGCGCATAAGGAAGAGATCATGGCTACAGCCAACTGTATTCCCTGCATGATGCCGTACATCACCTCCCAGTTCATGCCGCGCCTGAACAGTGACCGGCCGCGGGTGGTGCCTGAAGGCTCAACTAACCTGGCCTTTATCGGCCAATACTGCGAGATCCCGGACGATATCGTGTTCACGGAAGAGTATTCAGTCCGTGCCGCCCGCATCGCCGTCTACACCCTGTTCGGCCTGAACCGTCCGGTAGAGCCGATCAATGCGTACCAGAACGATGTCCGCACACTGTTCTCCAGTCTGGTGACCTCGTTCCGGTAACGGACTGATCCAGCTGCGGCGGCGTTGCCCGCCCGGACGTTCAGCCCGCCATCTGAGGACGGCGGGCCAGTGTTCCCTGTAAGCAATAAAAACCCCCGCTGCATGAATGTCATGCGGCGGGGGTTTCGTGTGTCCATTTGTTGCAAACTTGCCCCGAAAAACCAGTGGCGGCAGGAATGCAAGCCGCCCAAAGTAGCCTTTTGGCGCAATTAGCGGAACTGTAGTTCGTAACCAGAACCGTTCGTCCAGGCCCAGCAAGCTGCAACGTTTACCTCAAGCCTGCCACTAATCACAATTAGATGCTGCAAGAACCGTCATCGCAGCCGTCAGCAGACGGTGCAGCCCCGGACTTTGGCTGACCGACCACCTGAAGCTCTGGGCCCTTCTGTTCCTCCGCCCATACCGTATCCAGCACTTCAGTAAAGACCGGACCCGGCTGTGCGCCGGATACTGCGTACTTATTATTGAAGACGAAGAATGGAACGCCGGTGATGTTCAGCTGCCGGGCAGCTTCAATGTCAGCCTGGACCCGGTCGCCGTAAGCCTCACTGTCGAGCACCGCAGCCACTTCAGCCTGATCCAGTCCGGCCTCCGCAGCCAGCTCAGCCAGCACTTTACGGTCACCCAGATTCAGCGAATCGGTGAAGTACGCGCGCAGCAGCCGTTCGGTCATCTGTGGCGCCTTGCCCTGAGTAGCGGCATAATGGCTTAAACGGTGAGCGTCAAAGGTATTCGTGGACTGAATCGTATCGAAATTGAACTCCAGACCCACACCCTGCGCCTGTTCGGCCAGCTGTGCGTTCATCTCCTTGGCCTTGTCACGGGTCATGCCGTATTTACCGGCCAGCAGCTCATGGATGTCTCTCGTCTCATCGGTGCGTGCATTCGGGTCCAGCTGGAAGCTGCGGAACACGACCTCCACCTGGTCACGGCCGGGGAACTGGCTCAGCGCGTGCTCCAGCCGTCTTTTGCCGATATAGCAGAACGGGCAGGCATAATCAGACCATATATCTATTCTCATGGGAATTCCTCCTGAATGGTAATGGTATTGGTATTGCAATTCACTTACTATTATATAGTTAAAAACTGAAAATTACAAACAAACTTTCTGAACAATCTATGCTCGCTAAATGCCCGCACACTCTCTTCTCTGCTGGCTTCCGGGAGAAAAGTAAACGAAAGAGGTATATACGTCCGCCCGGCCGGGCAGGTAAAATTAGAGCAACATCTTTAATTCAAAGCGGACGGTCTATGGCGTCCCGAAAGGAGTCAGCGGCATGCATGACCTGTCTATAGTCATTCCCACGCGTAACCGGATCAGCGATCTGACCGTCTGTATTGAATCCATCGGCGCGCAGACCGGGCTGGAGAATGTCTCCATCGAACTGCTGATCGTGGACGACGGTGAGATCGAAGAACGGGTGCTGGAGTATTTCCGTGAGGTGCTCGGGCGCCTTCCGGATGCCAGCCTGCGTTATTACCGCAAAACCAAGCCCGGCGTCTGGCTCTCCCGCTACGAGGCCCTCGGGCTCATCGACGGGGAGATTCTGCTCAGCTTCGATGACGATGCGGAGCTGGACGATCCGCTCTATATCCGCCGGATGCTCGACACCTACGCCTCAGATCCGTCCATTGTTGGGGTCGGCGGAATCGCCAAGGGTCTCTCCAGCAGCAAGTCGGGCAAGCTGCTCGGCAGGCTGACCTGTCAAATGTCGGGTTCGCCAGGCAGACTGTCGGCAAGTACACTGGCCGGGTCTCTTCTCTTATGGGGGGAGACGGAGAATATTTTTGAGACGGACTTCTTCCATGGCTGCAATATGTCCTTCCGCAGTTCGGCGCTGCAGGATATGAAGCCGTACCCCTGGATGACCAGCTATGCAGTGGCGGACGATATCTATATGTGCCATCTGGCGAGCAGATACGGCAAGCTGGTGATTAACCCGGAGCTGAAAATCATGCATCATGAATCGCCCAGCTCGCGCGACAAGGCAGGCCGGGTCGCCCGGGCGACCGCAGTCAATCATTATTATCTGCTGAATCTGCGCAAAGCACCCGTGAAGAATTATGCAGCCCTGCTCTGGACACTCACCTATCTGACGGCAAAAGCCACCCTGAAACGGAATTTTAATGCCGTCTCAGGCTACACCAGCGGCATTCTGTTCGTGCTTAATCCCCGCAAGAATAAATACAGGGAATTCATGCTGGACTAGGCGGCTTCCGGGCTGTCGCAGAAGTCCTGTACCACAATTCGAGACGCCGTCCTGCTCAGGACGGACAAAAAGGGTGCCCCCGAAGCAGCTTCGTGCTGCCCCGGTGACACCCTTTTACCTTCTACCTACTTGGTTCTTAAACCGTATAGCCAAAGCCCAGGATGGTGAAGCACTTCTCCTGATCCTCCGGCGCCATCCGGATCTCCACCACATGCTCCTCGCTCTGCTCATTCTTATACAGAATCACAGCATTGCAGTGCGTCCAGCTATTCACATGCGGATCTGCCGTCAGAACCAGCTTGCCGTCCACATAGATCTCCGCCTTGCCCACATCCGGGCTGCCCGAATCCTTGAAGACCAGGATCAGATTCTTGCTGGTGATTGTCAGCCTGAAGCGATCCTCACCGGACGCAGCCGTGTGCATCCAGTTATGCGGAAATTGCGGAGTGCCGAACGGGTTGGCATCCATCTCCACCTGCTGCAGCTCCTCATCCGTACGTTCGAAGCCTCCTGCTTCAATAGCAATCGCAGTACCTGCGCTGCCCAGATCACTTATGCGGTCCAACAGCCGGACCCGGGCAAAATCTTTGCCGAGCACAGGCGCTCCCGTCAGCGTATCCTCCCCCTCTTCATCCATCCCCGCCCGGGCGGTTTCGGAGAACAGGTAGCCCAGGGAGTCCGCCATTACGCGGTGCCCATCATTCGTAGGGTGATAGATATCGTAGAAGAATTGCCGCTTGGAGATGATATTTCCTTCGGCCTTGCTCAGCCGGAACTGCTCTGTTACTGCATCTTTGACACTGACCATCGGGAGGTTATAGCGTCTGCCTACCGGGGAGAGGCGGTCCTGCAGGTTCCAGTCGTTCACGAACACACTGAACAGCAGGATGACGGCAGGCTGGCTTTCGGCAGACAGGATTTTGAGACAGAGACTCTCGAAGCAGTTACCCTTCGTCTCGTCTCCTTCATCATTCACAGCAAATTCCACCACTACGATGTCAGGAGCGGCTGCGCCATTCCTCAGCACATCCCGCTCATAGCGGATCATCCCCAGCTCGGAGGGCGTCCCGCCAACCCCGGCCTTGATGAAATGAATGTTCTCTCCTCCGTCCTTGCTGAATAGCTCCTTAAACCTCAAGTACGACTGATAAGCATAGCATTCTGTATGGATCGGCTTGGCTCCTGCACCCTGTGTGATGGACCCGCCAATATAAGCAATCGTTACATCCTCGCCGCTTGCTGCCTTGTCCATAGCTCGCTTCAGCCGCCGGTTATTGCCCGCATGCAGCTGGGACTTCGCAATCATCGCACGGTAAGCAGGCGACTCGAAGTCTACGGGAGGTTCCGCTGTCAGCTCAGGCACCGTGTACCCGTCATTCAGGTAGAGAACGATACTCGCTGTCGCCAGTTCCCCCTCCTTACTGAATTCAAAGGCGTATTTGCCGGGAGCCACATCCTCCTCAGACCACTCGTGCTCCTCCAGTTTCACTATGATTTCTGTACCATCCCCAGGACAAGGGACCCGCAGCTGCGTACCGGTCTCATACTTGCTGGTTCTGCCCCAGTTCTGCATGAGAAAAGTGACCGCAGCCCCTTCCTCCGCCGTCTTCACAGACACTCCAATGCTGTGCACCAGCTTGCGGAAGCCGGTCCAGTCTCTAAGCATCGCCAGCATCTGCTCATCCGTAACCCCGCCTATGTATTTGGCCTTATCGATCAGATAATTGCCTTCCAGATGGACCTCCTGCGAGGGCATGCCCTCCGCCAGGGCGGTTGCCTCAACCGCCGTCTCGAACATAACGAAGAAGCCGTCACGGCGCTCCACTGGATCTTGGGGTGCCGCCGGACCCTCCTGCCCGCCAAGCCCGGTACCGCTGCTATACTTTTCCATATCCATCAGCCTCACTTTGTCTGAAGGCGCTCTCACCCATCAGGAGCAGGACAGCTCTCATCCACCGCCATAGCCGCTCTTGACTTCAGCTGCGCCATAATAGTCTGCATCAACGATTTCATTATAGCCCGGGGCGCTGGAGCAGCTCAACGTACAACCTGAAGCTCTGTTTAGTTATTACAACAATTCGCTAGTTTGTCTCTATTGCAGCATTCCGGTGGAGATGAACAGAATCATATGCTCTTTGATCTTGTCCTGATCCAGCGGCTCATGGGATTTGTTCCATTCCGTAGTCAGCGCCAGATACATCCGCAGAATCATAAACGCCGCCACACTGGCATCGCAGGCCTTCACTTCTCCGTTCCCGATGGCCTCCTCGATCTGCTGCCGCAGGAAGTCCAGCGCATAGCCCTCCATCCGCTTCACGCCTTCGAGCGCCTGGGCCGTACCGATATCCCGTACCTCCTGGGCCAGCTTCACGAACAGCTCATGGTCCAGGCGGAATTCCAGAATGGAGTCCAGCAGATGAAGCAGTTTATGGACGAAAGAAGTTTGCTGCGCAGCCACACGGCTCATCACCGATGTTAATTCAGATGTGGCCTTGTCCAGAATTTCCTCGAACAGATCTTCCTTGGTTTTGAAAAAGGTATAGATCGTGCCCTTGCCTACATTGGCGATTCTGGATACCTGATCCATCGTTGTAGCTTTATAGCCGAATTGTACAAAGGACAGGGTTGCTGCCTGCAGGATTAACGCTTTACGGTCAATAGACATGGGTCATGCTCCTTTACTGTAAACAAGTGGAAATGGCTTCAGCGGGAAATAGAAGGATAATGTATAGCCTTATATTTTGAAAATATCACAAGCCTCCCCCTTCGGCAAGCCGCGCTTTCGCACAAAATGTCACCAAATGAGTATCCATTGCCGTTCTTTCTGGGGTATGATAGTAAAGATGCAATCACGAAACTAATTGTATGGATGGTGGAATATGTCTGAAATCAAAAAAACATCTAAGAACAAAAAAACCGTTGTAATTCTGGCCGCGCTCGTCGTTGTTATCGCTGCGGCTGTGGTAATCTGGCTTACAGTAGGCAATAACAAGACTGAAGACAGCCCTGCTGCTACTGGAACCGGCGATACGAAATCCCTGGAGCAGACGTTTTATATTTATGATACCGTCGTGAATATCAAGGTGTTCGGTAACACGGTGGAGCAGAAGAATATGGACGACATTCAAGCCATGCTGGAACGGATGGACATCGAGTTCAGCCGCACCAAGACGAACGGGGAATTGTACGCAGTGAATCAGGCCGCCGGTAAGGAAGCTGTTGCTGTGTCTGATGAAACGCTGGATATCGTGAAGCTCTCCCTCAAATATGCCGCGGAAATGGACGGCCTGTATGATCCGACGGTTGGCCCGCTTGTGGATCTCTGGGCGATTGGCGAAGGCGGAGATCATGTGCCTGACCAGGCGGCGATTGACAAGGCCCGCAGCTTAACCAACTATAAGGATGTTATTGTAGATGAAGCCGCGAAGACGGTGAAGTTAGCCAAAGAAGGCATGGTGCTGGACATGGGCGGAATCGGCAAAGGCTATGCGGCTGACCGGATCGCTGACTATCTCAAGGCTCAGGGCTTGAACAGCGCGATGATCAATCTCGGCGGCAGCAGCATTATCGCCCTTGGCAATAAGCCTAATGGTTCACAGTGGAACATCGGCCTGCAGGACCCCGATCAGAGCCGGGGCACCCAGCTCGGCACGATTAAAATTACGGATGAGGTCATTGATGCTTCCGGGGTGTATGAGCGCTTCTTCATGCAGGACGGGGTGCGTTACCACCATATTCTCGACCCGCGTACAGGCTTCCCATCCCAGAATGGGCTGAAGAGTATCACTATCATGAGCCCCAATGCGACAGATGCGGACGCTCTTTCCACCGGTGTGTTCCTTATGGGCCTGGAAGAAGGCATGAAATATCTCGAAGCGCTGCCTGAGAAGGTTGAGGCCTTCTTCATTACGGACGACAACAAGATCTATGCCACCTCTGAGCTGAAAAAACGGTTGAACCTGACCGATCCGACTTATAGCTTCGCTAATTAACGGAGTTTGGTGCTGATGTGACTAAGTAGCCTCCAGGTAAAATACACAAAAAGGTGCCTTCCACTCACGGAGGGCACCTTTTCTGTATGAATGTTTAGAGCGGGAGCTCACCGAACTCCTTATAATTCGTGAAAATATAGCTCGGCTTATGGTCCGTCCCTGGCTTACGCCCGCGCGGATTGTACCAGCAGACCCGCCAGCCTGCCGTAAGCGCCCCGACCACATCGTTGGTCCAGGTATCGCCTACATAGAGGCTGTTCTCCGGCGTCGTTCCCGTCACCCGGTTAACATGAGCGAAAATGGCCGGGTCCGGCTTCGCCAGACCGACCGCATCCGAGATGAAGATCATTTCCGGCGGAATGATCCGGTCGATCCCCAGCCCGCGCAGCTTGCCCATCTGGTGCTCCTGCGGCCCGTTCGTGATAATGCCAACCGGGTGGCCTTGGCTAATGAACCGCTGCAATTGCTCCGCTACGCCTTCGATCATCTCAATCGTATACTGGCGGGCAATATAGGAGGCCTGTATCTGCACAGCCTGCTCCCCGGAGAGCGGCAAGCCAAATTCGGCAAAAGCCAGCTCCAGCCGCATTACCCGCGTCTCCTCCAGCCCCATCTCCCCGCGCAGATACTTCGGCCACAGCAAATCACTATGATGTCTTACCGTGTAGAACAGCTCTGCGTAATCCAGCTTGTCCTCCTCAGGGGACAGCACCTCACGTACGGCTTCCCGGAAGGGAACCAGGTGGTCATACAGCGTATCATCCAGATCAAAAAACACAGCCAGCTTACCGTTTGTCTCCGTCACACTAACTCTCCTAACCCTGCCTTAGAAATATAAATAATAATTATAAAAGCTCTCGTCCCGCACGTATCCATGGGCTTCATATAAACGCTGGGCGCCTGTGTTGTCCATCATGGTGGACAGCGTCAGCCCTTTGGCTCCTGTCCCCTGGGCGAAGCCCTTCACGCCTTCAAGCAGTAATGAGCCCAGTCCCTGTCCCCGCTGCTCCTGCGTCACGAACAGATCATTCAGAATCCATACCGGCTGGAGCGTGACAGAAGAGAACGAAGGATATAACTGCGCCAATCCATGAACCTGCCTGTCTTCACCCTCACCGGCGACCGCCATGAAGACAACCGATTCCTCATGGTGCAGTCTTGCCGTCAGAAATTCCCTGGCAGCTTCCAGGTCAGCGGCTTGGCCGTAAAAACTGCGGTATTCATCAAATACCGGTGCAAGCTCCTCCACATCCTCAAGGCCCGCCCGTTCAAAGCGAAAATTCAGCAAAGGTACGCCCCCTTATTCCCTGGAATCGTAAAAGACATGACGGGCGGTAATTGTACCGTCCTCAATATCCATCAGACCGAACGAATACTGCTTCTCCCGGCGTTTGTCCGTAGGCGAGCCCGGATTGAACAGCAGAATCCCGTTCTCGCGGCGCATCAGCGGCTGGTGAGAATGGCCGAAGAGGATGCAGTCCACCTTCTGGCCTTCAAAGGCCAGCAGCGCATTCCCATCCGTTCCCTTGCGGGAATACGGTGCGTGTCCGTGAATCATTCCGATGCGCATGCCCTCTAGCGTAAGAATCTTACTCTCCCCGAAGCGCTCAATAATCTCATAGCCATCGTTGTTCCCGGCAATCCCCTCTACCGGGGCAAGCTCGGCCAGCAGTTCATAAATCTCCGGCGACACCCAATCGCCCAGATGCAGAATGATATCTACCTGGCTGAATTCCTTGATAAGCACGGATGGAAGCCCCTTGGCCCTGCTTGAGAGATGGGTATCCGAGACCACTCCAATCTTCATCTGCATTCTCCTCCTTATTCAAAATGGCTAAGAAGCGCGATAACTGCGGTTCCCAGCCATTTTTATGTTCAAATCCAAGTTTACGTTCTATCATTGTACGATGCTCTGAAGCGGGAATGCAAATTGAAGCTGCAGATCACCGTCCTCTGATCCTTCAGCCATTTTCCATCACAATCCTCACTCCGTCCAGTTCCACAGCCGTACTTCCCCCACCTGGAGGTGACTCACCCATGAAGCCTCACGCAGCTTCAGCAGCTCCTTGACCGGCCCGGTGACAACGGCTCCATAGAGCTTCACTCCGTTCTGCTCCAGATAGGCTACGGAGGCATCTAACTGATTGATATACACCGCTCTGCCAGCGAGTGTCTGATGCTGCTGCAGCAGCTTAAGGGTCTTGATGAAATTGGCATCCCGCACGGCTCCGCTACCATATGCCTCAATTGAAGGCGACACGCTGCTGTAAGAGGAGGTGGAGCTGAACCAGCCTGTTTTTTCCTTGGTGACCGCGGATTTCTTCATATCATCAGCGTGCCACATAGGCTGATAGGGGAATCCAAGCGGATATATGACCACATCATCACGAATCCCGGTTCCGGTATCGGCACCGAACCAGACAGGCTGAAGGTTCAGCGGCTCCAGTTGTTTCAGCAGCTCATCTGTGGTATATAAATGGCCGAGTGACAGATATGCCTCGGCAACCGTACCTTCAGGAAGCTTCGCAAGCCTCTTCCACTGATTATTATCATCCCCTCCCCCGGCAGTCCCCTCCGCAGACGGATAATAGAACACTTTTCCAGACCCGTTCCGCTCATCCATCCAATTAAACTTACCAATATTGGCCAGTCCGAGATGGAGATCCTGGGTATAGCTGCCCACCTGTATGCTCTCGCCGCCCACCTGCTTCAGCAAATTCCCTGATAACTCCAGCCGGAAAAAATAATGCGCAGCCGATGACAGCCGTACCGTAGTGTTGGGACGGGTAACAGCAACCGCTGATTCTACCACATCACGGTAAGTGTCACCACGCTCTCCGGTGCTGTAAAAGACTGCTGTAATAATGCTGCTGATGACCGTAAATAGCAGAAACATCGAAAATACAGTTAACGTGTTGCTGATCCGTGCCTTCCATTTGCCCCGGCGAATAATGGACTTCTCTCTTCGCTTCTTCTTCGCCTTCTTCAACCCTGGAGCTGCGCTTCCTTGCCCATCCGTCTTGGTCCAACTCCCGGTGGCCGGCCCGTCCTGCTCCTCCCGTTCCATCTGCTCCTCCAGATACAGCTGATACGCCTCAAGCTTCGCAAGCTCACTCTCCAGCTCCTCATGCTCTTCCTCCGGGAGCGTGCCCTCACTGTACCGGCGCAGCTTCTCTTTGAATTCCTCACTCATGCTCATTCCTCCTCCGATCCGCCTCACGCAGCTTCTGCCTGGCGCGGAATACGAGTATCTTGTATTGGGACAAGCCCACCCCCATAATGTCAGCGGCTTCCTTATAGCTCAGTCCGTGTACATCGTGCAGCAGCAGGGCATGACGCTGCCCCTCCGGCAACTGGCTGAGCGCCCGCGCGGCTTCCTCCCAGCGTTCCTGCTTCAGCAGAGTGCCTTCCGTCGTCTCCGGGTGGGGCAGACTGCTGAAATAAGTGCCTTCCTTTGCCTCACTCCGCTTCTCTTTGCGCGTATAATCCACGAATGCATTATATGCGACCCGGAACAGCCACGGCTTAATCCGCTCCTCCCGGCAATCCTCCAGATACAGATACGCCCGGTAAAAGGTATCCTGCATCAAATCTTCAGCCGCATGATGGTCCTGGCAGAGGGAGCGCAGATAACGGTAGATGTCAGCAACATATTGTTCATATAGTTCATCCAGCGAATTCGGCTCCATCTCCTCCCCCCTTACTCCATCCACGTATGAGAATGCGAAAAGTTACATTCCAGCACAAAATTTCCTGAAATCATCCATTTTGCCCGCAAGCAAAGTCCTTCTTCCCCGGAGGGGGCAGTGGTGCAGAATCCGCTAGGTTGCAATGGGCCGAGGGGCGATGTGCGGGGGCGAGCGACCCCTTCCACTCCCGTTGCGGACTGGAGATCTCTTATTTGGCCGGAACACAGCATTTCGCATGTCTGGCGGACTCAGATGCCATTAAGTCCCTTCTCCGGCCTCCTTTTACGCTCCACAATACAATATAGGGACTCCTGTGGGATTAGAATTGAAAGTAGACGACAGTTAACGGACGGAGGGATAATAAGGGCAACGGAGGTGCATCCCTATGGGAGAAAAACGACAACGGTACAACGAAGAATATAAGAAGCAAACGGTAAAGTTCATTCAAGAGCAGACGAAGAGCATAGGGGACATCGCGCAAGAGCTGGACATTCCGAAAAGTACGCTGCACCAGTGGATGGGGAAATACCGGGAGCTAAAGAATGAACCGGTAGCCAGTATGGATCGGGTACGGGAACTCGAAGCCGAGCTCCAAGAGATGCGCCGTCAGCTCCAAGAGAAAGACAGTCGACTTGCCGATACAGAGGAAGAATTGGCAATCGTAAAAAAAGCAGTGCACATCTTCAGCAAACCAAGGAATTAAGATTCCAGTTTATGAAGGACCATCGCTCCGCATTTCGCTTGGAGAAGATGTGCAGTACCCTACAGGTATCCAGGAGCGGATATTACAAGTGGCTGAACGCCAAAGCCAGTGTGCAAGCCCTCCGCAAGGCTGCTGTTATGGAGCGAATCCGGTACCATTTTGACGACCATCAAAAACGGTATGGAAGTCCGAAGATCACCCGCCTGCTGCATCAGGAAGGCTATACGGTCACGGAACGCACAGTGAGTGTGTACATGCGAGAAATGAAGCTCCGCTCTATTGTATCTAAGCCATACCGAGTGCAGACGACCGATTCCAAGCATAATAATCCCATTGCACCAAACACACTGAACCAAGAGTTTAAGGTGCTTAAGCCCAATACCGTATGGGTCACCGACATCACGTATATCCCTTGTCGTGGAGGTCGCTTATACCTAGCTAGCGTCATGGATCTATGCACGCGAGAAATTGTAGGGTGGCGGCTGTATAACCATATGGAGACGAGCCTGGTCTTAGACGCGCTGCAGGCGGCGTACACGGCGAAGCGACCCGGCGAGGGCCTACTGCACCACTCTGACCGAGGGTCTCAATATACCTCAAAAGAATATGTCGACCAACTAAAGACATACCACATGAAATCCAGCATGAGCCGTAAAGGAAACTGTTACGATAACGCCTGCATTGAGTCTTGGCACAGTATTTTAAAGAAAGAGCTCATCTACTGTAATCCGCGCTTCAAAAACCCGGAACAGGCATATGATGCTATTTTCCAATACATTGAGTTCTATTACAATCGCAAGCGAATGCACAGCTCACTGGGGTATCTTTCCCCCGCCCGCTTTGCTAAGCAATTCACTAAAAAATCCGTTGCGTAACAGTCTACTTTCTTGACAGAAGTCCACTGAGTCCGTTACGAGCAGAAAAGGCATCTTTTTCGCCAAATAACGTCCTCTGTGTCCGCATAACTCCCCAGATAACCCCGAAACCTCTAAATTATAAACACCGAAGCCCAGCAGCCAGTAACGGCGGCAGAGCTCAAATCCAGCACAAAGGGAGCCTCCCGGCCCCCTGTATGCTAACTCTGGCGATTCATTCCCCAGCCTCATTCGCGCTGGCAGCCTGCTCTCCACGTATCTTGTTCAATAAAAGCCGATGCTGGACGAAGCGTCCTTCATCCATTCCCGTTTGCGGCCCTTGTCCAGCTCGCCGCGCATGCCGCGCACAAGAAGCTCCACATCTGCCGTGCCGTTCTCATGCCATTCCAGTGCAGCACTGACATACAGCTCGCCGAGCTGGGTCAGGGAGAAATCCCCGGTCAGACGCGCAGCAGTGGCTGTGCCTTCCTCACCTGCAAAGGCAGAGAAGCCGCGCAGCTGCAGATATTCAAGGCGCAGCGCCTCGCTTGGCATCTTGATCTCATAGGCCCGGTCGAAGCGCCCGGCGCGGTTCATGAGACCCGGGTCGATTTTATCCGGATAATTGGTCGTGCCGATCAGGAAGATTCCCTCCTTGGAGGTGGCCCCGTCCAGCGTGTTCAGGAAGAAGGAGCGCACCTCCTGCGGCATGGAGTCGATATCCTCAATCACGAGCACCATCGGCGCCAGCCGGGCCGCAGCCTCGAATACCTCATTCACTGATTCGCTGCTCGTATACTCTGTAATCTGCCAATAGAGCACCGGTCCCGGCACGCTTCCGGCAATGGATTTGACCAGCGTGGTCTTACCGTTGCCCGGATGCCCGTAGAGCAGAATCCCCCGCTTGTACGGGATATCATAGGTTACATAGAAGCTGCGGTCGCTGTCGAAGAACTGGTCGAGCGAGCGGTAGATCTCTTTTTTGATACCGGCATCCAAAATCACCTCTTCACGCCTAACCGCACGCGTAATCGGCTCATCCTCCCGGGAAATCCCGTTGCGCCGGTCGGTGAACACTGTCACCTTGTTGATATTTTGCTCCCGCTGACGCTTGCGCACATTGCCAAGGAAGAACTGCAATTGCGCGTCCGATGCGGCAAACACATAATCCTGAAAGTTAATCCCGTTCTCCTGAAACACCGGAACCCGTGCCAGGGCAATGCCCATCGCCGGATAAGCGAGCACATTATTTCGGACCGACAGATGGATATGATACTCCGGCTGCTCCTTCTCATCATCGAACACGAAGGTCCGGTCCTCCAGACGGTCAAAAATCCGCGCCACATGCTCCACACCGGCATTCCCGCTCTGCACATCGTTCTCCAGCAGCTTCCAGTATTCGCTGTTGGGATCATCGCTGGCATACAGCTCATAACGGACACCGTACCGGGTGTAGAGGGCTTCAAGGATGCCGTCCACCAGACGGGCGTACACATCGTAGCCTTTGATAATTCCAGCTCTTTCTTCATCATATTCATAGATTACAGCCGGTTTCTTGTTCTCCTGCTCCATCCTTATTTTGTCCCCTTTATCGCTGCGAGCGGCTTGCACTTGGCCACCACGGCAGCCAGGCCGGCGCCCGTAACGCTTTCTATGATCTCATCTACATTCTTATAGGCTTGGGGAGATTCGTCAATAATAGATTCCAGGGAATGCTGGTTCACAACAATCTCATCTTCCGTTCCCACCTTCATCGACCGGGAGAATTCCTGGACACTCACCAGCCGCTTGGTAGCCGAGCGGGAGCGGATACGTCCTGCACCATGGCAGATGGAATAATAATTCTCTTCCCCGCCGGGCTGGCCGACCATGATATAGGATGCCGTACCCATGGAGCCGGGAATCAGCGCCGGATGTCCGGTCTCCGCATAAGGGCGCGGATTATCCGCATGTTCCGCAGGCAGAGCGCGGGTGGCTCCTTTGCGGTGGACGAACTTGCTGCCTGAGGAAGTCTTCTCTTCCCAGGCGTAATTGTGCATCAGATCGTAAAGGGTACGCAGCTCGCACTTCGTGCCGAAGACGTCCCGGAAGCCCTCACGGACTCCATAAGCGATCAGATGACGGTTCACCACCGCATAGTTCAATGCCGAGTACATCAGATTAACATAGCGCTGTGCCTGCGGATGCGCCAAAGGCGCATAGATCAGGCGCGGATCAGCGCTGCCCAGCCCCAGCTGGCCCATGACCTTGGCGAACGCCGGGGTGCAGAACTGATTGACCATGCCGCCCCAGGCCCGTGAGCCGGAGTGGATCATCACGGCAATCTGCCCGTCCTTCAGCCCCCAGGCTTCGGCTACTTCCCGCTGCTCCTCTGCGATCTCAATCGCCTGAATCTCCACGAAATGGTTGCCGCCGCCAAGAGTTCCGAGCTGGCGGTGGCCCCGGTGCCAGGCCAGGTCAGGCAGCTCATTCAGAATCTCTTCATCGAAGCCGAGCTTGCTGATCTCCACGTGGGATAGAGCACTTGATTTCTTCGGCGTGTAGCTGTCCGGGATATATTTGTTCGGCAGGCCGTGCAGTCCCTTGCGTACGATATTCTCCAGACGGATATCACTGTAATGGCCGCGCTGCTGGGCTTCCATCGGCAGATACTTCTCAATGGCGCGGACCAGCTTGCGGCGCAGCTTCACTTCACGCAGATCATCCATATGCAGGTTGGTTAGATGCACGCGCATCCCGCAGCCGATATCGCTGCCCACAATGGATGGCGACACATAGCCTGATTCGGCATCCCAGACGGCGGTTGTACCAATGCAGGTTCCGACGCCGACATGCACATCCGGGGTATAGCTCATATACTCGATGCCGGGAATCTGCAGATTATTATTAGCCATCTCCAGGACCTTGTAATCCAGCGTGCCGAATAATTGCTCACTGGCGTAGATTTTGAGGTCGCCGCCCGGAAGGGCCACCTCATGTTTATAGCGGGATATCTCCTCCGCTTGGTACTTCATGCTATTCATATCTATTTTCATTTCCTCTCAGGTTGGGTTTCTGGTTTGGTTCCATAGGAGTCCAGCAAATTTCGAGTTTCCAGGTACACAAAAAAGAGCCGCAGACCAGTTCTGATCATGCGGCTCCCGGCGCGCTAAGTGCAGCTTCCCGTTGAAGCTTGCACCTGTTCAAAGCACACCTGTATTCAGTTCAGACATCAGCAGCAATACCCTGCGCATTATGTCTTCCGGACGAAGGCGATGAGATCAGATCGTACATATGCGGTTGTCAGGTGATCCTGCTGTCTGTTCCGTTTATTTGTTCCAATCATGACCCGTCAGCCTCCCTTCTCTAAATGATAAACCCAATAATATATGGCCTTGCAGCAGATTGTCAACCCTGATTCTGGGAAAGAATTATTTTACTTAAATTTGGACCAGTCCTGATTGCTGTTCTCCAGCAGGTGGCCGAAATCGTTTTCCAGCCGCTTCTGCTCCGCCTTCCGCTTATCCTCAGCTGCCTTTAGAACAGCCTCTTTCTTGTCACGTTCTTCTGCCTTGAGCGCATCGGACTGCGCCTTTAGCTTCTCCAGAACCTCACCGCTCAGCATATCCTTCAGGGTTGCCGGGGCATCCGCCTGCGCAGGGCGCGGGGCCGGTGTATTCTTCTTCTTTTTTGCCATGGGAATCATCCTTTCATGCGGCTATAATCCTTCAAATTTGTTTTAGGTACAGGGAAATTCGTTTATAATGTACAGTAAGAGGTGAGCCTAATGAAATCCACAGAGTTATGTCCAAGATTACAAAAAAGCATGGATATTATCGGCAGACGCTGGACGGGCTTAATCATCTATCAGCTGCTCTTGGGCCCCCAGCGCTTCGGGGAAATTGAGTCCTCGCTGCCTGTCAGCGGCAGGCTGCTGTCCGAACGGCTGAAGGAGCTGGAGCAGGAAGGCATCGTACTGCGCGAGGTGTTCCCTGAGACCCCCGTCCGCATCCAGTACTCGCTTACAGGCAAAGGCCGGGCGCTGGAATCCGTCATCCGCGATCTTCAGGTCTGGTCGGAATCCTGGATTACGGAAGAGGAATGCCGTTCCGCCTTCAGCCCTCCTCCGCAACCTCAATAAAGGACTGTCTTTTTATATATTTACAGCTTGCGGCCAATGATGACCAGATCGCGGGGGATGCCGTCAAGCACCGCGACTCCCGGCAGAAGTCCCCACTCCTTGAATTCGAACTTCCGCAGCAGGGCGAGGCTGGGCTCATTATGGCCGAATACGAACCCGACCAGATTCTGCAGCCCAAGGCGCGGACATTCCTCCACTGCCTTGGCGAGCAGAATACTTCCCGCACCGCTGCCGCGGAATTTCTCATTTACATAGACACTAATCTCTGCTGTTCCATTATAAGCCGGACGTCCGTAGAATGACTGGAAGCTGAACCAGGCCGCGATTTCGCCGCCCTGTCTCAGTACCCACAGCGGCCTGTGATGGCTGCTATGCTCATGGAACCATCCCACCCGTTCCTCCACGCTAACCGGTTCAAGATCCGCAGTTACCACTCTTCCGGCAACCGTCGAATTATAGATCTCCACAATTGCTTCCAAATCCTCTATTACTGCATCCTCTATACTGTAAGCCTGCCAATCCATGCTGTATGTCCTCCTAATTGTGGTATGAGCATCCGTAGAGTAATTATACTCCAAGCCGGTCTTATTACGCAGCAGCTCTATAGTTGCAGCACTGCTGAAACAACGCTACAGAAGCAGCATTACTCAAGCCCTGTCTGCTCCAGACTCCACTTCCATAATTGTACGGCCGCTTCTGTATCCTCCGCCCGTGGCGTCAGTTCCTTGATCTTGCGGCGGTAATAATATTGCCCGCTTACCCCGTCCAGCTCCGGCGCAGTCGCCAGCAGGATGGCCGTATCTGCCCCCTGCTCAGGCGTCAGGAAGAAGCGGGACAGCAGCTTCAGCACTCCGCGCCCGAAGCCGGTCTCCCGGTTCACCCCGATACTCGTCCCCACCGCCCCCGGATGCAGACAATTCACAGTAACCCGGGTATCCTTCAGACGTGCAGCCAGCTCACGGGTGAACAGAATATTCGCCAGCTTGGAGCGGGCGTACGCCTTCGCCGGATTGAAGCCGCGGGATAACGTATGGTCCTCCAGATACAGCTTCCCAAGCTTATAGGCTCCCGAAGCCACAACCACAATCCGGCCCTGAGCAGCAGCCTTGAGGTTATCCAGCAGCAGGCGGGTCAGCAGAAAATGCCCCAGATGATTCACGCCCAGATCCAACTCGTAGCCATCTGCTGTCAGCTCACGCTTCAGCGCGACCACCCCTGCGTTATTGATCAGAACATCCAGTACCGGATATTCGGCAGTGAACTCCCCGGCAAAAGCCCGAATGCTATCGAAGGAAGCGAGATCGCACAGCATCAGCCGGATCTGGCTGGAGCCGCTCTGCCGCACCGCTTCGGCAAGTGCCTCTTCTCCCCGCTTAAGGCTGCGGCAGGCCATAATGACAGTTGCTCCCCTGCGGGCCATTTCTACGGTTGTAGCCAGCCCCATCCCGGAGTTCGCACCGGTGATCAGCACGGTTTTGCCTTGCATAGACATCCTCCCCTTCCTCGCCGGCCGGCATAGCTCAAGCACCGGCCTAACCTTACTCCATATCCGAGTATATGCGCTAAGCTCATGTTACATCATTTCAGAGAGTTAACATAGTCTTCGTCCGGGATGTGCAGGCTTCAGGATTATGAATTATAATAGGAACATTGCTGTTCAAGCGTGTAGATGAAAGGGGAACTATTGAAATGAATGCAGCTCTGCAACAACTGGAGCAGGACATGACAGCCGCAAGCCTGGATGCCCTGCTCGTAACCGATCCCAAGCATGTGTACTATCTGACGGGCTTTGCCAGCAACCCGCATGAACGTTTTCTGGGCCTGCTGCTAATCCGGGGTGAAGAACCGGTGCTGATCGTTCCGGCGCTGGACGCCGAAGCCGCGCATGCCGCCTCCTCGGTGAAGACGATTCTGACACACAGCGACACGGACAACCCGTACGCTCTGCTGAAGTCACGCTTCGGCAGTGTTAGTCCGGGCAGCATCGGCATCGAGAAGGAACACTTCTCCGTCAGCCGGTATGAACTCCTCGCAGAAGCGGTCGCCGCCGGTTCCTACCAGGATATCGGCCATCTGCTCCGGGCGATGCGCGCGGTCAAGACTCCGGAGGAAGTGCGTATCATGAAGCATGCCGCCGAGCTGGTGGAGGAGGTTCTCCGTCTGGGTCTGGCGCATGTCAAAGCCGGAGTCAGCGAGATTGAACTGGTAGCGGAGCTGGAGTATCTGATGAAAAAAGTCGGCGCCTCCGGCCCCTCCTTCGACACGATGGTGCTGTCCGGTCCGAACACGGCCCTTCCGCACGGCGTACCGGGCGAACGCCTTATTCAGCCGGGCGACCTGCTAATGTTCGACCTGGGTGTGTATGCAGGAGGCTACGCATCCGATATCACCCGCACCTTCGCGGTGGGAGAAACGGACAGCAGACTGCGTGATATATATAGTACTGTGCTTGCCGCCAATGAAGCGGGCATTGCCGCATCCGTGGCCGGAGCAACCTTCGGTTCTGTCGACAAGGCGGCACGTGATGTGATTGACGCCGCAGGTTACGGGGAGTACTTCATGCACCGTGTCGGACACGGGCTGGGCATGGACACCCATGAATATCCTTCGCTGCACGGGCTGAATACGGATATTATCCAGAACGGCAACGTCTTCACCATAGAGCCGGGAATTTATGTGCCGGGTCTCGGCGGTGTGCGCATTGAGGATGATGTGCTTGTCACCGCCGAAGGTCCGCAGACGCTGACCAGCTTCCCCAAAGAATGGACTGTGCTTAATCTGTAATTTTTGCTGAGCGTTCAGGAAGCTTCAAGTTAGCGCGCGAGTCCGCTATACATCACCGCACACAAAAGCCCCAGTCTCCCGGATCTTCGGGGGCTGGGGCTTTATAAAAATATAAGAATTTATAGGTTTCCTCTACAAATTTTCCTTCTATTTCTCGCCGAAACGGTACCGTCCTTAAAAAGGACAGCAATGCCGTTTCCACTTGTCGGGAAGCTTAGTCCCGGATAACAGGCTTCTGCTCTTCTTCGGCAAATTTGAAGGAACGGCCCAGATACAGCACCGGTGTGCCGGCGGCCGTGAGGATGAACTTGGACAGGTAGGTGGTCAGCAGAATCTCGGTCCACACCTTCATGTCGTAGGTTCCGGCAAAAGCAATCGTACAGAAGATCAGCGTATCGACAAAGGAGCTGATCATCGTGCTGCCGTTCGAGCGGATCCATAGCTGCTTAGAGCTGCCGTAATACTTTCGTATCCAGGCGTAGAGCCGTACATCCAGGAACTGGCTGATAAAATAAGCGGTCAGACTGCCCAGCGCAAGTCTCGGCATCAGGCCGAATATCGTCTGCAGCGCGGATTGGGCAATGTCCGTCTCCTGCGGCTTGAACACCAGCACCATCTGCATAATAACAGTAGTCATGAGCAGCGTGAAGAAGCCGAACCACACAGCACTCCGGGCTTCAGCCCGGCCGTACCGCTCATTGAGCAGGTCACTGGTCATATAGAGTGTGACATACATCGTATTGCCCAGCGTCATTACGATATCGAACGGCATCGCAATGGTCTTGGCGACCTGGATATTAGCGACTACGGTCGCCATACCGACCCAGGCGTAGAGTCCTTTTTTACCGAATAAGCGGTAGCACAGCAGAAAAAACACAAAATTAACGACAACAAAACAAACGCCCCACAACAAGTTAAACATAATGCCTGGTATTCCTCCTAGTTTTGGTTACGCGGGATGGTTACGAACCGCGGATCACAGTAGTTAAGAAACAAAACATAACTACTCTATCACATACAAAGCTAACATGCTATGAAATTTTAAATTTTCAGGAAAGCAGCATTTCGTTGCTTCTTTTTGGCGAATTGGTGATAGAGTCGTTAAATATTCAGCTTTTTCTGAAAATAATGCAGCATATAGCAAATTTTCACTATTCAACCGGAGGTTAATTCTATAGAATATGGAGATTAAGATGCATTTCACGTAAAAAGGAGCGAATGCCATGTTTGGCTTCAAAAAATCAATTAGCCGCAAGTTTACGCTGTTGCTGTTCGTCGTTCTGCTACTCACTTCTCTTACGTTGAGTATCAGCTTCTACATTATATCTATCGGCACCATTAACAGCTATGTCATTCCGCAGATCGACAAGTCTCTGAGTGCCGCCGCCCAGGATGCCTATAAGAACCTGAATGCAACCAGTGCGCAGCAGACCCTGAACAAGAATGAGCAGGCCAGGACCAATGTCGAATTCTATCTGGAGGATAAGCGTAAAAAGCTGGATGTGGATACTATCTTCCTCATCAATCTGAAGGATGGCCAGGCCACCGTCCTGACCGCAGATCATGGTGCCAAGCTCAAACCGGATGAAGCGATAGAAGTATCGCCTGCCATGGAGCAAGCCTCCAAAGGAAAAACTGGACTTAGTGAAATTTATAGTGATAGCCACGGTATACATAAAAGTGCCTATGTAGGCGTTCCCGGAACGACAATGATTGTGGCCGCAAGCGCCGATATGGATTTCGTCCAAGACAAGATGAGCAGCATCCTGTGGACAAGCGCAGGAATTACTCTGCTGGCGCTGGTGGTAGGCGTCACTGCCGCAGGCTTCATGAGCCGCAAAATTACCCGCCCGATCACAAAGCTTGCTGCCTACAGCAACAAGCTGGCAAGCGGCGACTTCACCGAAGCGCTCACCCTTAAGGGTACCGATGAAGTCGGACAGCTCTCTGAGAGCTTCCGCATCATGAGTGAGCGCCTGAAGGAGATGATCGGACATGTGCTGGATACCTCAGGGACAGTTGTGGCCGATTCCAATGATCTGAAGACGCGTGTCCAGATCCTTAATGAGATGGCTGAACATTCAGCGGCCTCTGTGGAGGAGATCGGCAAGGGCAGTACCATGATTGCCAGCAGCGCGATGGATAACTCCCGTGCGATGGATGAGATCAATATGGGCATCCAGCATATTGCCTCCGCCGCCGGTGAGGTCACCGAGCAGATCAGCGAGGCTTCCACCGAGGCCCAGAGCGGCAATGATATTGCCCAGAGTGCAGTGGAGCAGATGCGCCAGGTAGAGCAGGCCTCCGAACAATCGCTGGAGCAGTTCCGCCTGATGAACGAACGCTCGCTGATGATCGGTGAGGTCGTGCAGGGAATTACCGAGATTACCAAGCAGATTCAGATGCTGTCGCTTAATGCCTCCATTGAGGCCGCACGTGCCGGGGAGCATGGCCGCGGATTCGCTGTGGTGGCCGGGGAAGTGCGCAAGCTCTCCGAGCAGTCTAAGGAATCCAATGAGCAGATCCGTGAATTCCTGATGAGTCTGCAGGCGGATATGAACCAGTCCGTATCCGAAATGAACCATGTCAATGCGGAAGTGGCTTCCGGGATGAACAAGGTGGTCGAAGCCGGCAATGCTTTCAACCACCTGCTGATCCTCATTCAGAGCATCAATCACAGCATCCAGTCCGTCTCTGCCGCCACTCAGCAGATCTCGGCGGGCACCGAGGAAGTCAGTGCCTCTGTAGAAGAAACGGCGCAGATTACCGCCAAGTCGCAGCAGAACGCAGACGCACTTGCCGGCAACTCGGCACGCCAGCACGAGGAGCTGGAAGGCCACGCCCTGACCGTCGAGCACCTCTACCAGCAGGCCGTGAAGCTGCAAAAGGCCGCTCAGCAGTTTAAGATTTAAGGCTGCCGGGAGCAGGAGCCACGTGGAGATATAGCGAGCGCGGGAATGCTGAAGGCTGCCGAGGGAATGCGGGAGTACTGGGAGCCTGCGACCGCTGGAAAGGCTGGAACTGCTGGGAACCTGCGACCGCTGGAAAGGCTGGAACTGCTGGGAACCTGCGACCGCTGGGAAAGCTGGAACTGCTGGGAACCTGCGACCGCTGGAAAGGCTACATCAGGAGCGCAGGTCGCTAATTGTGGAAGTGTGACACAGGATTTAGTTGGATAAATGTATCCTAATTCGGCCAGTTTAGGCCGTTTAAGGATTTTAATTGGATAAATGTTACTTGTTTTCGGGTGAATTCTCTCTTTTCGGTAATTCCAGCTTTTTAAGTGCCTATTTTCCAACTACTGCTTGGTTAGCTGTCTCTGCTGCACGAACAAGTGACGAAAATCCAACTAATCCGGATGCCGGAATGCTGAACCTGACGCCACCCATCCAAACCAATTAACTATATACAAGCTACTAGCTAATAGAAAAAGCAGTTCCGGAAGCCACGAGTATTCGGCCTTATGGAACTGCTTTTGTTATGGAAAGGGCTTGATCAGTGTCTTGGCGCCCATAAAATGACGGATACCCCGATGACGCAGATGCCGGCTCCGATCCAGTCGTAGAGATCCGGCGTCTTGCGGTCCACCAGCCAGCCCCACAGTACAGCCAGGATGATGAATACTCCGCCATAAGCGGCGTACACCCGGCCAAACGAAGGAAATTTCTGCAGGGTCGGGATTATACCATAGGCGATCAGGATAACTGAGCCTGCCAATCCATACCATAACGGGCGTGATTCCCGCAGCCAGAGCCAGACGAGATATCCGCCGCCGATCTCAGCGAGACCAGCTACAACAAACAGCAGCACGGCAAACAGCATTGCTATTCTACCCCTCCCGGCAGACCCATAATTGCATATACTGCAGCCATATTCAAATGGGACTCTACGGCATCTGCCAGCCGGTCGAATTCCTGCTCACGGAGTGCAGCAGCCGAGAAAGTGGCGGTCAGTGGTGCCAGTCCCTTGGAAATGCGCAGTCCGTTCAGCCAGCTCCGGCGCAGAGCATCGTTATGAAACAGCCCGTGCAGATAGCTGCCCCAGACTCTGCCGTCCTGGGTCCCCCAACCCTCCGGTACTGCCTGCCCTTCCGGTCCGGCCAGTGTAAACAGACTAAGAACCGAAGTCGGATCGTGGTTCGTAGTTGTTCCCATATGTATCTCATACCCGGCAACAGGCAATGCTTCCGGTGTTACGCCGGTGGCTGCGTCGCTTAAGCACAGGGGGTGATCCGCAGCCAGCCCGCCGCTCACCCGCACCGTAGTCTTGTGCTGGAGAAAAGCTGTCGAGAGCGGCAGATAGCCCAGCCCCTCGCTCTCTCCCGGCTCCGCACTCTCTACGGCATGGGGATCAAGCAGCTTCAAGCCCAGCATCTGATACCCGCCGCAGATCCCGGCAAGCTGCTGCGTTCCCCGCTCCAGTGCACGCCCGATTGCAGCCGGAAAACCCTGCTCGCGCAGATATTGCAGGTCAGCAGCGGTGTTTTTCGTGCCCGGCAGGATAATGACATCCGGTGTTCCAAGCTCATCTGCCGACTGCACATAACGTACGGTAGCATCCGGCTCCTCCTCCAGCGGATCGAAGTCGGTGAAGTTGGAGATCCGCGGATAACGGATGACTGCGATATCAAGCTCCTTCGCGGACTCCTCCCGCTGGCGGCCGGACGTTCCTCCCAGTACTACGGAATCCTCCGCCTCAATCCGCAGCTGCGGCAGGAACGGCAGCACCCCGAGTACCGGGATGCCTGTGCGCTCCTCCAGCCAGTCCAGTCCGGGCTGTAACAGGGAGACATCCCCGCGGAATTTATTGATGATGAAGCCCTTGACCCGGGCGCGTTCATGCGGCTCCAACAGCTCCAAGGTGCCGACGAGGAAGGCGAAGACCCCGCCCCGGTCAATGTCGGCGACCAGCAGCACAGGCGCATCTGCCCAACCGGCCAGATTCATATTGACGATATCCCGGCTCTTAAGATTGATCTCCGCCGGACTGCCCGCACCTTCCATCAGCACAATATCATAGGCCTCCCGCAGCCGTCCGAGCGCATCCATTACGGTGTCCTTAGCTTCGGGAAGGAACTTCTCGCGGTATTCCCTCGCGCTGAGTGCGGCATGCGGCACCCCGTGCACGACAATCTGCGCACTCATCTCCCCGGAGGGCTTCAGCAGAATCGGATTCATATCACTGGTAGCCGTAATGCCGAAGGCTTCCGCCTGCATCCCTTGGGCACGGCCGATTTCTTTACCGTCCGCTGTGACATAGGAATTCAGCGCCATATTCTGCGACTTGAACGGGGCAGTCCGGTAGCCGTCCCGGGTCATAATCCGCCCGATGGCGGCGGTGACCAGGCTTTTGCCGACATCGGAGGCCGTCCCCTGGATCATCAGCACAGCACCGGACCGCCGCAGACCGGCTTCCGCTGCCCGGTCTGCGCCTGTGTATACGGCTGTATCTTCCATGTTCATCTTCCTCCTCTATTCAGACTACATTTTTGCGGGGGAGGACTCCAACTTCTTTAGGGGGATATGGAGCATCCAGTCCACATCCCCCTGCGCCTGCCCATTGTGTCCGGTTTTCCGCACACACTCTGAAGTCTTCTCCCTTTCCAATCCGTGCTCTACCTAACTCCGGCTAATTCTGAAGGTTTTCTCTTTCACCGGCGGCTTGTATGGAGAGCATTGTTGCACTTCTTGCAGGATTTCTCTAAAAATGTTACTGGCTGTGGGAGCATTGTGTTCGGTTTTCGCATACATTTGTCCCAAGGATTTCACATTAAGTCGTTTAGGGTTCATCATGCCCACCCGCTGGTGTAAATCTGATTATGCATTAGTAATCATCAGATTTACACTTGTGAGCATCGATTAAATTATCGCTTGCTGAAAGTCCGCCGTGCCCCTGTTAGGGGTGCAAGAATACATCTATCACTGATTGTTCGCTACGGGCGCGGCGCGAAACGGCGCATAAATGCTGCGTAGGTACTGCGCACAATTCAGACGAACCCGGATGCGGGCAGTTGCCGAGCGGCCCGCTAAGGCAGATTGTGCTGGGCCAGTACCAGCACAAGCAGGACCACCGTCTCCAGCAGCTCGCCCAGCGCGCCGTAGACGTCGCCGGTGAGCCCTCCGAGCCGGCTGTTGATGCGCCGCGCAGCGAGTCTGCCGCAGGCCGCCGCAGCCAGAGGTGCCAGGATGGCCGCAGCTGCCAGCAGCGGCCAGGCCCCGCTGCCCGCGCCCAGCGCCAGAGGCGCAGCGGCTGCGGCCAGTGTCAGCAGCGCGGCGCTAAGACCCGCGCGCCGCTCCTGCCGGGCAGGCAGCCCGCCGAAGGTGGCGGCCAGCCCTTCATTGCCGCGGGCCAGGGGATAGCGGGCCATCGCCCGCACCATGTACCAGCGGCCCCAGACCGGCGGCAGCAGGAGCAGCGGCAGCAGACTGAAGCTGCCGCCTTCGAGCCATGCCGCCAGCAGCGAGGCCTTCAGCAGCAGGAGCAGCACGCAGGCCAGCACGCCCATAGCGCCGACACGGCTGTCCTTCATGATCTCCAGCATCCGCTCCCTGGAGCGGTAGCTGAGCAGCGCATCGGCGCTGTCCATCCAGCCGTCCAGGTGCAGCCCGCCGGTCAGTCCCACCCACAGGATGAGGGTGACGACAGCGGCAGGCCAGGCCGGCAGCAGCCAGCCTGCTGCGGCGGCGCCCAGTGCGGTGCTAAGGCCGATGGTCGCACCGACGAGCGGGTAATAGACCACGCTCGCACGCAGCAGCTCCGGCGAGAAGTCTTCCTTGGTGCGGACCGGAAACCGCGTCAGGAACTGAAACGCAGCCGCAGCATTTCCCCGCTCACTCACAGGAGATACTCCCGGCTTCTCAGCTCAACCGGGATTCCGGCAGTCACGAGAAAGACCTGCCCGCACCGGGAAGCCAGCCTGGCGTTCATTCTTCCGGCCAGATCACGGTACAGCCGCCCCAGCGCATATTCCGGCACAATGCCGCCACCCACTTCATTTGTAACCAGAATCAGCGTGCCCTCGAAGCCGGAGACGGCCTGCTCCAGTTCGGCAATTGCAGCCTCTACTAATTCCTGCCTGTCGCTCATCTCCTCCACAGCCAGTAGCTGATTCGACAGCCAGAGCGTCAGGCAGTCCACCAGCACAGTCTGGCCGCTGCCGGAGAGCTGCTCCAGCAGCGCTGCGAGCTTAAGCGGCTCCTCCAACGTCTCCCACTTGAATCCGTCCGCCTGCCGCTGTTGCCGGTGCAAGGCAATCCGCGCCTCCATCTCCGCATCAAAAGCCTGTCCGGTTGCCACATAGACCGCCTGCTGCGAGTCAGCCAGCTTGCGGGTCAGACGCTCGGCGAAGCCGCTTTTACCGCTGCGTGCCCCGCCCGTGACCAGAATGCTCATACGCTCTCCGAGCCGGAGACGCCTGCACTCTCGAAGGTCGCCATCTCACGCATAATCCGGCAGACCGCTTCGATGAAATGCAGACACAGCGCCCCCCCGGTGCCTTCGCCCAGCCGCAGGCCCATATCAATCAGCGCTTCCAGACCGAGGCGGTCCAGCATCAGCTTATGCCCCTGCTCACCAGAGACATGGGAAGCGATCATGTACGCTGTGGATTCCGGCGCCAGTGCCCGGGCGATCAGGGCTGCCGCCCCGGAGATGAAGCCGTCCAGAATGACCGGAATCCGCAGGGCCGCCGCTCCGAGAATCAGCCCGGCCAGCCCCGCAATCTCAAGCCCCCCTACCTTAGCGAGCACATCAACCGGATCAGCGGGGTCGGGGTTATTTACCTGTAGGGCACGTTCGATTACCGAGATTTTGTGCTGGAGCCGCTCATCGTTAATGCCTGTCCCCCGTCCTGCCGCCGTCTCTGCCGGAATGCCTTCAAGTGCGCACAAGACCGCCGCACTGGCTGTCGTATTCCCGATGCCCATCTCCCCGGTAATAAAAATCTCCGTGCCGTTCTTCACCGCCTCCTGCGCCACATGAACTCCCGCCAGAATCGCGCGCAGCGCATCCTCCCGGCTCATTGCCGGACCTGCTGCCATATTGTCTGTGCCCCGGCGGACCTTGCGGTTAATCAGCTGCGGGTGGTCGATATCGCCGTTGATCCCGATGTCCACGAATTGTACCTCAGCACCGCCTTGACGGGCCAGCACATTCACAGCCGCCCCGCCGCTGAGAAAGTTATAGGCCATCTGCATGGTCACCTCCTGCGGAAAAGCACTGACGCCTTCAGAGCAGACCCCATGGTCTGCGGCCATAACCACTACCGTTCGTTTGCTGTAGCAGGGCTGCTCTACTTTGGAGATTCCGGCCAACCGGACAGCCAGCGCCTCCAGCCGCCCGAGGCTTCCGGGCGGCTTGGTCAGACTGTTCAGGCGGAGCACCGCGCGCAGTGTAGCTTTTTCGTCAGGCGGAGCAATCCGTCCGGTTACGTCTTGAATGGCTGAGATCATTAATAATGCCTCCTATTAGATATAAATAGTGCGAAAGCGGACTCCCGCTGCAAGAATACATCTGTGTCTGCTGATCAGGTTACGTTGAAGTTGTTTAACAATCATTGAAGTTTAAATCCGCAAGTATTGCAGGCAACCCAAAAGCCCCCTGCTACGAAGAAGGGGGCTCCTGATCCGGCGGCGGGCCGGAATGCTGTTTCAATCTCCCTATTTCTTCCTGTTAGGATTATAGGGGATATGAAATCAACTTACAATTAGATTTTTAACTCTCATGAAGCCTTCCAGCCGCTCCAGCGCTTCGGTCAGCTTCGCCGTAGAAGCGGCGTAGGAGCAGCGGATGTAGCCTTCCCCTCCATCTCCGAACACATGACCCGGCACCACGGCAACCCCTGCCTCCTGCAGCAGGCGCATGGCGAACTCTTCTGACCCGAGCCCGGTGCGGCTGATCGAAGCGAAAGCATAGAAGGCCCCCTGCGGCATATGGCAGGACAATCCGGCGGCCCGCAGGCCCTCTACGATCAGCGAGCGGCGTTCTTTGAAGCACGCCTTCATCCGCTCCATATCCGGGAGCGCACTGCGCAGCGCCTCGACCGCAGCAATCTGGCCCGGCAGAGGGGCGCACATGGCGGTGTATTGATGAATCTTGAGCATGGCCGAGAGCAGCTCACGGTTCCCGCAGGCATAGCCCACCCGCCAGCCCGTCATCGCAAAAGCCTTCGAGAACCCGCTGATCACCACCGTCCGCTCCTGCATCCCGGGCAGGGAAGCGATGCTTACATGCTTGCTGTCGTAGGTCAGCTCGGCATAGATCTCATCGGAAATGACGATCAAGCCATGCTCCTTCACCACTTCAGCCACCGGCAGCCAGTCCTCGTAAGTCATAACCGCTCCCGTAGGATTGCTCGGAAAATTCACCATCAGCAGCTTCGTACGCGGCGTTACCGCCTTACGCAGAGCTTCGGCAGTGAGCTTGAACCCTTCCTCCGCCGTTGTCTCCACCGGTGCCAGCGTCCCGCCGTTCAGGTAGGCGATAGGCGCGTAAGCAACATATCCCGGAGAAGGAATCAGAATCTCATCCCCGGGAGCCATGAAGGCCCGCAGCGCAAGATCCACTGCTTCACTGCTGCCCACCGTGACCAAGATTTCATCCGCTGGATCGTAAGCCAGACCGAAGCCGGTCTGCATATAGCCCGCAATTTCCTCCCGCAGCTCCGGCAGTCCGCTGTTAGAGGTGTACCCGGTCTCCCCTCGATCCAGCGCACGGATGCAGGCTGCTCTTACCTGCTCGGGTGTAG
This sequence comes from Paenibacillus sp. FSL R7-0204, assembly GCF_038002225.1. NCBI lineage: Bacteria > Bacillati > Bacillota > Bacilli > Caryophanales > Paenibacillaceae > Paenibacillus > Paenibacillus sp. FSL R7-0204. The sequence continues at coordinate 6,327,787 of NZ_JBBOCA010000001.1, forward strand.
CGAAGTCCGGCTCACCTACTCCAAGTGAAATAATATCGTTGTTACCCGCAGCCAGATCAAAAAAAGCCCGGATGCCCGAAGGCGGAATCTCTTGTAACCGCGGATTAATTATATGACTGTGCATAGGGCTGTTGACTTTATCTATAAGCAGAGCGATATTGTCCCTTCTCATCGTGCTCATAGCCTGACACCTCCATATTCTACAGGCTGGGCTTGAGGCGCTTGAGGGGCATAATGGGTATGATTGACATAATCATGATCGGCTTGCTGCGCTTGCTTCACTTGCCCCTGCGGTTTAAGTCCTGCATCCACATCCGTCCGCTCTCCCTCTCCACGTTCACCTTGCAGCTCCCCGCGCTCCCGCAGCGATCCGGTAATAATCTCATCCAGCAGGCTGCTGAAGTCCATCCCGAATGCCTCTGCACTCTGGGGCAGCAGGCTGGTTGCGGTCATTCCGGGCAGTGTATTCACCTCCAGCACATAAGGGATGCCATCCTTCAGCAGCATATCCACCCTGGCATACACCGCACATTTGAGCGCCCGGTAGCAGGTTAACGCCGCCTTCCGCACCTGTTCCTGCAACGCATCCGGCAGCCGTATAATCCGCTCCTCCGCTCCGCCCTGCTCGTATTTGGCGGTATAATCGAACCAGTCTGCGCCCAGCGACTGAATCCCGATGACCGGCAGCATTTCTCCCCCTAGGATGGAGCAGGTAATCTCCTGTCCGGGGATGTAGTGTTCAATCAGCACCGCGCCTCCATCCGCACTGGCAAAAGCTTTTTCCACCGCCGCCCGCAGCTCCTCCTGCCCTCTTACCTTGCTCATGCCGATGCTGGACCCGCCGGAATTCGGCTTCACCATCACCGGATACCTTAGCCGTGCCACGGCCTCCAGGTCATATTCCTCGATATGGTCCCAGCTCACCCAGTCAGGGGTAGCGACTCCGCGGCTGCGGATGATCGTCTTGGCCAGCCCTTTATCCATACATAAGCTGCTTGCGAGCACCCCGCTCCCGGAATACGGAATTCCGAGCGTCTCCAGGGCTCCCTGCACCGTACCATCTTCCCCGTAGGCCCCATGCAGGGCGAGCAGAGCGAAGTCCAGTCCCGCTGCCCCTTCCAACAACTCTTTACGCGAGGTAATGTGTACCGGGATTCCTGTGTATTTTGCCGGATCAAGCGCCTTCAGCATCTCCCTGCCGGTCTTCAGCGACACCTCATATTCGGACGATACCCCGCCCATAATCACACCTACTCTTAGCATATCCGCACCTCATTCTCCCATGATTTGCCGTGCTGTCTTCCCGATGATTGCAATCCCCCTCACGATATCCTCATCCGCCACCCTGGAGAAGCCCAGCCGCAGCGTGTTCTGCCCTGCACCGTCTGTGAAAAAAATATCTCCCGCCGTAAAAATAACCCCCCGCGCGTGACAAGCCGCCAGCAATTCCCTTGTGTTGAAGCCTTCTGCGAACGTTACGAACAGATGCAGCCCCCCATCACCCGACAAGGAGGCATATGGTATATGCTCCTTACAGCAGGCCAGGGTCAGCTCGTATTTGCGTTTATACTCCAGCCGGGCTTTTTTGAGATATTTCTCCAGGTTGCCGCCCAGCAGATATTGATACAGAATGGACTGGTCAAGCGTCGAGGTATGAATGGTCCGCGCCCGCTTCACACTCTCCAGATAATAGATCAGTTCCTGATCCGCCAGCACCCAGCCCACCCGCAGTCCGGGGAACAGGACTTTGGAAAAGCTGCCGAGATACACCACACCGTTCCCGCCGCCCGCCGCCGCAATTAACGGAGCCACATGGGCGCCGGAATAGCGCAGTTCCTCATTGAACCCGTCCTCAATCACCGGCACATTGTAGTCCTGCATAAGTTTCATTAGCCCTTGTCTTTTCTCGGGGGACATGACGATACCAGTGGGATTATGGTAGGAGGGGACCAGATAAGCACAGTCATATGGCCGCGCCTCCAGCGCCTGCTTCAGCTCCCCGAGGTGGATGCCGTCCCGCTCCATCGTGACCCCGTGAATTCCGAAGCCGTGCAGCTTCAGATTCTTGATCGCCGTATGATGCGTCGGATTCTCGCAGACCACTGCGCCATACCGCTTGCCGAGAGCCGACAGCACCAGGTCGAAGCCCTCCGTGAACCCGTTCGTAATCAGCATATCTTTGCCTCGCAGATCTACGCCTTTATGCTCCATATATTGCTTGAGGTAGTCTATTAATGGCTTGTAGCCTTTGGCATATCCATAATTCAGCAGAACGTTGCCCTCTACAGACATACGCTCCAGGAACGCTCTGCGGACATGATCCAGATCGAAGAGACGCTCATCCGGGGCGATGCTGGTAAAAGAAATCGTGCCCTTCTCCGCGCGTATCCCCCGCTTCATAATGTCCAGCTCCTCCGCGAGCAGCGCCTGGCTGCTGATCCGCTCTGTCCAGTCCAGCATCCATGGGGCGGCTTCCGCACCGTTCTGAGCTGCCGCGCCTTGTGCGACGTAGCTGCCCTGGCCTTGTACGGTGTAGGCGAAGCCGTCATCCTCCAGCCCTTCATAAGCTGAGATCACCGAGTTCCGGCTGACCTTCAGCAGGCTGCTGAGTTCGCGTGTCGAGGGGAGCTTTTGGCCGCCCTGCAGAGCGCTTTTGATGATGAGGTGCTTCATGTAATCCTTCACCTGGATCGATACCGGACGCCCGGCAATGAGCTTGAAATCCTTAAACATCCTGTGATCGCCTCCATAGCTATCATGGCACAGACTTTGCCGTAAAAAAAGAACCACCGCCCCGGGATTTTCTTCCGGGCGTGGTTCTGTGGGGGATGAGGGGCGGGAATGTGGCACATGTGCTGCTTATACGCGTCACCCCGCCTGCTTGGATCGAAGATGCCTGATGTGAAGCTGCAAGCGCCCCCGGGACCAGACGTGCCAGATATAATACTGTGAGTTCCCGCATGGGACCGGAATGCTGATGTGCTGCTACGAGTACCCGTGTGGGACCTAAACGACGGTGCGGCGGGACACGGACATGATGTGATTATACGAGTTGGCTCTAGACACCATTCGGGCGCTCACAGGGTGTTCTATTGTATTTTGTACAGTCAGATTAGCGTATATTGGCCCTTTTTCGTGTTCTGCTGCATTATGTACATTAGAATTTTGGATTTCGCCCGTTATGGGGCCAGTTGCTGATTATCTGTTGCAGGAAAGAGACAATTTCATAATTCAGTTTACTGAAAAGCAAGACTGGGCCAAAGTCTAAGGTCATGTTTTTAAAAAATCAGGCGACTTGCTGGGAGTTTTTCACCTGCTGGTTCAACTTGTCTAACGCAAATTTACTCAAATTGTACGCTAATGTACTGAGCTGGAAATCAACACTTGCCCGGACACCGCGGTGACGCGTTCGTTTCATGCCGAAATACTCTTTGAGATAGGCAAACACACGCTCCACCGCCGTACGCTTGTTGTACAGCGTGGTAAAACTTTCGCTACCTCTTGCGGGATAGGTGTGTAAACGCAAATCCGTTTGTATGCGAATTTTAAACACTTTTTGGCAATCGGTACCGGAGAGCGCACAGCCTTTGCATTCGCTAGGCCGGGTGTACTTCAGGGTCTCATACTTGGCATCAAAACTGTCGTAACGGTACGCATGTCCTTGAGCGCACACCGGCGTGTACTCCAGATTCATTCCTGCAGGCGGGTCTTTGTGGTGAATCAGGGAAATCGCAGGATAGGCGCCGAGCGAATGAATCAACTGGTAGATCGCCGCGCAGTCGTAGCCTTTGTCGCCCAAGATATGCTTGACCTTTAGCCCCGGAAACTTCAGGAGCAGGCCTTTGAGAAGGACGACCGCCATCCGCTGGTCATTCGGATTGGCCGAACTAAAGAGGCCACTGAGGATATACTGGCTGTCCGTGTCGACCAGCAGATTCGCCTTGAACCCGTAATAGCTGGTCATTCGCCCCTTCGTATTTTTCTTGTCACAACGCGCAGCATGCCGGGGCAACGCGGTCAGCAGTTCATTGTACGTGTAAGGCAACATCGCTTCAATGGTTTTCTGGAACGGTCCGAGACTTTGTTCATAGGCTTCCATTTCCTCGCGCCGACGTTCCTTTTCGGCCTGGGATGGACGACCTGGCTTGCTGTACTTGGGTTTCTTCAGCGGCTCGTTCACCGCCTTCGGCTCAGGCTCGGGAGGTTCGAGCTGAAGTTGCTCGGCCACCGGAGCTTCGCCTTTCTTTTGCTCCCGACGAGCCGCACGACGCTTGGAAGCCGATTCGCTAAATTGGCAATCCCACGCCTCGACCATGGAGGAATCCACAGCAAGATGGGTGCCGCTCACAAAACCTTCTTCTAGGGCAGATGTGACTAGGCGATCCTGAAGTTGTTCCAGCATTCCCGTTTGCTCCAGCGCATGAATCAAACGGGAATAGGAAGCCTGGCTTGGAATGTTGTCCGAGCCCGTAAACCGGCACTGGACTCGAAATTCGTGGCTATGATTCAGTCGCCGGACCAAGGCAGAAATAAACTCAATGTTCTCCATTTTGGCAATCAGCAGCGAGTAGATCATGGCAGGTACGTTTAATTGCTCAGGCCGTCCGCGATGGTTCTTTTTCCCCAGTGCGGACAGAACTGGAGCTAAATGTAAGTGTTCAAAGATTTGGCTGTATTTATCTTCTGGACCCATCTGGAGCAATTCCTCAAAGGAAAACAGTTCTTCTTGTCGAATAGAATAGATAGGGATTACCTCTTTTCTTCTCGGGTGTTGGTTTCGTCGCCTATCACTTCGAGAATGTGGGGAGGTACTCCTTTTTCTGTGCTCAAAAAAGCCAGGTATAGCAAGGGTTTTGAATTATGAAATTGTCTCGGAAATACAGCAGAATGAATTTTGGCACGTTTTTTAGACCAATCTGATGTACATAGTGCAATCACCCGTTAGCCGTTGCGTGTACTAATCAGCATTTGCGTTAGCGACAGCGTATCCGTTGACGGAATCATCACCTTTAGCGGTTGCGCAGAATCACCAGCATTTGCGTCAGTGACAGCCTATTCGTTAGCGGAATCATCAGCGTTAGCGGTTGCGCCACATTCACCCGTTAGCATTCCCCTCTGCCATGTGCCAGCATCCTCCATCCCTCCGCAGGCGCAGGACCGTAACCTCACCTGGAGCGGGTGCTGCTGCGGTATAGAACGTCACGCCTTCGATGATCTGCGCCAGCAGTTGCCGGATTACTCCGCCATGGGTTACCAGTAATATACGGGGTACTGCGGGAGCCTCTGCTTCCCGCTGAAGCTGTGTCCAGAAATGATCAACCCGGGCGGCGAATTGCGTCCACGCCTCCCCTTGCGGGGGCGTTGCCGATCCGGGGTTGTCAATCCAGCTCCGGTACAGCGGATCATCCTTAAGATGATCATACATACAGCCTTCCCACGCCCCGAAGTTCATCTCCCGTAGCCGGGAATCATAGACTGCCTGCGGAATCAGGTGCGGAACCAAGGCCGCCAAAGTCTCCCGGCATCTGCGCAGATCACTGCAATAGACACTGCGGAACCCCCCGCCAAGCAACGGCTGTGTCTGTAGCTTCTCAAGCCGCTCTGCCTCACCCGGCACAAGCGGCAAATCGGTGCTGCCCAGATAACGGTGTTCCTTATTCCACTGGGTATAGCCATGTCGGACTAAAACCACTTCCAGCTCCGGCTGCGCAGATTGGATGAGTGATGACTGCGTGCCCTGCACCTTTGGAGCTACCTGATCTCCCCAAGTTTCCTGGATGTTCTTAGCTTTCTGACCTTTCTGAGCTTCCTGAGCTTTCTGGACTGCCGGAGAAGAATATCCCGCACCCCCTGCTCGAACTTTCCTCATTCCGCTTTAGCCCCCGATCCCATGCCACAGCAAGGCAACGGCTGCACAGATGCAGACAAATATTGCGGATGACCACATCATCATCCGCGAGGTCACAATAATATCCTCGGGCTCCATCGTCCGCAGCGGCTCACCCATGTAAGCCCGAAAGGATGTTACGCCATGGTATACATTCTCACCGCCGAGCCGGATGCCGAGAGCCCCGGCAACTGCCGATTCCGGGTAGCCGCTGTTTGGGCTGGGATGCAGGCGGGCATCCCGGCAAACCGTGTGCCAGCATCTGCGCCAGTCCAACCGCAGATGCGCAGCACATAAGGTTAAGAGCAGCGCGGTCATCCGCGCCGGTATGTAGTTGGCGATATCATCCAAGCGGGCCGATGCCCAACCGAGATCGCGGTATTTATCGTTCTTGTAGCCGACCATGGAATCCAGCGTGTTCACCGCACGGTAAGCCATGGCCAATGGAGCTCCGCCCAGCAGGGCGAAGAACAGCGGCGAGAGGATCGCATCGACGATATTCTCCGCAACCGTCTCCACTGTACCGCGCACAATCTCCGGGCTATCCAGATGGCCTGTATCGCGGCCAACGATCATTCCGAGCGCCCGGCGGGCGGCGGGCAAATCCCCCGAGCGCAGCTCGGCGTAAACTGCCATGCCCGCATCCTTCAGTCCTTTGGAGGCAATGGTGGTGGAGATCAGCCATACTTCGGCTGCTCCGGCCAGCCAGGGCGATAGCCTATAGAGCAGCATGACAACCAGCGCTGTCAGCGCCCATGCCCCGCCTGCTACCAGCAGAGGAAGAAGAATCCCCGCCCGCTTCAGAGCACTGGGCGTTGCGGCGAAGCGGCGAATTCCCCGCTCAATGGCACTAATCGCCTTCCCCATATAAATAACGGGATGGGGAAGCTTGCGCGGATCGCCGACTACCCGGTCCACAATATAAGCAGAGAGCAGGATGATAGCAAGCTTCACCTTGGCTCACCCCGCCGCTCTGTATAGCAGTCCGTGTTCGTCATTCCCGGCCGCCGCTCTGAGAGACACGGGGCAGTGCAGATCGTGATACCTGTGACGCTTCCGCGTCTCCCCCTTGTGTATCCTGCGATTCCTCCGCGTGTGCTCTGCTCACAGATTTCGCTGCCATAACCGAGCGCAGACTCTCCGTCACCGTGCTGTACACCAGTCTGCCGATGGCTCCGCCGAGGTCAGTCGCCGTCCCGGCATACACATGCTCCGCAGCATAGCGGCGGCTTCCGCTCACCGCAATCACAATGGCATCCGTAGTGGTTCCGGTTGCGCTGAGCCCATTCTCGGAATCCTTGATTCCTAGGTCTGCCAGTGCCGCAGCCTTTGCTTCCGTAGCCGTCATCACAGCGTTGACCATAGCCGATTGGGACAACCATCCGTCTATCCCAATCATGATGTTGATCGTACCCGGACGGTAGGCCGCCAGCACACTGCGCTCCGACCCGGCCCGGGCCGCGTTGCCCGCAGCCGCTGTTACGCAGCAGAATATGCCTGCTGATCCGGTATCCTCCTCGGCAACAGCGGCGTGCTCCAGCGGAACTGCCGTCATCAGTCCGGCGCAGCCTTCCAGCGGGTAGCCCCACTCCTGAAGCTTGTTTTCCAGATCCTGCACCGGATTGCTGCATTCGTAGTCCCTGCTGACGTATTGATTCACCGCACGCTTCAGACGCCCCGCGCCTCCGCCATACACCGCACTCGATATACTATCCGCTTCAGCCGGAAATTCCAGCAGCAGATGGCCCTCCCGCCATTCCAGCGCCAGCCCGGGCCACACCTTGCTGCGGTACGTCTTCACTCCAAATTCAAGATTAAAGGGCAAACTAACCTCGTTCTCATCCACGTATCATCGACTCCTTTCATTAATGACTCTCAAAATCTCCTGAATGCGGATGTCTCACATCCCCGCCCGGATCAACTCCCCCATCTGCTGAAGCAGACGGTCATTGTCCGCGCGGCCTTTGACCGCGATGCGGATATGCCCGGCTTCAAGGCCGGGATACATCGCGCAGCTGCGGACGAGGATGCCTCCCGCGCCCAGCCGCTGCTGCATCTCCTGCGCGCTCCACGGGGCGGGCAGCCGCAGCAGCAGGAAGTTCGCTTCGCCCGGCGGCACGCCGCAGCCGAGCTCAAGCAAGCCCTCCCGCAGCCGCTGCCGCTCGGCTGCGATCAGCGCGCGCGTCTCCTGCCCGTAGCCGTCGCCGCAGCGCAGGCAGGCTTCCCCGGCCAGCAGCGCCAGGCCGTTCACGCTCCAGGTCACCTGCTTGCCGCTCATGGCCGCAGCAAGCGCCGGATGTGCGGCAGTGAAGCCCAGCCGCAGCCCCGGAATGGCAAAAAACTTCGTCATCGAGCGCACCAGCACCGTATGACGATAAGCCCCCAGCTCCGGCAGCAGAGATTGCCGGTCCGCCTCCGGGATGAAGTCGATGAACGCTTCATCCACTGCCAGCACCGTCCCGCAGGCCTCCGCCTGCTGCGCGAGCTGCCGCAGCCCGTCCAGCGGATACTGGACGCCGTTCGGATTATTCGGCTGGCCGAGGAACAGCAGATCGACCTGCTCCAGCAGGCCGGATATGCCGTCCACGGCAGCCCGGTAATCCATCCCGCTGCTCCCCTGAACGGACAAGACCTCCGCGCCGAACTGCTCGGCGAGCTGGCGGTACTCGGAAAAGCACGGCTCCACGATGCCCACACGGCGCGGAGCCACCGCCAGCAGCAGCAGCGCCATCGACTCTGCCGCCCCGTTCGCCACGGTAATCCACTCCGTGCCGAGACCCAGCTCCTCCGCCAGCAGCGCCTTCAGCCTCCGGTGGCCCGGATCGGGGTACGCTGTAATGGAAGCTACAGCATCCTGCAGCAGCGCCATCACACCCGGCGGCGGCCCCAGCGGGTTAATATTCGCGCTGAAATCCAGAAACCCGCCGTTGCTATCCCCGTATAATTCAGCTGCGGTCAGCAGATCACCACCGTGCCCATATTTTTCAAGCAAATGGATATCCTCCGTGTCCTTATTTCCCATCCTATATCTCCTCCCTGTCCATTAACCAACAGCTCCAACACCATTCTCCCAATTATTGGCCAATTGCCGGAAATCCGTCAATGCTATATCACCCACTTCCCTGCCTCCACCCGCCATTCCCGTTCCCTTTTGATGAAATCTCTCTTTTAGTTTAGAATAAGTACAGCAGTTTACTATGGTTAACGGAGGAATCACGAATGCTTTTTATCGATAATACCGGAATTACAGACGCATCGATCAATCTGGCCATTGAGGAGTTTGCGCTCAAAAACCTGCCGATGGACGAGAGCTACCTGCTCTTCTATATCAACAGCCCGTCGATTATTATCGGCAAGCATCAGAATACGATCGAGGAGATCAACCAGGAGTATGTGAAGGAGCATAACATCCAGGTCGTGCGGCGGTTGTCCGGCGGCGGCGCGGTGTATCATGATCTCGGCAACCTCAACTTCAGCTTCATTACCAAGGATGACGGCCAGTCCTTCCATAACTTCCTGAAATTCACCCAGCCGGTCATCGACTACCTGCAATCCATGGGTGTGAACGCCGAGCTGAGCGGACGCAACGACCTCCAGGTCGGGGAGCAGAAAATCTCCGGCAACGCCCAATTCTCCTCGCGTGGACGCATGTTCAGCCACGGCACCCTAATGTTCGATCTGAATCTGGATGATGTCCAGGCTTCCCTGAACGTGAACCCCGAGAAATTCAAGTCGAAGAGCACCAAGTCCGTCCGCAGCCGGGTCGCCAATATCAAGAACCTGCTAGGCAATCCTGATATGACGATTGAACAATTCCGCGAGGGGCTGCTGCGCTCGATCTTCGGCATGGAGCCCACTGATGTGCCGCAGTACAAGCTGACAACGGACGACTGGGTGCGGATCAATGAAATCTCCAAGGAGCATTACCAGAACTGGGACTGGAACTACGGTCTCTCGCCTAAGAGCAACGTGAAACACACCCGCAAATTCCCGGCCGGACTCGTGGATATCCGCATGGATATTGAGGATTCGGTCATTCGGGAGATCAAAATCTACGGCGACTTCTTCGGCGTCGGCGATGTGGCAGATGTGGAGAACGCGCTGCGCGGCAAGCGTTATGAGGAGGCAGCGGTCCGCCAGGCGCTGGCTGATCTCGATCTGAAGCATTACTTCGGCCGCATTGAGCCGGAGGACTTCATCGGACTTGTGTTTCTCGAGGAATAGCAGCTGCATTTAAAAGAACCCCGCTAACCTGCCGCGTCCTGCGCAGAGCTAGTGGGGTTCTTTGCCTTCATATGCTTGCCGGATCGCTGCTATACAAGCACGAACACATACACAACGAGCGCCAGCGTAAGCATCATGCATACTTTTTCCACCGTGTTGCCCTTCTTCGTGCCGGTGCTCATCAGCTTCAGCCGCAGCTTGAAGGGAATCGGAGGCAGCGGGGTAATCCCGCGCTGGGTCAGGGAGTCGGCGAGGAGATGCAGTCCGTAGGACAGGCTCCCGGCAATCCACAGACTGCTGCCGTCATTCATGTCAAGGGAGACGAAATACAGCAACGCGCCCCATCCGGCCACGGCATACAGCGTATGCGTGATTCCCCGGTGTGGAACTACGGAAGCTACGACCAGCACACAGGCGGCGATATAGTTCCATGGATCATAAGCATCGGCAAAAGCAAACAAGGCCAGCGCAATCAGCAGCATCACCAGATGCCGCAACCTGCGGCTGGGCAGGAAGGATACGCTGCCAACCAGCAACGCCAGTGCGATATTCCAGGGCGGCTCCGCTATCCCGGCAAAATAAAGATAAATGCCCGCTCCGATCAGCGACACCTGCAGAATACGCAGCAAAAACTCCGGCACGGCCTTGCGTACCAGCATGGAATTTGGCTCGTCGATATCGGGCAGCAGTGAGCTGACCACGGCGACGGCAACAGCCGGAAGGGTAATGGCATGCCCTAGCAAGCTCATGGCGGACAGGGTAACCCCGGTGCTGATAACTAAATGGGATTTGCCCATCATGGTGAATCCGCTCCTTAGATGAAAGTATAAATGCTTCTGGATGTCCCGAAATAAGAACAGGTGTGCGGTTACCGAAGTATACCAAGGCTTTCCTTTTTTGTCCAGCTTATATGTAGTTTCCAGGCTCCTCAGGCCCGCGGGGCCAAGGAAGCCGTACAGTTTCGGCTTGTCCTGCCCTCTGTTTTAGGATACAATTTGGACAACTCAACTGGCCCTGAAAGGATGACACCCTGTGAATCGCTCCCGAATCGCCGATCTAAGTCTCCTCCTGGTGGCGATGATGTGGGGATGCACGTTTCTGATCGTGCAGTCCGCCGTGCGGGTGCTGCCGCCGCTTGCTTTTAACAGCATCCGGTTTACAGGTGCCGCCGTGCTGCTGGCCTTGATTACCGCTGTCTTCTACCGCCAGGAATGGCGTAAGCTGAGCTTGCGCATGGTGATGCATGCCCTGCTTCTGGGCCTCTTCCTGTTCCTCGGCTATGGCTTCCAGACCGTGGGGCTGCTGTACACCACCACTTCTAACACGGGATTTATTACCGGTCTGTCGGTGGTACTGGTGCCGTTCCTGTCTCTGGCGCTGCTGAAGACGGCCATCTCCAGATATACCTGGCTCAGCGCCGGGCTTGCAGCAGGGGGCTTGTATCTGCTGACCTTTACCGGCTCTGCCTTCTCCCTGAATAAGGGCGATGGCCTGATTCTGCTCTGCGCCGTGGCTTTTGCGCTGCAGATCGCGTATACCGGCAGATACGCACCGCGTTATCCGGCACTGCCGCTGGCGGCGCTTCAGCTCGGCTTCGTAGGCCTGCTCAGCATTGTTACCTCCCTGCTCGTGGATGGAAGCGGCCCGCTGCTGCACAGCGGAGAGCTGCTCCGCCAGCCGGAGGTGCTCTCTGCGATGCTGATCTCCATCGGACCAACCAGTGCCTTCGCCTTCTGGATTCAGACGGCCTGCCAGAAATACACCACCCCGTCCCGGGTGGCGATCATCTATGCCATGGAGCCGGTGTTCGCGGCCGTCACCGGCCTGCTCTTCGGCGGAGAGACGCTGGGCATATCTGCGCTGCTCGGCTGCGGCTGCATTCTGGCCGCCATGCTGCTGGCGGAGCTCAGCCCCGCGCCGTCAGGAACGCAGGCGGAGGGCTGAGCCGGAATCTGCGGACCCTTTTACCAGATTAACGTTAATAAGTTCCATTACTACAGACAGAGAGCCGTTCTTCCGTTACCCTTCCTATAGAAGCTTCAGCGGATAGCCGGACTATAAACCACGCTTAGGAGAGAACCCAAATGTACAAATTGATTGCCATTGATATTGACGATACCCTGATTAACGACGACAAGGAAGTGACCCCGGCCACTCAGACCGCGCTGGAGCAGGCTGTAGCCGCAGGCGTTGTAGTCACCCTCGCTACCGGACGCGCTTATGCTTCCGCCCAGGCGATTGCCCGCCAGACCGGACTGAATGTTCCAATCATCACTTATCAGGGGGCGCTGGTAAAGAACCTGCTCGATGAAGAGGTCCTGTATGAGCGTTATGTGCCGCAGGACGCGGTGCGCAAGCTTTTCCAGTATTGTGTAGAGCATGACCTGCACCTGCAGACTTATATTGACGACAAGCTGTATGCCCGCGAAGAGAACCAGAAGCTGATTGACTATTCGACTCTGAACGGAACGCAGTACTATATCGAGCCGGACTGGGAAGCCAAGCTGGTTCCGCAAAAAACTCCAAAAATGCTCATTATCGACGATCCCGACTTCCTCGATGAGCTGTCTCCGATCCTGCGCTGCCTGCTCGGCGATTCGGTTCATATCACGAAGTCCAAGCCGCATTTCCTGGAGATCATGCATCATGAAGGCACCAAGGGTCTGGCCCTGGAATTCCTGGCCGCACACTTTGGCTGCGAGCTGTCCGAGACAATGGCTGTCGGCGATTCCTGGAATGATCATGAGATGCTTGAAGCTGCGGGTCTCGGTGTAGCAATGGCAAATGCCATTCCTGCGCTGAAGGAAATCGCTGATTTCGTTACACTTAGCAACAATGAGGACGGCGTGAAATACGCCATTGATAAGTTCATTCTTAACGCAGGCCAAGAAGCATAAGCTGCTGTAATAACAGCAGAGTACAACGCCAAAAAGAGCGGCACCCCGCAGTTCATGGTACGAACTGCGGGGTGCCACCCTTTTATACTAAGTAGAAAGGAAGATCCTTCATGGAAGAGATATCAAATGAGGAACAACTGCAATCCATAGCCTCGATGCAATCGACAATCCGTAAGCTTGAGAGCGCCTTAACCCAGATGACGAACAGCGGCACTAATACTACTCTGGTCCAGAAACGCCTGAACGCCATGCAGATCGGGTTAGCTGTGTTGGAGAACGTCTGGAGTCAGAAGCCGCTCTCTTATCCCCCTGCCGAGCTGGCAGAAGCCCGCCATGTTCTTCTCGGGTTAACCCCATCCGTAGAATCCAGTTATGCTAAGTCTAAGGCCGGGAGCCCGCAGCGGACGCTCCTAGAAAGAAGATTGAAGGCGCTGGGACAGGTGATCCAGGCAATGGACACTCTCTAAAAACCTAGGCGATAGGGGCTAACAATTCCTCCGACGCCTCTTGCTCAAGCTGTGAATGATACAGATCCGAATACCGCCCCTCTGCCGCAAGCAGCTCCTCATGTCCGCCCCGCTCCACGATCTCCCCGTTCTCCATCACCAGGATGACATCGGCATTCTGGATTGTTGAGAGCCGGTGGGCGATCACAAGCGTTGTCTTATCCTTCATCAGCTTACGGATGGCCTGCTGGACCATTCGCTCCGACTCATTGTCGAGGGCAGCCGTAGCTTCATCCAGCAGCAGAATCGGCGCATTTTTGAGCATCGCTCTGGCAATGGACAGCCGCTGTCTCTGACCGCCGGACAACCGGGAGCCATGCTCGCCAATATCCGTGTGTATGCCTTCCGGCAGCTCCGTCACGAACTCATATGCGTTTGCCTGCCGGAGCGCCTCGATAATCTCCTCGTCTGACGCACCGGGCTTGCCGCTCTCGATATTGTCCCGGATGCTCCCCGAATACAGTCCCGACTCCTGAGGCACATAGGCGAAGTAGCTACGCAGCTCTGCAAGCGGTATTCCGCTGATCGGACGGCCGTTGATCGCAACCTCACCCGCATCCGTCTGATAGAAACCAAGCAGCAGCTTGAACAGAGTGGATTTACCGCCGCCGCTCGGACCTACTACGGCCATTTGCTGGCCGCGTGCCAGCTCCAGACTGACCTTGTTAAGGCTCTGCTTCTCACTGCCCGGATAGCTGAATGACACCTCTGCGAGCCGAAGCTCCCCGAATCCCGGCAGATCCGCCCGGACCTCAGGCAGCACCTCAACCTCAGCAGGCGCATCCATCACCTCGAAGATCCGCTCCGCCGCACCCAGCGACTGCTGCATGGAAGCGACCAGGCCCGGCAGGGACGAGAAGGGCCCCACCAGATAGTTCATCAACTGAATGAAGGCAATCATTGCCCCGACCTCAAGTCTTCCATTCGCTACGAACCACCCGGCAATCACCAGAGCCAGCAGGAAGGTCAGATTCCCCAGCAAGGAGGAGATCGCTCCGGTTGCCCCTTCGATTCTCGCTTTCTTTTTCTCCCCTGAGGCAATATCCTCACTGTAGCCTACATATTGCTTCTGCAGCCTGCGCTCCATGGAGAATGCCTTGAACACCATACTGCTGCCCAGAATATCGTTCAGAAAAGCCGTAGTCCGGCTCATACTTTCCTGCACCCGCACACTGTTGATCCTCATCGCATTGCCGAAGATTTTACCGGTCAGGAACAGCAGCGGCCCGATGGACAGGCAGATCAGCGCCAGCAGCCAGTTAATATAGAGCAGATAGCCGAAGGAGGCTACCGCCAGCAGCGGGTTGCGCAGCAGATCCAGCATCACCTGCCCGCAGGCTTCCCCCACCGACTGATTGTCATTCGTGAACCGGGACAACAAATCACCGGAATGATTGCGGTCGAAATAGGACTGCGGCAAGGCCAGCGTATGTCCCATCATATCCTGGCGCAGCTCATTTCTGACTTTGGCTGATATATTGGTCTTGAGATACGCACTGACGAAGGTATTCAATCCCGTGACCAGTAAGAAAAGAATCCCGAACCAGGTCAGTCCCTTGAACGCCTCCACATCCAGACGGACTGCCGCATCCGTAATCCGGGCCAGGAACCACGCCATCGTAAGATCGAGCACAATACTGAATAACGTCACCAACAGCAACACGGCATAAATCAGCTTATGCCTTAGCATGTATGTACTTAATCTGGCAAAAGCACCTTTCTTCTTCACAACCTCAGCTCCTCTTTAGAATTCAGCACCCCGCACCTTGGCATATACCTTGCTGTCATGAAGTTTCCCGTCCGTTTCACGGGTGCTTTGGCGGAGGACACCATCCAGTTTGAATCCCGCACGCTCCGCGACAGCGGCACTTCTCTCGTTAAGCGCGCTGCACCGGATTTCAATCCGGTTAGCTTCAAGCACTTGGATTGCAAAATTCGTAATCCCGTTCACCGCTTCCGTCATATATCCATTGCCTGAGCAAGAGCTTCTAATCCAATAGCCGATTTCGAATCGGCGGCAATCCCAATCCACATGATGCAGACCTATGTTGCCCACGAATCTGCCGTCCTCCTTGCGGAAAATCTCCATGTTCAGGGTGGTACGCTTCAGATAGGCTACCTGCGATTCACGGACGTATTGCTCAGTTTCCTCCACAGCCGGCATACTCTGGGCAAAGGGCATCCACGGCTTCAGTTCATCCAGACTCTCCCGGATAGCTTCATTCATTTCCTTACCGTCTCCAGGCCGCAAAGCACGGACAAGCAGCCGCTCTGTCTCAAAGCTCTCTGGAATATCCAGCATAATCGGGATAAAATCATTACTCATATTCATAAACCTCCACGATGATCGATTAATTGGATTATGGAACATCGTTATAGTATAGTACCTCCTTCCCTTTTTGAAAATAAAGAAAAATACGCATCATATACATAAAACTGGAAGGCATCACCGCCACGGACTCACTCTCTGCGGCTCCAATGCCTATAGTTTACTAGACCTCTGGCAAGGGACCCAGCGGCGGGGGGCGGATTCCCGGGTCGGTCTTGGGACTGAAAAATGCACTTTTTTCAATGTAGTAGAAGGTTAGGACAGGTTGTTGTATACTTGCACCAAATTGAACCCACAGAGGATGTATGCAGTGTTATGGATAAAACACATTTTGGAAGATCTGCAGAAGAGCAGACACGGCTGGAAACCTCCCGGTTAGCCAGCTTGATCGGGGCTCATGTTACCCGCGATGGAACAGCTGAAACACCGATCCAAGGACTGTATTTCAACCGTTACTCGCAAACGGAACCCTCCGATTACCTCCACACGATGCAGTGGCCGACGGTGGGAATTGCCGCCCAGGGCACCAAAATGATCAAGATCGGCGATGCCACTTCCGAATACAGCGGATCGCGCATTCTGGTTGCTCCCGTAGCGGTGCCCATCCGCATGCAGACGATTCAGGCAAGCGCTTCGGAACCGTTCCTCGGCGTGGGCGTCTATCTCGATCCGCACAGAATCGCTGCGCTTATCCCTCAGGTCTTCCCGAACGGCCTGCCGAAGATCGGTAAGCGCAGTGCAAGCTATGTGCTGGAAGGTGAACCGGCCTTGATCGGCGCGGTGGCGCGGCTGGTCGCGTGCCTGGACGAATCCGGCGACAACGGCCTGCTGGCCTCGCTTGCGGCGGATGAGATTTTCATCCGGCTGCTGCGCAGTCCCATCGGCGTCTATGTCGCCGAGACTGTACTGGCCGGCTCGGATGTCCAGCGCGTCGCCAAAGCGATCGACTGGCTGCGGAGCCACTTCGCCGAATCGCTGAAAATCGCCGAGCTGGCAGACATGGTCCATCTCAGCGAGTCCTCCTTCCGCGAATATTTCAAGTCGGTAACCTCCATGAGCCCGCTCCAGTACCAGAAAGCGCTACGGCTGCAGGAAGCGCGGCGGCTGATGCTGTCCGGCGGACGGGATATCACCACGGCGTGCCAACTGGTCGGATATATCAGCGATTCCCAGTTCAGCCGGGATTACAGCCGCTTTTTTGGCAATCCTCCAAGCCGGGATATCGCCAAGTGGAAGCAGGGCCTCATCTCCTGAATGATATCCAGCAAGCCCCCCGATCTTGTCAACGGGGGGCTTTTCCGTTGAATCGGGCAAGAAATCAAGCGGAACAGTCAAATGAAAGGGTATCGGGCAGTCTATACTGATCTTATCCGGATAAGCCAAGCGGCGAAGCGGAAATCATCGTTGGAACAAGCTGCTTTGTACAGGGGTTTAGAGGCTTGATTCTATAAGGAGGATACCGGGATTCGTATTTTTGTAACGGGAGCAACCGGCTTTATCGGATCAGCAGTGGTCCGGGAGCTGCTGGAGGGCGGACATGAAGTGGCCGGGCTGGTACGCTCCAAGGAAGCGGCCGGGAGGCTGGAGGCCTCAGGAACGAGAGCAGTCCGCGGCTCTGTCGAGAACACAGACCTGCTGCGCCGGGAAGCGGCCGAAGCGGACGCGGTCATCCATACGGCCTTTTATCATAAGTTCTCCCATGCCAGCCTGAAGATGAAACTGAAGATTATGCTGGGCGGAAGTCCGGCCCGTACGCCGGCCCGCTTCATCACGGCAGCAGTCGAAACGGAGCAGCGCGCCATCGAAGCCTTTGGAGCCGTGCTGTCCGGGCGGTCCGGCGCGCTTGTCATCGCGATGCCGACCATGACGCTCACTCCCGGCAGGCTGGCGGCCGAGGATGACCGGGGAGATGCCTCGTCCATCGGCGGAGGACGCGTCGCTTCGGAGAATACGCTGCTCGCGCTGGCCGGGTCAGGCGTCCGGGCATCACTGGTGCGCCTGCCGCCGATTGTCTACGGCACGGGCGACCGGGGCGGCCTGCTGCCCAGCCTGATCCGCAGCGCAAGATCCAAAGGCGTGGCGGCTTATATCGGGCAAGGGGACAACCTTTGGCCCGCTGTACACCGGCTGGATGCGGCGCGCCTGTTCAAGCTGGCGGCCGAGCAGGCTCCCGCCGGCTCGCGGCTGCACGCGGTAGGGGAGGAAGGCGTGCCCTTCAGGCAGATTGCAGAGGCGATCGCCCGGCAGGCGAACGTACCGTCCAAGCAGATTAAGGAGGAAGAAGCTGGCTCCTATTTCGGCTGGCTGGGTCCTTTTGCGGCAACGGATAATCCTGTGTCTTCAGCGTTGACCCGCCAGCGTTACGGCTGGAACCCGCAAGAGCGCGGTCTGCTGGCCGAAATTGCACAGGGTGATTATTTTACAGGCCACTCGCTGCATTAATCGAATCCGATGAGTGACCGTACAAAAAACAAAATCACCCTAGCGGGTGAAGGAAGCTGATGCCTTCTCTCACCGGCAGCTTGTATAGAGATTGTTGCAATTCATGCAGGATTCTCTATAACTTTTACTGGCTGTGTGGGGCTTGGGGCCATCCCAACAAAAGAAAATCATAGTTTCCTAAACAACAAGAAGGAGCCTTCCAAACAGTCAGTATAAACTAACTTTCTGGAAAGCTCCTTTTTGTGTTATCCGAGAACCTGTTGCTTCAACTCGATACTTAAGTCCGCTCCCGGCACAAAGGAACCCTCATCCCCGTCACAGCAAGCGTCACCTTCTCCGGCAGAATATAATCCTTCTCCAGATTGATGTCATGGGACATATGTGTGTAGACCGCACGGCGCGGCTGGACCGTCTCCAGCAGATCGGCGGCTTCGGTCATATCATACACAGAGCGGGTAGACAATTCAGCTGCCTCGTAATAAAAGCTGGTTCCCAGCACCAGCAGGTCCGCTCCGTGCATGCGCCGGGTTTCCTCCGCGTTCAGGGAGATCGAGTCCGGGCAGTACACCCAGACATACTCCTCCTTCTCCAGCCTGTAGGCGTAGGAATAACCATTCTTGCCATGGTTGACCCGCCACGCCGAAATCTGCCAGCCGTCCAATGTGATGCCGTCATCACAGGGAATCATATCGATATGCCCGGTGAGCCACGGGTATTGCCGCTGAATGACAGGGATGACCTCTGCCGGAGCATACAGCTCGCCCCGGAAGCCCATCCAGCGGCAGCTGTCCGCCCATTCCGGCAGCCCGCCGATATGGTCGAAATGCGCATGCGTCACCAGCAGGCGCTGCATGCTGCGGTACCCCAGCAGCTCCATCTGCCGCCGCCAGTCCGGTCCGCAATCAATCGCCAGGAAGCCGCTGCCGTTATCTATAAGCACAGAAGAACGCAGGCGGTTATTACGCCCGGTGGTTCTTGCTTCCGTGCAGGTCTCACAATCACAGTAGACCCGGGGTACGCCCATGGCATCCGCTGTTCCAAGGAACACTAATGTATCCATATGCCTGCCCACCTCATCGTCTTTGTTCTCGAATATCTGTCAGTTCATTATAGAACAGCAGCCGGTCCTTTGCACACCAGTCTGCAAGAACGGCAAAGAGCCGTCCTTCAGCCTCAAAGCCGGCCAGAGAACAGCTCTCCTCCTCATACGCACCTAACACTCAGAACCTGCCTTTAACAGCCTAGATCCCGGCCAGCACCTGATACCATATCCCCCGCTTGGAGTATAACGTGGTGCGGACTTCCTCCCAGCCGCCAAGATAGCTGATGTCGAACAGCCCGGCAGGAACCGGATACTGGCCCTCATGTGCCGCATAGACCTGCTGGTTCACGGGACGGAAGCCGAATTTGGCGAATATCTCCTGCGCCTGCGGTGTCGTCAGATAATCTACGAGCGCATCTGCGGCCGCACGCGTACCATGCTTATCCGCGTATTTATCTACCACTGCCGCAGGATTCTCGATCTGGATCGTATTCTTCGGGATGACCACCTCATACTTCACACCCTCGGCAATCCGCGCCAGCAGCTCATTCTCATAAGTGACGATCACATCGCCCACCCCATACTCGAAGGCAGCCATGGAGGCCCGCCCGCTTTTATCCAGAGATTCGACGTTCCTGTGTATGCTCTCCAGGAAGGCCTTGGCAGCCGCAGGGTCCTTCGCCCCCTCCTGCTCCTCCGAACGCTTCAGGCCGGCTCCGTAGATCGCGTTAATGTCCCACTGGGCACCGCCGGAGGTCTTCGGATTAGGGTAGAGCACCTTCACCCCCGGCTTCGCCAGATCGGCAAAATCATGAATCCCCTTCGGATTGCCCTCCCGTGTTCCCAGGGCCACAACCGACCGTGTCACCATGCCAGCCTCACCGCCGCGCTGCTTCCAGTCTTTCTCCACCAGACCGGCCTTGACCAGCTTCCCGACATCGCCTTCCATGGCAAGCAGCGTGACATCCGCCTCGAAGCCGCCGGCAATCGCCCGCGCCTGGGTTCCGGAAGCCTCATAGGACTGCTGAAATACGATAGTTTGACCGGTATCCGCCTTCCATTTCTCAGCGAACCTGGGAAGAATCTCGCCCATGGCATCCTTCACCACACTGTAGGCCCCCACCACAAGCGTTAGATCTCCCTGCGGCGGTGCACCTGCCTCTCCTGCATCCGGCTGCTCATTCCTGCAGCCGGATGCGGTCAGGGTGAACACCGCCAGCAGTAAGACCGTCAGCCATCCGTGCAGTTGTCTGCTCCTTCTGATAAGCCTCATACCGGCGACACATCCCACATCATTTATTTTTTAGATAAATACAGGCATCGGATCTTTCTTCAGCCCATTCTCCTGAATCCAGCTCCGTTCCTCATTGAACAGGTAAGCGCGGTGTACCAGCACGGATATCTCCTGGCCCGGAGTGAGCGTTTCTTTCTCCAGAGAGCGGTAGGTGACCAGCTTATGTCCCTTTACCTCAACCTCCACGAGCCATTCACTTCCGCGGAAATGCAGATGCTTGACCGTACCCTGCTCCGTGGCCGAAGCCATTTTGAATTCATGCAGGTGGCCTACCTCAATGTACTCAGGACGGATCAGCGCCTTGGTCGGCTTGCCGCCGCCTGCCCCCTCGAAGCCCTTCAGCTCAGAAGCACTCCCGATCAGCGTCGATTCCCCGATGAAGGTGGCCACGAACGGTGTCTTCGGCTCTTTATAGATATCCCAAGGCGTACCCTTCTGTTCCAGCCGCCCCTGGTTAATGATCATAATCTCATCCGCTACTTCAATCGCCTCATCCTGGTCGTGGGTGACGAAGATCGAGGTGATCCCGACACGTTCAATCAGCTCCCGCAGCCACGAACGCAGCTCCTGGCGGATCTTCGCATCAATCGCGGCGAACGGCTCATCCAGCAGCAGCAGCTGCGGCTCAGGGGCCAGTGCCCGGGCAAAAGCCACCCGCTGGCGCTGCCCCCCGGACAGCTGATGCGGATACCGGTTCTCGAAGCCCTTCAGTCCGGTCAGCTCCACCAGCTCGGTGACACGCTCACGGATGACAGACTTACTGGCTTTCTTGACTTTCAGGCCGAAGGCGATATTCTCGAACACCGTCATATGCTTGAACAGCGCATAATTCTGGAAGACAAAGCCGATCTCACGCTCCTGCGGCGGAAGATGGTTCACCGCCCGGCCGTGGAAAATAATCTCGCCGCTGTCCGGCGTCTCAAGGCCCGCCAGCATCCGCAGAATTGAGGTTTTGCCGCCGCCGCTGGGGCCGAGCAGCCCGATCAGATGGCCTTTGGTAATGCCGAAATGAACATCCTTCACCGCATGAAAATCGCCAAAATGCTTATCGAGTCCCCGGACCTCTACATGCATAATTAGTGCCCTCCCTTTCTTCTCTTGCTCCATTCCATAAGCAGCAGCAGTCCTGCGGAGAATGCGGCCAGCACCAGTGCTATCCCGCCCGCAGCCGTAACATTGAAATTCTCGACATCCTGATAGACCAGTGTGGTGGCCGTCTGGGTCCGGTTCATAATATTACCTGAGACGACGAGCACCGCACCGAACTCGCCCAGCGAGCGGGCCACCGTCAGAATCACTCCATAGATGACCGCCCAGCGGATCGACGGCCAGGTCACCTTCCAGAAGGTCGTCCAGCCATAGGCGCCGAGTGTAGACGCGGCCTCTTCCTGCTGGGACCCGATCTCTTGCAGCACCGGCATCACCTCGCGCACCATCAGCGGGAACGTAACGAACAGGGTAGCAATCACCATTCCCGGAAAAGCGTACACAATCTTCACTCCGATTTGCTCAAACAACGCACCCAGCGCACTGTCCGGCCCGAGCAGCAGAACGATCATCAGCCCGCCGATAACCGGCGATACCGCATAAGGCAGATCCACGATGCTGTTCAGCAGGCTTTTGAGACGACGGCCCAGCCAGCTCGCCCGCACCAGATACAGCGCCGTCATGATGCCAAAAAGCGTATTCAGCAGCGTCACTACCAACACAACGTATCCCGTCATCAGCAGCGCATGCAGCGCCTCGGGCCGGGTCAGGGCGTTCCAGAAGCCGCTCCAGCCTTCGCTGAAGGCCCCTATTGTCATCCTGCCAAGCGGAGCTGCGATCAGAATGAAGAACACGAGATAGGTCAGTCCAATCCACATTCTTCTCATGATCTTCTCCCCCGCATCTGCATGAGGCTGATCAGCCAGAGAATCAGGAAGGATAAGGTCAACAGAATGATCGACACCGCGGCGGCTCCCGCCGGATTATCACTTTCGACCTCTCCGAAAATATAAACAGAAGACACCAGCGTGCGCCCCGGAATATTGCCTGCCACGAGGACAACCGCACCGAATTCAGCGAGCGCCCGCGAGAAGGCCAGCATCCCGCCGCCGATCATACCAGGTGCCATAGACGGAAGAATGACCTGAAGAAAGACCCGGCTCGGCTTCGCTCCCATCGTATAGGCCGCTTCTTCTTCCGAAGCGTCCAGCTCCTCCAGCAGCGGCTGCACCGCCCGGATGACGAAGGGGAATGTGACGAAGACCATGGCAATCACAATGGCAGGCTGGTGGAAAACAATCGTGAAGCCCAGGGATTCCGCAAGGCCCCCGATCAGGCTTCCCGGACCCAGCAGCAGCAGAATCATCAGTCCGCCAACCGCAGTTGGCAGGGCAAACGGGAGATCGACAAGGCTGTTCAGCAGCGCCCTGCCCCGGAACTTATAACGGATAAGAACCCAGGCGATCATCGTGCCCAGCAGCACATTCGTAAGAGCCGCAATGACCGCCAGCTTGAGTGTTAACAGGACCGACTTCCAGGCAATCGGATCGCTCACACTTTCAGTGAAGCTTCCGAGCCCTGATGAGAATGAATTGTAATAGACCCCAAGGATCGGCAGCACAATCAGAATGACGAAATACAGTACAACCGTTGATCTAAATCCCCAGGTCCAGCCCTTGTGCCTGATCAGCGAATTCAATGGTCAACCTCCCACCTCCGGATAACCGGTCGGTATACTCGACTTTAAGGTTTGATTATTCCTATTAATATACTTGGTTTAAAGTTATTCCTACTTTACCAAATACCGCTTGCTGCCGTCAATTACTTTGTTAGTTTTTGGGTAAAAGTATAAGTAGCACTTGTTATATCCAAACCAGAGAGGGGCTGTTCATGATGCTTCATACTATGGAGATCACCACCAGCAAACGGGATGAAATGCGGGATATTACCCGCGAGGTTCAGGCTTATGTGAAGAATAGCGGAGTTCTTAACGGACTGCTGATTGTCTATTGCCCGCACACCACCGCAGGGATTGCGATTAATGAGAACGCCGATCCTGATGTGAAGCGTGATGTGTTGATGCGTCTGGATGAGGTCTATCCTTGGGAGCATCCCAAATACCGCCATACGGAGGGCAATACGGCTTCCCACTTGAAATCCATTACGGCCGGTCCTTCGCAGACTCTTATAATTCATGAAGGGGCTGTGCTGCTGGGCCGCTGGCAGGGCATCTATTTTTGCGAGTTCGATGGTCCAAGGCAACGCCAGTGCCACCTCAAAATTATGGAAGGCTAGCACTGCCTGCCCTTGTAGAAGAGCAGCCACGCATAAACCGCGAAGCTGCTCTCTATACATTTTATAGTTCCTGCAACACTTTCACCATGCAAAGTTATACCAATGCAACGCTCTAAAGTACGAGCTGTTAAAAAAAACAGCTTATTATAAACTGCGGCTTAATACCTTGACATGTGTCAGGGCAGCTTGCTTCACATCTTCGAACAACACTTTATCCTGAATATAATACGAAATGAATCCGTGAGCCGATAAGAATAAGGTCAGCGGCACGTTCTGCCAATCCTCCGATACATATCCCTCTTCCTTCATATGACGGCGGACAATGCTTGCGAATAACTCGAAACATCGGCCCTGTTCTGCCCGGCAATAAGCCAGCAGTTCTTCATCGCGGATCATGAACATGATCTCATACTGATACGGATGGTCCAGCCCGAACCGGATGAACTCCATAATCAGCTGCTCCACCCGGGTCATTCCTTCTTCAGGCGGAGTGGTCATAGCTTGATTCAGCAGCGAAGCCACATGATTGAAATCTTCAACTACAATAGCGTAGAAAAGCTCGGCCTTCTCTTTGAAATGGTAATACAGGGAGCCGTGGCTGTAACCCAGGTGCTGACCAATGCTGCGCATCGAAATGGCACGGTACCCTTTGGTGATGAAAAGATGCCTCGCCGCCTCCAGAATTCTTTCTCTCGACAACTCCTGTTCCACTGCTCTTCTTGCCATAATCTATTCCCCTTCGCTGTAGTAAAGCCGCCGCCCTTCCGTAACGAGGGATTGCCCCTCCGTAAGATCGGTTATCCATGCGATAAATGCGTCACCTTCATCATTGCGCGGAAGACACAGCAGCGTAACTTTATCCGTAAACAAAGTCTCTCCGGTCTGGATATTCCGGCCCCGCAGTGCATTCTCCACCTTGCCCAGCCAAGTGTACTCGATTTCCACGAATACCTCCCGTCTCAGCACACGTGTAATGACCTCTCCGGCCGCAAGCGCCAGTACAGCGCCATCGGTATAGGCCCGGATCAGCCCGCCTGCACCCAGCATAATGCCTCCGAAATAACGGGTAACTACAATAGCGACATTCTTCACCTGTTGGCTGCGGATTACTTCCAAAATCGGTTTCCCGGCCGTTCCACTCGGTTCCCCGTCATCCGACTGTCTCTGGATCTCATCTCTCTCCCCGATCATATAAGCAGAGCAGTTATGCGTAGCATTCCAGTGCTGCTTCTTGATCGAATCGATAAATTGCACAGCTTCTTCCTCGTTCTCCACCGGCATGACATGCCCGATAAAGCGTGATTTACGGATTACGACCTCCAGCGAGCCGGGGGTACGTACCGTCCGGTATTGTTCCAGCATTGTTGTCCATTCCTTACTCTACATGTGATGACTTGATATATATTAGGAGCAGCCCTGGTAGTGGTTACCTATGGACTGCTCCCTGATGACTTACCTTACTATGAATGATCTGCGGTTAGAGTGGGACTATTCGGTAAGTCTGGCTTCCAGCTCTGCCTTTTCTTTCTCGTAGCCTGGTTTGCCCAGCAGTGCGAACATGTTCTTCTTATAGGCTTCAACACCCGGCTGGTCGAACGGATTCACACCCAGCAGATATCCGCTGATCCCGCAGGCCTTCTCGAAGAAGTACACCAGATAGCCGAAGGTATATGGCGTCTGGTCAGGAATGGTAACGATCAGGTTAGGCACTTGTCCGTCGGTATGCGCCAGCATAGTTCCCTGGAACGCCTTCTTGTTCACGAAGTCCATCGTCTGGCCGGTCAGGAAATTGAGGCCGTCCAGATCATCCGGATCATTCTCGATCGTTACATGGTGCTGTACCTTCTCCACTTGAATAACCGTCTCGAAGATGTTGCGGT
Source organism: Paenibacillus sp. FSL R7-0204 (assembly GCF_038002225.1). Lineage (NCBI taxonomy): Bacteria > Bacillati > Bacillota > Bacilli > Caryophanales > Paenibacillaceae > Paenibacillus > Paenibacillus sp. FSL R7-0204. Next base: position 6,353,570 of record NZ_JBBOCA010000001.1, read on the forward strand.
TACCCTCCTGAATGAATTGGCCCATGGAGTGCAGGTCCGTCGAGAAGTCCACCGAGGACGGATAGATTCCCTTGAAGTCCTTGCCTTCGCTTTCGCCGTACAGCTGCTTCCACCATTCAGAGACAAAGTGCAGGGACGGCTCGTAGTTCACGAGGATTTCTGTCGTTTTGCCTTTACGGTAGAGCGCATTACGTACTGCAGCATATTGATAGCTCTGGTTCGTAGCCACATCTGGATTGTTGAACTCATCGGCTGCGGCTGCGGCCCCCTGCATCATTTCTTCAATGTTAATTCCCGCTACAGCGATAGGCAGAAGACCTACCGGTGTCAGTACGGAATAACGTCCGCCTACATCATCAGGGATGATGAACGACTCATAGCCTTCTTCATTAGCCAGCTTCTTGAGTGCGCCCTTCTCCTTATCTGTTGTTGCGTAGATCCGTTTGCGAGCTTCTTCCTTGCCGTATTTCTTCTCCAGTGCTGCACGGAAGATACGGAAAGCAATAGCAGGCTCCGTAGTTGTACCGGATTTGGAGATTACGTTCACGGAGAAGTCTTTGCCTTCTACCAGGTCAAGCAGATGCGTGATGTAGGTAGAGCTGATGTTATTACCGGCAAAATAAACCTCTGGTGTCTTGCGCTTGTCCTTGGACAGGTTATTGTAGAAGGAATGCGACAGCGCCTCAATAGCTGCGCGTGCCCCCAGGTAAGATCCGCCGATACCAATAACGATCAGCACTTCGGAGTCGCTCTGGATTTTCTTGGCAGCCTGCTGAATGCGGGCGAATTCTTCCTTGTCATACGCTGTAGGGAGATCAATCCAGCCCAGGTAATCGGAGCCGGCTCCGCTCTTGTTATGCAGCTGTTCGTGAGCCAGCTTCACCGGAGCGGCGAAGTAGTCGATCTCGGTCTGGCTGAAGAAGGAAAGGGCTTTGGTGTAGTCAAAATTAATCTTCTTGGACATCGGTAATGGTAGCCTCCTGTTTATCTCTTTAGATTTGACACCGTGTGTTGCAACATTATAATCTAGAATACTTTAATTTGCCTTGACTGGCAAGGTCTTAAGGCATATCCCCGGCTTTCCGAACCCTGTTTATGAAAAAAACACTGAAAGCGGTTACTAAGCAGACAAGCATACCTGTTCTGTGGAACAAGCTGTAACCTTCTGATAGAATGAAGGCAAACTTAGTTTCTATAAATATGATCTCAGGAGAGCAAAGGTGGAATTGAAATGAAGCACATCGGCTTTATCGGACTCGGAACAATGGGAGCACCTATGGCGTCGAACCTGCTGCGAAGCGGCTTTGAGGTTACGGTGTACAACCGTACAGCAGAGAAATGCAAACCTCTGGAACAGGAAGGCGCGAAGACAGCCGCCACTCCGCAGGCAGCAGCGGAAGGCAAGGATGTTATTGTTACCATGATCAGCAACGATGATTCGATCCGTGAAGTCTTCTACGGTGACCATGGCATTCTCGCTACCCTTCAGCCGGGAACAACTGTGATTGATTCCAGTACCATCTCCCCCGGCCTTGCAAAAGAGATCGCCGCTGAAGTTGAAGCGCGGGGCGGCAGCTTCCTTGATGCCCCTGTAACCGGCAGCAAGCCGGCAGCTATCGATGGTACACTGGTGTTCATGGTCGGCGGACATGCCGAAGTGATTGAGAAGCACCGTGACCTCTTCGACTCCATGGGCAGGCTGCTGCTGCATATGGGTCCGAACGGCAGCGGCGCCGTAGCCAAGCTGGCTCACAATGCCATGGTCGGCATTCACAATGTCGCGCTTGCTGAGGGCTTCTCCATCGCTGTGAAGTCCGGAGTACCCGCAGACAAGTTCCTGGAGCTGGTGAAGAACGGCTCAGCAGGCAGCAAGCAGGCCGAGCTGAAGGGCCAGAAGATCATTGATAACGACTTCAGCAACCAGTTCTCCCTGGCCCTGATGCTCAAGGATCTCAAGCTGGCGTCCTCGCTCAGTGATTCCACTGGCGTCCCTTCCCCTATGCTCGGCGTAGCCAAGAGTATGTTCCAGGCAGGCTTCAATCACGGCTACGGCGACGAGGACCTGTCCGCGGTGGTCAAATCCTACGAAGACTGGATCGGCCGGAAGATCGGCGAAGGTAACTAATGTAACGGCGGATTTTCCAGAATCTGTTTAAGATGGTGTTACACACACTATTGTAAACAGGGGAGGAAGCTTCAATGCTAACCTTTGAACTCGCCCGGCCACAAGATGCGACCATGTTGGCGGATGTACAAAAAAGAACCTTCGATGATGATGCCCGCCGTTATCAGGATAAAGAGGAGGATGGCCCTCCGGGCTATGATTCGGTGTCTTGGCAGGCGGAACAGATGCAGCAGGGCCATTACTACAAGCTTCTGAAAGACGGTGGAATTGTCGGCGGGCTGATAATCTTCCCGTCGCCCACAGATGAGGAATGTCATCTGGGCCGGATTTTTATCGATCCCTTATATCAGAACCAAGGGTTGGGGCATGAAGCTTTGCATTTCTTATTTGTACAGTATCCTGCTGCCAAGCGCTGGACGCTGGATACTCCCTCGTGGGCCGTCCGGAACCATCACTTCTATGAGAAGCACGGCTTCATCCGTACCGGAGAAATCTATGATGCGGGGAGCAGCGAGAGCATATGGGAATATGAGCGGACAGGTCCGCTGGCAGAGGCAGGCCGCTAAGAGCAGAATCACTTTACCGAGCGAATCATGCTAATGGACCATGTGCCGACGCCCAGCCTATTGTGTTCGGGTTTTCGCATACATTCTGCATATGTAACTCGTAATCAGGGCGCAGCCAGGCAGTATCGGCTGCGCCCTTTTACTATGCGAGCATGGTCTTCTTGTCAAGAGTGAGAACGCAAAAGTACCGGTGATTTCATCACCGGTACGAGAAGTTTATTTTACAGAATATGTACAAAAAAACATACGTTTTCCTTGCGTTAACTATAAAATTAATATAGCACAGAAATGTCAACATAACAAGCATTTTTATGGAAAATGAAGAAAATAAATGATTCTCCCCCTGTCAGTCTGGCAGCAAGGATCCAGAAGGCGCCCGACGCGGCTGTCCCCCCCCCTCCTCCCTGATGATATGATCTTCTGCGCGAAGGAGGCGACTGATATGCAAATTAGACTGAGAGATATCCGTAAAAGCTTCAAGGTGTACAAACGGCCCGAAGGGAAATGGGGACTGCTGAGAGGAGCGTTTATGCGGAATGTTACCCAGGTGGACGCGCTCGGCGGCATCAGCTTTGATATTGAGGAGGGTGAACTGGTAGGTTACATTGGCCCGAACGGCGCCGGCAAATCCACCTCCGTCAAGGTAATGAGCGGCATTCTGACACCTGACAGCGGAGAATGCACCATCTTGGGCAAGATTCCATGGAAGCACCGCGTAGAGCATGTATCCCGGATCGGCGTCGTGTTTGGCCAGCGCTCACAGTTATGGTGGGATGTTCCGGTGGCAGACTCTTTTGACGTGCTGAAGGATATTTATGCGATCCCCCCAGGCGACTACCGATTAAGACTATCCGAGTTATCGGCAACACTTGGTGTGGAAGCGCTCTTAAGGACCCCGGTGAGACAGCTTTCCCTCGGGCAGCGGATGCGCTGTGAGCTGGTGGCAGCGCTGCTGCACCGGCCGAAGCTTCTCTTTCTGGATGAGCCAACCATCGGACTTGATGCGGTATCTAAGCTGGCGCTGCGCAATTTTCTGAAGGAAGAGAACCGAAAGTATGGGATTACGATGCTGCTGACCACTCATGATATGGACGATATTGAAGCATTATGCCAGCGGGTTATGGTGATTGGGCACGGCCAACTGCTCTATGACGGACAGCTCTCAGGCCTGCAGCAGAAATATGCGCCAGAGGTCGTCATGAAAGTGAACACGGATGCGATGATTGCGGCTATGTACAATGACTTAGCTTTGGGTTAAGACTATCAGGAGGTGCACAATGAATTTTAGAACTACATGGCGGGCCTGCAGCTCCCTCTTCCGAATCCGCATGGCAGAAGGGCTCCAGTACCGGGTGTCCGCCATATCTGGCACGATGGTCGGTGTGTTTTGGGCGCTTATAGAATGTGTGCTGTTCACCGTGTTCTATACATACAGCGAGAATGGCTCCTGGAACAATAACGGACTCAGCCTCCCTCAGGCCATATCCTATGTTTGGCTGGCTCAGGGGCTGTTTGTACTCCAGAGTATGAACATCGACAGCGAAATTATGAGCAAAATCAACAACGGTGACGTCGGTATCGAGCTGTGCCGGCCCCTGAACCTGTACACCCACTGGTTTGTCAAAAGCTCGGCCGGCAAGCTCGGCACCAGTTGGATCAGGGGGCTGGCCACCGTACTCGCCGGGCTCCTGATGCCTGCCGGGTATGCCCTAGGGGGCCCTGCCTCATTGCCTGCACTATTCTATTTCCTTCTGTCGGTGGGTATGGCGTTTGTGCTGTGCTCGGCCTTCGCTATGCTTGTGACTGCGATCCGGCTGAATATCACTTGGGGGGACGGACCGACCTATATGCTTCTACTGCTAAGCGGCATATTGTCCGGCACCTACCTCCCCCTGCGGCTCTGGCCTGATTTCATGCAGACCTTCCTGTACCTGCAGCCGTTTGGCGGATTCGCCGACATCCCTCTGCAGCTATATATAGGCAGCGTGGCTCCTGCCGCCGCATTGCCCGGCATCGGCTTACAGCTCCTCTGGAGCCTTATCTTTATCGCGGCGGGCCGGATGATCATGAAACGCAGATTACACAGCATTATCGTCCAGGGAGGGTGAGAGTAACGTATGCTTGCTGAAGGTAAAATTTATTGCAAATACTTGCGGATGCATCTGCTGTCCGGCATGGAATATAAGGGCTGGTGGCTGATGCTGATTCAGGTGCTTACTGTGGTGATCTCCGATCCCATAGCCACCGTCCTGCTGTTCTCCCGCTTTGGCAATATCGGCGAATGGACCGTCGCCCATATCATTCTGGTGTACTCGCTGGCGGTGGCTTCCTTCGGACTTGCCGAGAGCGTATGCCGCGGCTTTGATTATTTCCCGTGGCATCTGCTGCGCTCCGGCGATTTCGACCGGCTGCTGCTCCGCCCGCGGTCCCTGTTCGTGCAGGTCGCCGCTTCCAGATTCCATCTGCACCGGCTGGTCCGGCCGTTTACAGGGATCTGTGCTGCGGGCTGGGCGCTGGGACAGCTCGGCGTTCCCTTGACGCCCGGCAGACTCGGCGTTCTGGCGATGGCGCTGGCCGGAGGCTGTCTGATGTACTGCGGAGTGTTCGTGCTAACCTCAGGTCTTGCTTTTTTCACTATCAAAGGGCTGGACTGGATCTTTCTGCTGACCAACGCCAGCTACCAGATTACCCGCTGCCCAGAGCCCTATTTGCCGCGAATGCTAAAATCCGTGTTCAGCTTTGTGCTCCCAATGCTGTTCATCAGCTTCTATCCGGCGGCCACCGTCTGCGGCTGGGATTATCCCCGCTGGCTGGGCTTCCTCTCGCTTCCCTCTGGAGCTGCCTTCCTCGGAGTGTCTCTGCTGGTATGGCGCATAGGCGTGAGGCATTACAAAAGCACGGGGAGCTGAGCTCCGCTGAAGCTGACAACACAAAAAAAAGCACCCCGGGACCATGAATCTGAACTGTGACCCAATTTGAGGACGGTTTAAAAGAAATACCCTAGAGCTAGCTCGCAAGGAGATGACTTCTGAATTCGTCAGGAGTCATCTTTTTTAATGTCCATTGGTATCGCTCGGAGTTATAGTAGGCAATATATTCCGAAACACGAGCCCTGACTTCCGTAAGATTCTGACAATCTCGAACGCTCATTTCATCTTTCATGTGCCCAAAGAATGACTCCATTGATGCATTGTCCCAACAGTTCCCTTTACGGGACATGGACTGTTGAAAACCTGCCTGCTCCATTTGGAGACGAGTTTTAGGATGCGTGTAGTGCATGCCCTGATCGGAGTGGAAAATGGCTTCTGGATGAAGGTTTCCATCCAGCCGTTCCAGCAGGCGCCGAATGGTCTTTTCAACGAGTGGTAACTCTAGTGTCCCTGCTACACAGTCGGCAAGAATTTGTCTTGTTGCTCCATCTTTTACGCACGATAGATAAGCCCACTGTCCGTTTCCGTACCGCAGGTACGTGATATCGGTTAGAAAGACTTTCTCCGGCTCTTTCTGGTCAAATTGGCGTTTCAGTAAATTGGCACAGGTCTGATGCTCCTGCGTAGCCTTTGCCATCTTACGGTACGGGTTCGCTTGCCGTATGGCCGCGACAAGGTTAAACTTACGCATTAATCGGCGAATCTTCTTGTGGTTCATGGTGACCCCGCTGAGATGCTCCAAACGCATCTTAATCACCAAAGCGCCAGCTCTTCCTTGTAAGGCGTCGAAGTGTTGCTTAATGAGAACAAGGTCACGCTCGTCGTCGGCTGTACGAAGTTGGCGTCTTTGCTCGGAGCCCAGCCATCTGTAATAGCCACTGGTGCTCACGGCGGCGACTTCACAGAGATAACGCGTCATGCGGTTGAGTCCATGGGCTCTCAGGGTGTGATAAATGATCTCGTAGCGCTCCGAAGGGGTTAAGGTCTTCCTTTGTTCCGTTCGAGCGCTTCGAGCTTTTTTAGAAAGTCGACCTCAGCTTCTAGTAATTTGATCTTCGCCTTTGCGCGCTTCAGTTCTTCGTCAGCAGACAAGGGACTTGCAGGCTTTCGCCCAGCGCTGCCTTTGCCACGCCGTTCTTCCAGTAGTCCAAGTTCACCATATTTAGCAAAGCTATCTCTCCAGCGTTTCAAACTATGCTTTGGTTTTTTAGAACCGATGAGATCCAGGTCAAAGCCCGCCCTAAGAAATATTTCTGACGGGGGTGTCCCCTCGTTGTAGGCCTTCACTGCCGACAACTTAAACTCAGCAGTATACGAAATATTCGTCTCGGATACTCGCTGAACATTTGGATTCTTCTCTAATCTTCTGATGCTATCTTCCGTAAATAGGGTTCGATTTAAGTTTCCCACAGCCTTATCCCGCTCCTTTTCCAATATTCTGATTAAAACACAAAAGACCCACAAGAAGGTCACTTTTTTCAAAGTGTCTTTCTTGTGGGTCACAGTTCAGTTCATCTTCCAGGGGTGCTTTTTTTCTACCACTTTCTTTTACACAATCGGGTAAGAACAGCAATAATCAGTTAATGCGAATACTTCCAGGGCAAATTTAGAGTTGCCGGGAACATGGAAGGTCTCCGCTCCGTCAATGTCCTTCCACACTTCAGTGCCGGGAAGCAGCACCTTAAGATTACCGGAGAGAATCTCCATCGTCTCGGGCCCATCGGTGCCGAATTCGTATACGCCAGGCAGCATAATGCCAAGTGTCACCTTAGTGCCGTCTTCCAGAGTAACTGTACGGCTGGTCACTTTTCCGTCGTAATAAATATTGGCTGCTTTTTGAATTGTCGCGTTGGTGAACTGACTCATATGCTTATTCTCCCCTTTGTTCAAATATAAGAATTTATAGGTTTCACACGATAAATTATCCTTATATTTCTCGCTGAAACGGTACCGTCCTTTTGAAAGGACGGCAAAGCCGTTTCCACTTGTTAGATCCGTTTATTATAGCAGCGCTTTTACGCGGCTGACTACATTTTCTACAGTGAATCCGTATTCTCTGATTACAGTGTCGCCAGGGGCGGAAGCGCCGAAGGTAGTGATTCCCAGAATGTCGCCCTGATCGCCTGTATAACGTTCCCAGCCGAAGGTTTGTGCCATTTCGATGGCCAGACGGGCTTTCACTTCAGGCAGGATAACGGAATCGCGGTACGCTTTATCCTGCTTCTCGAACAGATCCCAGCTCGGCAAGCTGATAACACGAACATCAATGCCTTCTTCGGCAAGTGCAGCCTGAGCCTTAACCGCCAGCTGTACTTCAGAGCCTGTAGCAATGATCTGTGCCTGCGGAGTGCCGTTCTTGGAATCAGATACCACATATCCGCCGCGTTTGATGTTATCGCGCACACCGTCTACAGTTCCAGCCAGGATCGGCAGGTTCTGACGGGTCAGTACCAGTGCTACCGGATTGGCGGTGTTCTCCATAGCGTAAGCCCAAGCTGCAGAGGTTTCGTTGGCGTCAGCCGGACGAATGACCGTCAGACCTGGAATGATACGCAGGGAAGCAAGCTGTTCAATCGGCTCATGGGTAGGACCGTCTTCACCGACAGCAATACTGTCATGAGTAAGCACATAGGTTACCGGCAGCTTCATAATGGAAGCCAGACGGACAGCCGGACGCAGGTAATCTGTGAAAACGAAGAACGTACCGCCGAATACCTTAAGACCGGTGTGCAGTGCAATCCCGTTCATGGCTGCAGCCATACCGAATTCACGTACGCCGAAGTAGATGTTACGGCCGTCATAGGATTCGGAGGTGAATTGGGACAGACCGTTCAAGTGCGTCATGGTCGAGCTCTCCAGATCGGCAGAACCCCCAACCAGCTGCGGGATACCGCCAGTCAATCCGTTCAGTGCATTACCGGAAGCCACACGGGTAGATACAGCTTTGTCTTCTGCTTTGTAGAAGGGCAGATTAGCATCCCAGCCTGCAGGAAGCTCACCGCTTAGTGCAGTTTCGAGCTGTGCAGCAAGCTCAGGATATGCTTTTTTGTAGGCTGCAAATTTCTCGTCCCATGCTTTGTTAGCGGCGATCCCTTTGGCCTTCACTTCAGCGAAGCTGGCGCGGACTTCATCCGGTACATAGAAATCTTCTTCATATACCCATTTGTAGTATTCCTTCGTCAGCTTCGTTTCATCAGCACCCAGCGGGGAGCCGTGAGTACCGCCGTGGCCGCCTTTACCTTGCTTGTTCGGGCTGCCGTAGCCGATGACAGTCTTCACTTCGATCAGTGTCGGTTTGCTGCTGTCTGCTTGAGCCTCTTCAAGAGCCTTAGCCAGTGCAGGAAGATCGTTACCGTCTTCTACGCGCAGAACCTGCCAGCCGTAAGCTTCAAAACGCTTAGCAACATTCTCGGAGAATGCAAGGTTCAGCTTGCCGTCGAGGGAGATATCATTCGAATCATACATTACAATCAGCTTGCCCAGCTTCAGGTGTCCGGCAAGTGAAGCAGACTCGGAAGAGATCCCTTCCATCAAATCGCCGTCGCCGCAGATGGCGTACGTATAATGGTCAATCACGTTATGTTCATCTTTATTGTAAGTAGCACCCAGCTGCGCTTCAGCCATTGCCATACCTACAGCCATACCGATACCTTGTCCAAGCGGACCGGTTGTCGCATCTACACCGGCAGTGTGTCCGACTTCCGGATGTCCCGGAGTTAAGCTGCCCCATTGGCGGAACTGCTTCAATTCTTCCATAGGCAGATCATAGCCGCTGAGGTGCAGCAGGCTGTAGAGGAGCATGGAGCCATGTCCCGCAGACAACACAAAGCGGTCACGGTTGACCCAAGTCGGGTGATCCGGGTTATGATTCATCGTCTTGGCGAACAATTGGTACCCCATAGGTGCGGAGCCCATCGGCATACCCGGATGTCCTGAATTTGCTTTTTCAATGGCATCAATGGCAAGTGTACGGATCGTAGTGATGGCCAGGTTGTCCACCGTTGAGTTTTCTTCTTTATGAATGGCTTGATCTTTTGCTTGTTCAGTCATTACAATAATCCTCCTCGAATCAAGAATGTCATTTTGACTATTATTGTATCACGGAAGTGGAAGCATTTCCAATTGTTTTTGCCGTAGCTTATATTTAGCGGCTTCTGCCGGGTCTATACACGCCCGTGCCAGATTCACGGTGCTTCAGGAGGTTCTTTTTAGAGATACGGATGGGAATCCAGAAACTTAGCCTTAAGTCTAGTTTCTAATTAAGACTAAAGTTTGTTTTACAAAGCGGATTTATACAGTAAGATGGAAGTACCTCAGCGGAATTTTAGCCGGATTATCCATAACTTCCAGCAGAAAGGAATTCAGAAGATGACTGCAAACAGAGATATTTATATTGTACTGACCGGAACAGGCACGGCCTTCAGCGGAATTATTAAATGGTTCACCAAAGCAGAGCTGAATCATGCCTCGATTGCTTTTGACAGTGAGCTGCGTGAGGTCTACAGCTTCGGCCGGAAAAAAGTGTACAACCCGTTCATCGCCGGACTTATTCATGAGAACTTCATTCACCCGTTCTACAGCAGTGCAGACTGTGCCATCTACCAGCTCAGAGTCAGTGCGGACGAATATGATACCATGTACAATCATGTTCAGGGCATGATGCAGAATCAGGAGCGTTATAAATATCATCTGCTCGGTCTGGTCGGGGTGCTGTTAAACGTCCGGATTGACCGGGAGAACGCCTACTTCTGCTCCCAGTTCGTCGCCTCTGTATTGGAGGAAACTACTGTTCATCCGGTAGCCAAGCCCTCCTGCTTCGTAACTCCGGAGGATTTCGCTTTATCTCTATGCGCCCACAAAATATTCAGCGGCAAACTCTCCTACTATATGCACCGGAGTCATTCTGCGCCCCTCCGAGGTTCCAGTCTACATAACCCCCAAGCTACTAATCCGGCAGATTATACAGCCACAAGACTGCGGCTGCATGAAGAGCCGGCCGAGGGAATCGTTTGAACGATTACCCTCCGCTCTCTTAATGCCGGGTAAAATATAAAATTATGGCAGAAGCATAAGGCACAAGGTTTGCATCCCTCGTTATTTTACACGATGGCTCTGATAATATTCTGTCCAATCTCCGAGAATCGTTACCGTCACCGTATCCACCTTGGTCTGATACTCATTGGTAGCGGTGAAGGTAAAAGTAACCGGACCATCCGGCAGCTGATCAAACGATGGGTCGGCCAGCTCACCTGTCCACAAGGTCTTATCGCTCCCGGCCGGACTCAGTGCAGCCTTGTATCCTCCAGTCATTGTGACTTGCACAGTATCCGGTAGTCCGGTAGCTGTCCCCTGCAGCACGAATTTCTCGCCAGCCCAATAGACATAATACCCCCGCGGACTTTCAGTCGAGCCGCTTTGCTTCATATTGTATGCCTGCCGGTTGCCGTTCCACTCCTCTGTATGCTGGACAGCCCCCTTGATGCTAAGCAGGTTAACCATCATGAATTTCTTAGGGGAGATTTTACTCCATTCAAAGCCGTCATAGGCTTCCACTTCTACACCATACCTCACGTTCTCCACGAGTCTGCCAGCCTGCACCTGCCACTGCTTATTGCTTGAATACTGTTCGCCTGAGCCGATAATCTTGCCACTCGTCAGATCGATGATCCGAACCTTGAAGCGTTGCTGCTGATCGCCGTCTTCGTCTTGATAATCCCATTTGATGACTGGCGTAAGGGTGCTCACAATAGTCGGACTAGTGTACACCATACTACTCGGGTAAGTGATGTTGACCACAGGGAGCCGGTTTACTACCGTAATATTGTGAATAAGTTCCCGGTACAGCCCCAATGAATCTGTGACAACCTGCCGCAGAGCGAAGGTTCCGTTAGAAGTGAACTGCTTGGTGAAATTGCTTTGTGTGTTAAAGAGCGCCTCCGTTCCAACTGCCGGCTTCAAATAGTACTGGTGGCTGATGGTGTCCCCCTTCGGAATATCTGTGTCCGTTGCTGTGCTTTGGATGTTCAGAACATCCGTCCGGTAGATCGGTACCTTTGTCGCATCTTTTCCGGTATCCGTAATGAGGGTGAATCCCGGCTTGGGCGGATTGTCGATGATAAAGGCTTTTTCGTTGGAGATTTCAGACCATTTCCGTTTGGAGAATGCCCGTCCCTGAACCGTATAGAGCAGGAATCGGTCCAGCGATTGATCCGGCAATTGATACTGGCGTACTGATCCCGTACTGTCGGCGTTCTCTACAGTTTTGGCTAGCAGCCCGTCCTTCGTAAAGAACTCCAGCCGGTAGCTCTCCTGCGGATCATTCTCCGGGTCGGAGTAGGTCCACTTGATCAGCGGATCTCCTTCTTTTTCGGCATCGATAATCGTAGGGTTGTTCACCGTCCCAGCAGGATACGTAAGGGTCATGTTCGGAGCCAAGTTTTCTTTAGCCGCCACCTTAAGTGTAGCTATGTTCGACTTGTCGCCAATCTGGTCCACGGCCCAGTGCTCCAGCGTACTGGTTCCCAATTCGTCGAAGGTAAGAGAGATACTCGGAGTCTGGAAAAGTGTGATCTTATGATCGCTTCCCGTTACCCGCCAGTAATACTTCAAGCTGCTCTGATCGGCTATATCTTCATCCACATCGGAGGAAGTGAAGGTATGGGTATCGTATTGATTGACCGCTGCCGGACCGTTGATTGCGGCTGTCGGGACATGGTTTTTGACGCTGAACATCTGGGTGGCATAGGAATAGAGGCTTCCATCTGTCACATTGAGCCGCATTTCCCAGCCGTCAGAGATGGCTTTTTGCGCAGAAATCCCATAATCATTGAGTACGTCCTGCACCCTGAATACCTGATTCCGGTTGCTCCCCCGCCAGTAATAGGGATCATTATTAAGCTTGGTATACCAGCCATATTGCAGGTTATCTCCGTCTTCATCCGGATCGGGGGTCAAGTTATTTAAGCTGATAACCGTATCCCGGTAGACCTCATTAGGCATTGTAAAGCTGGCCGCAGGCGGATGATTAATGACCTGCACGGTCTGGCTGTACACATTCGACCAGAGTCCGCGGTTATCGTGAACCTGCAGATTAAGCTGGTAAGATCCCACGCCGAAGGCCGCGATATTAGGAGGTACCGCTGCGCTGCCCCAATGACTCCATACCTGCTGCCAGCCGTCTTTTATAACCGTCCAGGAATACACATCGAGCAGATCATTATCCGGGTCAAAGGACTTATCCATAACAGTGGTTGCCTTACGGTAAGAGACATTAGTCGGACTCACTGTGAATAGAGCGACCGGCGGCAGGTTGGCCGCACTGCCCACACTCTGCTGCATCCAATCACTCCACACCCCGAAGCCGCTAGGACCATCTATGTCCCGCACACGCAGCCGGATCTCATGGGCTTCGCCCGATGGAAGCTGTGCAGGTGGCTGTCCCTCGGTCCACACTTCATTCCCCACCTTGCGCCATTGCCATTGCCAGGTCACCAGCCCCTTAGTGGGACTCGACATATGGTCCAGATCATAAGAGCTGTCTGTAAGATGCAGCGTACCGCCGATCAGCTTCGCTGAGAATAAGGCAACCGGCTTCCGGTGGATCATAAATGTCATGCTGGATAAGTTATCGCGGCTCCACATACGGTAATTATCAAACCGGTCATCACCCTTCGGATTATCCTTCGCTTGAAAGGTAGCTGTGTAAGCGCCGCTGAAGGGAAATGACGGATACTTGCTATCCCGCCACAACCCGCTGTCCCAGATCATCCCCATAGAGTTATCAAAAATAGCCGGGTCCTGATCATAGCGGTACCGCTCTGCATATTTGCCGTCATTTTCATAATCGGTATACGTTGTGCTGATATCAATCGGGCTATTAATAAGGAAGAAGGCTTTGTTCCTCAGCCGGTTGGTCACACTAAAGGCAGTGGAGGCTTCTGCCTTCAGGTTGAACGGATCTACTACCTTCACATTGACGTTGTACCACCCAGGCGGGATTCCCTCATTTAAAACATCGATGGGAATGGTGAAATTTTTCGCTGAGCCCGTATTAGGTACGGTGATTTTCTTGTAGAACACGTTCGGGATCTCGGCAATGACATCCACCGTGTCGTTATCCGGGTCTTGCACGTATCCTTCAAGATTATATGTACTCAAGCCAGTGTCATTGATAATATTCTGTCCTGGCTGAGAGGTTAAGGTTAGATTAGGTTTCTTGTTGGTCGATAACGGAAAGACTCGTTCATCACTAACAGTATAAGTGTGGAAATATTGATATGTGCCTGGATCTTTCAATACGTCTGCTACCCAGTAAAATTCAGAGAACGATTGCAAAAACTGAATAGAATTAGGCGTCTTTCCTGGAGTCAAGTAGACTGAAAATGAGCTAGGTAATTCATCATATCTTGAATAATAATAATCATCAAAGTAAATCCGGTTTTCATATAACCCCGGAGTAGTATACCGGGTCGAGTCAAAATAAGGTGGGTTATTTTCACTATTAAGAAAAGAACCTTCTCCTGCTGATGCTATGGAACCCCTGCTACCATCTGGATAACCTACTGTCGTGCTGGTAGAAAATCCGGTGGTAAGACCATGCTTCCATCTCGATTCTCGATCTTGTTCTTTGGGGTAAAAGGGTATTTGTTCACGCGTAAGACTCCATAATGTTGGAGTTTGAAGATTGCTCATGTTAATGTGAAGTACCCCAGTGATTTTATTGAATGTCATACCTGTTAAGTCAATAGCCGGTATATCAACTGTCATCGAAGATGCATACCAGTCTCTGTCTCCCTCAAATGATGGAGGGCGTGAGGCTTTTAACTGCCTTGCCGGAATATGTACATCATTAAATTCAATAATCTCTCCTGCAGCCTCTGCCTGTTCAGTATTAATCCCCATCCAAGAAAACCAGGGGAGCATAGTGATAATTAAGATTAATATCGTAATTCGCTTTATCAGACTCAGACTTTTCATGCGGTTATCCTCTCTTCTACCATGACCAATCTACTACCGGAGCACGGTTGTACACCTCAATGACTCTTTCAGCTATCGGCTGCGGCGGTGCACTGCTATAGGAGTCTCTAGATTTCCGGTCGGCTGGAGTAATAAATTCTTCTATAGTGGGCTGATCGAACTCTTCGCTTACTGTAAGGCGCACTTCATATCTCCCCACACTGCTCAACTGCAAATTAAAGGCTGTTTTGTTCTCATTGCTGAATATCACCCAAGCTTCATCCGCAAAATTTCCGTCGTTATTAGAATCGTATCTGTACTCCCAAATACGGCGATCCAGAAAATCATAATCCGGTGAGAAGGACATATCCGTAAGCGCAGCGCTGACTATATTGCCCTGAGTGGGATCTCGATAAATCTTATTGGGAACCGAGATATAAACAACAGGCGGTTCATCGGCAACAATCTCAAAGGTCATGCTTGTAGAGTCGCCAAACCCGGCAGTGTTCGTTACTGTAAGGGTCGCCTTGTATGTCCCAGGTTTCTTAAACAATACATCTTTGGAGTTCATCCCTGAGAGATTTCCCAAGTATTTAATATCTGCGGCAGTACCGCCGGAAACAGGTGAAATCGTCCACTGTGTCTTGGTCTCATCAATAGGGTAATGCTCCGGGCTTCGGCTCTTACTCAATAGTGTTACTTTCCTGTTTTCTTTTTTTGTCCCCTTTACATCAATAACGGCTTTAGGAATGGGCTGGATGACATTAATTTTGGCGCTGGTTGATCCGGTCAATCCTCCGTTATCAGTTACGGTTAGGCGCACGGAATGCTGGCCGAGAGCACTTAGCGGATACCAAGTCCAGCCGAAGGGACCACTAACCGGCTCCACAGCCCCAGGTGTATTGTACTTATAATCTACAATTGTTCCGTCTGGATCATATGAATCTTTACCATAGATCAAGGTTTCTTCCCCTGCCATGACCTCTTCAGACACATCGAGTACAGCTTTAGGCGGTTTATTGTTATTGGCTGGCGGTGGTGTTGTAGGGATAGGAGAATCTGAGACTTCTACGGTTGCCTTCATTGTTTTGGACAGAGAGGATATGCTCCCCCCTGACGATACTATCGGCTTGGTGAAGCGCACGGTCACCGTGAGAGTGTACTCCTGCTTTACATTGCTGCCCCTGCTCTTCGGGATGACAAAGTTATCGAAGGTCTGTGTGCTGTTCTGAACCTTGCTGTAATCTTTCTTTGTCTTCACATCATTAGAGCCAGTCTCCTTGGCATAAAATATCCATTCCTCGATGTTAGATGAATTATTGTAAGCCAAAAGGTCTCCCTTGACTCTCAAGGATACCTCAGTGTCCTTCCCCTCAAACTTCGCCGGATTCGGGGAAGGCTTGAGGATGCTTACTCCGCCGTCTAGGGTGGGTTCGGTAGGTGGCGAGTAATCGAAGGAGACCGATCCAGAATAACTATATGAGGTTACCTTGGCGTCTGCCAGATAATAATAATAGCCGGTCACTTGATACCGCCGACCTTCCGCATGTCCGGAAAGATCGTGGTGACCATCATCAGGCTCAGCACGATAAATAGTATCTAAAAGACCTTTTTGAGATTCCGGAATGTAATAATCAAGGAGTATCCGTTGGTCTTTAAAATATACTTTGGTTATGTTTGGAGTTTTCTTTATATCTTTGCTAGAAAACTCCAAAACTTTAACTGATGACTGAATAATTGCTCCTGAATCAATTACTAAATTCGATGAATTGTTAAACCATTTCAGCCCACTTGTTGTCAAATTAGACTTGGTTGTAACCAATATTCTAGGTGGATTTTCAGATGGCGTTTTCCCATCATCTGCATTTAAGTCATAGGATTTCAATGTATCCGTTACTGCAACGTAGTCATTAATCTGCCACCGTCGCCCATCTGAATATAGCCAAATAGAATTTCCTGGGGTCGTACTAAAAGGTTGTTGAAAAGTTCCATCAAAACCCTGTACGTTGCTTATGGTTTCTGTAATACTCTTTCCCTTTAGGGTAGCTTTTATTAGGCCGTTTTCGATAGCTAAGCTTACTACTTCGTTATTTCCGCTGTACTTCAAACTGCTTGTTGATATCGAAGAAGCATTCACGCCACTTGGCAGGTCTAAATAAAAGCTTTTTGCACTATTATTTGATCCAGTCAATCCGTTTGTAACTGGTATACTTACTGAAGCTGTCTTTGTACTAGCTGCTTGTGCGTCAGCAAAGGTCAAGAATGAAATGATAAGAGTGAAGATTAGTAGAATCAGACCAATCTTATTTTTCATTTCTCTTACTCCTCACGATTCACAATAAATTTTTCTGTTTTACTCCCTTTGACGTTTAGCCAAATCACAAAATGATCAAATTTCGTTCCTGAATACATTAGACCTTGATACGTAGTGAATTTTTCTCCAGGTTTCAAGCTCCAATCCCAGATAGCTTCCTTGTCGTTTTTCTTCTTTACCTTTACTCTTGGCATAGTTTCTGCAAGAATACCACCATCAGTTAAAGCTAATCTCCATTTTGGATCGGGACTGTTTGCTGTCTGTTCAATTACTGTTTCCCCTTTGTTTTCCATTGTTATTTTGGTCCAAACAAAGTAATTTCCTGTACCTGTATACCCGTATTTTTTAATTAGAGACTGAGCATCCTTGGAATTTTTATCATAAATCATTATCTTCTCCAACGTATAACTCAATCCCCCAGCTGTAACCGTAACCGGTAGCTCCACATCCTTAACTAATCCATACTTCGAGAGATTATCCCTCATTACTGGTGCTGTTGACTGAGCAGTTGGAGCCGCCGTAGCCTTCACCCCCGCAGCACTAACATCCCCCCCAGGAACAACTGCCGGACCGGCCAACAAGGCCACTGCCAGAAAAGCTTTTACTGCTGTTCTCCCCGCCATTGTCTTGCTAATCTTCAACTTCGTCATAATTAACCTCTCCCTTAGTTTTCATAGTTTTGCACCTTCATCAACCGCATCAGTCGGATGCTTTTACCGGTTCATTCTATATTCCTGAACTGCCGGTACTGTAATGGCCTCTTGAACCTTGCTTCTGGAGATCAGCACCGGGTGCTGCGTTTGAATCACGGCGATAACCGAAGGACCTTGTATGTATTTGGTGATACCGTAAGTACTGTCCTCGTAGAGCAGCGGGAAAGTATCGCCCGTAGATTCATCCACGACGTCGAACTTAACGATCTTCACTTGAGCCTGAAGCCGGCTCCCCACTAAGGGGGATAAGCCGTCATCCAGTCCCAGATTACTCTGCAGAGTGTGGCGGAAGGTGGCATAAGCCTCAGCGGGATCAATAACCAGACGGCCTTGGGCCCTCGCTGCTTCGTTCAACTCCTGTGATGCGTCATGGACGGCCATATTATTGGCATCCTTAAGCATGCTGCGCACCGTGTCCCATTCCTGATTCTGAATCTGAAAAAACCAGGAATAAATAAAGATCAACAGGACAAAGGCCAGCTTAATAATATAATCCATAGGTTAGCTTCATCCCTTAATTAATCGAGATATTCGCTCATGATCGAGCCATGGCCATAGTACTGTGACGGCTGGGATACGCCGGAGAAATTGTAGGGGAACAGGTTTACCCGCGGCGCGGTCACATACACATCAATCCGCTGTTTACGCTCAAGGATCACTTCTGTTCCGCTGGTGATCTTAATCGAGCCTTCTGGAAATCCTACAGCCTTCAGGTTCGAAATAACCTCAGCCTTCATAGAGGCAGTGACCATCCCTTCTGTCGCCGCCTTTTGTGTAATATACGAGGTGTTGGCCTTAACCTGCAGATCGAGCAGATAATCGATGTACGTAAAAATCGGCTGCAGGATAATAAATAGCACCAGCCACATGAACAAGGCCCGGAGGACGGTTGCCTTCAAGTGCAGCGCCTCCTTTTAATATTTCTCGACAGCTTTGACATGGGTGATAATATCATCCTGGCTGCCGCCGATAATGCTTGTAGCCCCAGCGATAAAAATCCCGGCAATCACAAAGCCAATTGCCAGAAACAGCGCGACGGAAATCGAGTCCTTCTTCATCTCTATTAAACCAAAGGGCCAGCGATTGTGTACGTTATTGCCGCTTCCACAGCATCTGCGGGCTGAACCAGACTAACCTTCGGGATTTCAGGTCTGTTGTCATCCGCTTTATCGATTACGTCCCTTACCACAGGAATCAATACAGCAATTACGATAGCCACACACAGGAACCCGATAGCGATAAACAAACCAGTCGAAATAGCGTCTTTTTTCATTGTTAATATCTCCCTTTTGATTTTATATTTTTAATGGCTGCTTGAATATAACAAATTTTTCATTTGGTTCATTTTCTTGCTGCCAGCCTGCCTGAACTGGTCATTGGAACATCCCTACGCCGTTAAAATTCCCTTTGATCAGCATAATGTACTGCATTGCCAGCGACACAATCATCAGAAAGGTAGCAATTGACGGAACAACATTGATGATCGTGGAGAGGTCCCCGATAAAGGACCACTTCTTCAGATATTGGTCACTTGAGATTTTGGTAATAATTTTGCCCTGCTCCTGCAGATACTTCGCTGCTTCATGGTCATCATCCATCCCCTCTGTCGCAAGCAGAATCGAGCGGATATCGTTGATAAACATATGGTTCTCCGGGAATTTGCTGCAAAACCATTCAATGGCCAGCTCCGTCCCCTCATCCACCGCCCGCTCCGAAAGCTCATACAGATCCTGCCGGATGTAACTGAAATGGTTGGCCGTCCCGGCGCAGAAGGCGCCAAATTCCACATATCCCCGTTTACGTAGACGGTTGTTCTCATAGAGGCGGATGAAGGAGATCAGCTCTCCGTCTTTTTGAATCAGTGTCTTCTGATGCAGCCAGCTCAGCACCCAGCCAAACGGCAGCACCCGCTGTGGACTGGTAATCACGAGAATCAGCAGAGCAATCAGAGGATCGTATATGGACACTCTCTCTGAGCGTACGAAGTCTCCCGTTGCCTGAATCAGCAGATAGAGAAAGGCCGCCGAATATCGGAATAATGTGATTTTGGCTGCGGATATAGAGAGTCCGCTCTGGCCCAGCAATTGCTGCAGCCGCTCATTTTGTACACGTTCCCCAAAAACCTTCCACTGCTGGCCCAGACGGAGCACATACCGTTCCTGACGGCTGCTGCTGCTGACAAAGACCAGTAACGCAAGATACACAATACCTGTTACAGCTATCAAAAGTAGTAATCTATCCATCATTCATCACCTTAATGGTAGTCCAGTCTGGGTCTGGCGAGGATGGTACTGATCATGAACGAGATGAATAGGCCCGTAAGGATCACCATCATAAATGTAAGTCCAATCGTTGTTTCGAACTGCAATTTGAAATACACATCCGGCTTCAGCATGTACATAAACGTTCCCACAGAAGACACCAGCACAATCAGATTACCGTACAGCCCCAGGCTGATCGCATCCCTGCTGCTGGCCTTTACCGTCAGAATGGTCTCCCGTTGCTGCTCCATTGAGCGGTTAAGCGTCATGAATGAGCTTTTGAGATAACGGGTGCCCTCCTTCTCGCAATAGAGCAGGTCTGATACGAATTCTACGGCAAACGTCGTGCCAATCGCTCCGGCAAAACGCCCCGCTTCCTCATTTAGCTCCCGTTCATTGCTATAGCCGGCGAACGCTGTTCCCAGCAGCCTCAAGGGCGTCTTCAGCACATTCTCCACCGGCAGCAAGTCACTAGTCTTGGACAAAATAGAATCCGCAGACAAATGCGTGAATTTGGTGGCGATTTTGATCACATCGAGCAGATCGTAGCTCCCGCGCACCTTGCGCTGGGCATAGGTATATCTCATCCGAAGATAAGGAATACAAGCGGAGAGAACCGCCAGGAACAGCGGAAGCCGCCAAGCATTCGCCATAGGTGCACCGTCATTCAACACCATGCCTTCCAGAAAAGGATTGCTGAAGCTCATCTGCCCCGGCAGCTCTTTGAGAGTCAGCAGACTCGATAGGAATACCCCGAGGAACAGCATGCCTGAACGGGTGACGAAGCGCAGCACACTGATGCCCGGCTCATATCGCTTATGGGCAAAATACAGCAGATCATCCAGATGGCGGTACAGCCACATTTTCCTCTTCGCGCTACTGACCTTCTTGCCGAACAAGCTCATCCGCAGATTCATCCGCAGATCCAGCTTTTGCCCCCACTGCCATAGATGCCGCTCAATCAACGGCTTGACCAGCAGCCACAGTCCGCCTGCAACGAGCAGGTGAAGCACAAGCTGGATGATATAGAACAACAGCTCCACAGGGCACTCCCTCCTCTCATTCGTTCAAAACGATTTTGGACTTTAGACTTTCCTTCAGCGGGTCAATCATCGGTTTCTGTGCAGCGAGATGTCCAAGCTCTTGCAGCAGCATCCGTGCCGCTCGGGCATTCTTCTTCTTCATCTTGTCGATCAACGCCTGGGTCAGCTTGTCATTATAGGTCCAGCCCGCCTGCTCCGGTTCCCAGCGCATCAGATCATTGGCGAAGACTGAATTACTGGCCTCTTCATAAAAGACCTCGGAGATCCGCGCCAGCCGTTTCTTACCATCCGGGACACTCTCCAGAATAAACACCAGCTCACAGGATTTCAGCGCTGAGATTAAATGCCCCTTCAGACTGCCGCCAATCCGTGTAGATACAGCGAACGCCCCCTGATATGGAACATCCTCCGAATCTACGGTATGAAAAGTACCGGTAATGCCGTCATAGCCCTTCTCGCCGCTCCACAGATAGAATTCCCATTCGTTATATCTCATTTCTGTCATGTAGAGAATGTTCGGGTCATGCCGCAGCGACTCCACTCCGACCTCCATCAATTCCTCATTAGAAGCCTGAATGGGAATAATCCGGTGGCCTTTGATCTGATAAGGTAAAATCGACTCCGGGTGCTTCTCGATCATCACGACGCCCATACAGGAGGAGGAGCCGAGCAGCTGCTCGCCGACAATCGTGTTGGCAAACGTGGTTTTACCCGAGCCTACGGCACCCGCAATAATCGTGTTGCGAAACGTCCCGGTAAGCGCCCGAATCAGATCAATCGCTTCCGCAGGAATACATTCCGTGCCGGCCTGATCATCCAAATCCAGAAATTCAACGACCTGCCGCCGCAGCGAGATGGTAGTGAAGCCCTCCCAGACCCGCGGGGAGACCCAGATGGCTAGACGGATGAACCGGCCGGGCCAGAGGGGATCATCCATTTTGAATTCCACGGAAGGATTATCCTTGTTCAGCTTCTTGCCCGGATCGCTTTTGAGGAGAGAGCGCTTAAGCTGCTCCACCCGGTCGAGCGAAGGCATCTCATAGGGATACGCCACAAACCTCCCCTGATGGTTATAAAAAATTTGCCGCCCGATCATCTGCAGTCCGGTAGATTCGCTGTAGGCCCGGTCTGTGAACCAGCGGTAAGCAGGACCGAAGCCCTTCCATTCATGAAACAGCGCTTCAGCGGCTGTGCGGTAAGCCTCCGGCACTTTCCCGGTAAACGGGGTCCGGCGCAGATATTTCTCAATCTCGTTCATGAAAAAGCTGACCGCCTGCGGATCACCAACCAGCGCCTTCGCATTCAGTTCGAAATAGCCGTCATCCTCACGCTCCAGCCCGGCGTTCATTTCACTTTTCATGGTGTGCAGGAAGCTGTAGAAGTCCACTTTGCCGGGTTTGCTGGTACGCAGTACGCTCTGCTTCAGTGAGAATAGCCGTCTGCTCTGCGTTCCGTCCGCCAGTCCAGGCACTGCCTGTAAGCTCTCATCCCGCTGCCCCTGCCTCCTTCCCTGCTCAGGGTCCAGCGGAGTCCATCCGGACAGCACACGCTTCTGCTGCAACGGAAAGCTATCATCCTTGTTGTTCATCATTGAAATATCCCCTTCTTACGGGTTTCCTGGGCGAGGCCCAGTGATACAAGCAGTGCGTGGACCTTATCGTCCACTTGCTGAAGCTCTTTTTTGCCCAGTGGCAGACTCTCCGGAAAAGATGGATAATACGGCAGCTCCAGCAGAAGCTCGCTTCCAAAACGCAGAGCCAGGCTCTTCGGTGACGTTAACTCTTCCACATTGCTGCGGTTGATAATCCACTGGAAGTCCTGCGGATGCAGGTCCATGTGTCCGGCCAGCTCCATCAGGGGCTGCAGCCTGTATTCATGCCTCGGGTGTGTTACGATCATGCGCAGCACCGACTTCTGCATCCCCACATACCACGCGGCGCTCTCGGGAATCGATCCGAAGTCCGCAATCACCACATCTGCGCTTTCACTTGCTCTCGCCAGCAGATATTCGATCTCCTCCTCCTGATAATCTTGGGCGCTTAGATAATCGAAGTTCCCGGGCAGATAGGCATAGCCTTCCTGCTTCACCAGCGCGTTGAAGTCCTCATCATGCAGCATTTTACCGGTAATCCGCGGCCGCAGCCTGTCCAGACTAACCGCCGTCTTCCGGTCATAGCCCGGATCGTACAGATCGAGACCCAGCATAATGACCCGCAGCCCTGAAGCAGCAATTCTTCTGGCGAACAGCTTGGCAATACTCGTGCAGCCAATACCTGGCCCCGAGCCGAAGAAGCCTACTACATTACCGCTCTCCTTATGCTCATCTTCGAGCATATAGCGCAGCTTATCGATGATGGCCGCTGAGGTTGAGCGCGGGGGCATGAAAAATATGCCAAGACTCTCACACTGCATATGTATAGCCTGGTAACCCCGCACCCCTTTGTGCAAATAGATGTACAAAATCGAAGAGTCCGGATACCTGACTCTCAGCTCTCTTAATTCCGCTACCGGCACCTGCTCGCTCGTTACCATTAACAGATGCCCTCCGGCATGCTCAGGCTCAGGCAGCACACTTTGGGCAATAACGGTGAATCCTGCCAGCTTAATCTCATTGATCGTCAGCTGATCTATGCCCAAACTGAATATTCTCAAGTTCATTCCTCTCCCTTCAGTCTTCTCTTCTACTCCACCCGAACAATCCATAGCTTCTTGCCCTGCTCGAGATATGCTCCCAGCAGCTCACCGTCGCTCTTCTTCAGCTTCAGCTCCGGGGCTGCCACCTTCCCGGTTGAAGTAAAACGGTTATTGTTATTGCCGTTCTCCGAGTCGAGTACATCGTTGTTATCTTCCGTACGCACGTAGTTTACTGTCACTCCGCTTAAGAATACTTTGCGCGCAGGGATTTCCGGCGGAACCTCTGCTTCCGGCAGCGAAGAAGCGTCTGAAGCCTGCCCTCCTCCGGGAGTAGTTACAGATGCAGCAGCAGCCGGACTGTATCCTCTCCGTTCTTTTGCGGGCGAGTCTCCTTCGACCAGATAGATGTCTACCTTATCCCTGCTGCGGAGAGAACCGTTAATGGCATAGATGGCGTCTTTAGGAATCGGGAAAATCCCCTCGTCCTGCTGTGGTTCCAGCTCGCTTACATCCACCAGTGACTCGGTCAGAATGCTGCCATCCGTCAGATTGACATTCGTAATCTTCTGTTCCACCTGCTCCAGACTACGGACGACCCCTGCCGGGATGTCTTTGGTCTGTACGGAATCCAGATAGAGATTCTCCGCTGTCAGCTCATGATTCTTCGGCAGGAAACCCCCGCCGTTCACCTTGATTTTGACAACGGTCTGTGACAGTACATAAGGCTTGAAGTAGAGATCATAGCCGAGCAGTCCGCCGAAGCCGATGAGCAGGATGAGTCCGGCGAAGAAATAATTGCGTTTTAATAGACGTCCGTGCTTTGTTGACAAGCCCTTTACCCCCTTTGAATGTGATTTCTGCACATAGCAAAATACATCTTGGCGCTTATGTCCAAAATGCCGGCAAAATGCTTTTTTACCTTAGTGGTTGAGAAGTGTATTCGATTATCCTTGTGAGGTTGTGAAGCCTGAGGCTGCGGGAAGCTCCCGCTGAAGATGAATGCCGGTAAAAGCCAGACCAGAACGATGTTCTATATCCCCTGCGTTACGCAGGGTTGCTGACTTTTACCGGAGTGGTTGTAACGTTGACTGCAAGACTTTGCTGATTAATTAAACACTACCGTTTTGTTGTGATGCACGAGGATTCTGTCCTCAATATGCCATTTGACCGCACGGGCCAGAACCACCCGCTCAATCGTACGTCCAATGCGCTTCAGCTCATTCACATCATCGCTATGGCTGACCCGCTGAACATCCTGCTCGATAATCGGCCCGCCGTCCAGCTCCTCGGTCACGTAATGGGCAGTCGCCCCGATGATCTTGACTCCGCGCTGATAGGCCTGGGCGTACGGCTTACCGCCGACGAAGGCAGGCAGGAACGAATGATGGATATTGATGATCCGGTGCCGGTAATGCTCGATGAATGAAGGGGAGATAATCTGCATATACCGGGCCAGTATGATCACATCGATATCCTCACCGATAACCTCCAATTGACGCGCTTCAGCTTCAGCCTTCGTCTCTGCGGTAACCGGAATATGATGGAACGGAATGCCGAAGGATTCCACATAACCCTGCATATCGGTGTGGTTGCTGACCACAAGCGCAATATCTGCATCCAGGTCGCCCGCCTGCCACTGCCAGAGCAGCTCCACCAGACAATGGTCCTCTTTGGAGACGAAGATCGCCAGCCGCTTCTTATGGCTCACCTTGAAGATTTGCCAGTTCATCTTGAAGCGCTCCGCAACACCGCCGAAGATGGTACGTACCTCCTCCAGCCGTTCATCCAGCTTAGGCAGGTCAAACTCTACTCGCATGAAGAACATTCCGCCGTCCGGGTCCATCGTATATTGGTCCGACTGCACGATGTTCGCGCCATGCTGATACAAGAAATGCGATACCGCCGCTACAATCCCCGGTCCGTCAGGACAAGATATGAGCATACGCGCCCGGTCGGGATATGCTCTGCCTGTTGAATGCTCTCTCTTCACATGTAATTCCATAGTTCTCCGTTCATCCTCTCATCTGCTTGCGTTATCTATGTGAGTCTATGCCTTCACGAGCAGCTGTTTGCCTGCAAGCCAGGCGATCAGCCGGTGATTAACAGCTTCCTCACTAAGCTGAGGGAATAATCCGGCAGCTATGACTTGATCATAGAGACGTTCCAGCGGTTCACGGGGATCTGCTTTTTTGGCCTTGGCGTCATTCTTCAGCAGCTCCCACACCTCCAGCACATAACGGCGGGAATCCAGCTCCTGCTTGGCAAAAAAAGCATGCAGCTCTTCCAGCTCCTTCAGGAATTCCGCACCGAAGCGTTCAGCGACATTGCCGCGCAGCAGGGCGATTTCTATTTCATACATGGGACGGAGTTTCTTGGCATCCTTGCCGATCCAGGGTGTCTCCAGAATAAACGGCAGACCTGCGAGTGCTTCATGCTGGACTACATTGTTAATCGTCTCGAAGCCTATGTAGCCGGAGCCAATCGGTGTATGACGGTCTTTGCCCGCTCCGCGCGGGTTCTTGCTGTCATTAAGATGGATCACGCCGAGCCGCTCCAGGCCGATCGTATCATCGAACTTCTTCAGCACCCCGTCCAGATCGTTCACGATATCGTATCCGGCATCATGAATATGACAGGTATCCAGACAAATGGATAGACGCTCATGATGCTCAACCTTATCTATAATGGAGGCAAGCTCCTCGAAGGTGCGGCCGATCTCTGTGCCTTTACCCGCCATCGTCTCCAGTGCGATATGCACATCAGTCTCATTCGTACCGCCCAGCACCTCATTCAGGCCGTCTGCAATGCGCTGAATGCCGTAATCAGCATCCTTGTCAGTGAATGCACCCGGATGCAGGACAATATGCTTGACCTCAAGCGCATGGGTCCGGCGGATCTCCTCCTGCAGGAAATCTACTGCCAGCTGGTAGGTATTCTCCTTGTAGGAGCCCAGGTTAATAATGTAAGGAGCGTGAACCACAATCTCTCCGACACCATTCTCCCGCATCTTCTGCTTGCCTTCCTCGGGGAACATCGCCTCAATCGGCTTCCGGCGCGTATTTTGCGGCGCTCCCGTATATATCATAAACGAGGTAGATCCGTACTCATTTGCTTCATTGGCCGCGCTCAGGAGACCCTTGTCCGCGCAGGACACATGTGAACCTATTTTCAGCATGCTTAATTTCCCTCTTTCCTTCACGAATTAACCCTTATTCTACCGTGATCGGAAGAATAAATCTAGGCAAGCCCCGAAAGGCCGCTTCCGCTTCGCAAACTTAAGGAAATACGCTATACTCAAGAGGAGCAAAAGGAAAGTGACAATCATCATTGTCAAAGGCGGTGTATTCATGCATTTCCATTTACCCTCAAGCTTATTATCCACGTCTCCAAGTAACTGGTTTATGAACTCTATCGCATTTTGGACCTTTTTACTGCTGGGCAGCATGTGCATCGGCGGCTATTTTATGTTCCGCAAATTTCTGAAGGTGCTGCCTAAGGCTGACGGCAAATCCAAGCTGGACTGGCAGAATTACTGGGTGGAACGCAGCCGTCCACTGTGGAGTGACGAGATGAAGTCTTTTCTGGACCAGCTTGTACAGCCGGTGCCCAGCCCGTTCCGCGACATTGCCAAGCACTCTATCGCTGCTGAGATCGGCAAGCTTGCTGTAGAGAGCCATGCCACGGAGGTTACCCGTGAGCACTGTATCCAAGGGTACATTATCGCTACGCCCCGGCGCGACAACAGGTTCCTGATCACCTTCCTGGAGAAGAACGGCATTGACTACGCGCCTTACAAGCATTTGGTCAAATAAAGCATATTAAGGAGCAATCCCTATGAAATATATCATTTGCGGAAGCAGCGGATTCATCGGCAGCGAGCTTACCGGATATTGGCTGCACAGCGGACATCAGATCATCAGTGTCGGCCGCAAGAACCCCGAGAACAAGCTGGAGCATCCGGGACTTAGCTATCTCACCTGGGACAGCCTGGCATCCAATCCTGAAGCGGCAGAAGGCGCAGATGCGATGATTAATCTTGCCGGAGCTTCGCTTAGCCAGCGCTGGACCCCTAAGGGGAAGCAGGCGATTATGGAATCGCGGCTTGAAACCGTTGCCGCTGCCGGGAAGCTGCTGAATTCACTCCAGCATAAGCCAAGCGTGATCATCCAGTCCTCTGCTGTCGCCATTTATGGTACATCCGTACAGGATACCTACACCGAAGCTTCCGAGACCCGGGTTGTCGATTTCCCTTCCGAGGTCGTCAAGACCTGGGAGCAGGCTGCAGATGAAGCCTATGCCGGTATCCGTCTGGTCAAGCTGCGCACTGGGGTTGTGCTTGGCAATGAGAGCGGTGCTTTTCCCAAAATGAAGCTGCCTTACTCGCTTGGCTTCGGCGGCAAAATCGGGACCGGTAAGCAGTGGATGTCCTGGATTCACCTCACAGACATTGTTCGCCTGATCGAATTCTGCATTCTTCAGCCTGAGATCGAGGGTCCCGTTAATGCCACGGCTCCACAGCCCGTCACTAATGAACAGTTCGGACGGATGATCGGCAAGGTCTACCATCGCCCGCATTGGTTCCCCCTTCCGGCGTTCCTGCTAAAAACCGCTGTAGGTGAGCTGTCAGAGATTCTGCTGGAAGGCCAGCGTGTGCTTCCTTCCAAAGCAATCAATCACGGCTTCACCTTCAACTATCCCACGTTACAGCCTGCACTGGAGCAACTGAAAAATCAGTAGGCTGCTGCAAACGCACCATTCCATTCATCCCATCTACCTCTGCTACGCTGTGTGAAAGGTGTAGGTACCCTTAACAATGGTGAACACGCTGCCTTCGGTCAGCGGATATTCTTTGTAGGGAACCATAGCTTCGCCTGCAAGCAGCGTTCCGTTCCTGGAATCCAGATCCTTCAGAATGTACCCTCCTGAGGCTCTGGAGATTTCAGCATGGACCCGTGAAGCCCCTTCCGATTTCTCAATGTACTGGGCCACCTCAGAGGAGCGTCCAATAATGAAGCTGGGCCGGTTCAGCTCAATTCGTTCGGGAGCTCCCCCGTCATCCGGGTCACTTCTTTCCAGATAAGGCACTGTCCTTCCGGCCTGGGGAAGCCTGCTCCCTATATCCTGAACGGGTTCCCGGGTCAGCAGCGCTGTAGCCATCGCCGCTTCCTTCTTATAAGGACTACTGGCGGTCATTCCCGCCGGAGCCTGTTGTTTGCCAGCCGGTACGGCTGTGAATCCGCCGGCCCCCACAGTTGCTTCTTGTTGCTGAGGAGTGTAGACCGGTGCAAGAGGGCGTTGCTGATTTACCGGATTCCTGCTGAAATCCCATTCCAGGTCACTCCTCAGTTTACGGTTCCGGGCTGTACTGTTATAATCCTCTGTCCCCTCCCCCAGAGCTTCCATCTCTTCCTCTGCATCACCCCAAGCCAGCCTTCCACTCCATACCAGCCAGCATGCAGCCGCAAGTATCAGAGTCACCGCAGCACAAACTGCCAGCCACAGTGTTTGGGGATCATTCAGGTAGAAAAACTTCCATAGTAACGCATCACCTAATAATGCCCCCAGCAATATATATGTCCTGTAAGGACTCTGCTTGTCCTTAGCCAGAGCAGGTCTCATTGTTGTACCCGTTGCTGCCTGAACTCCTGATAACCCCTCCTTCTGCTTCAGTTGCGGCGTACCGCTCATCCAAGGCGTGGGATTAAGCATCGAACCGGAAGGCTGCACCCAGTCTATCCTCGTTCCTGGTACAGCACCAGAGGTGCCTGCGCCAGCCATTGGACTTACATGTGCAGGCTCAGCACCTTCAACATGGACCTTATGGGGTGTAACCTCCGTCAGCATTTCTGCGAGCAGCTCCTTCAGTCCCGCCGGACTAAAAGCTTCTTCCCCGCAATATTGCAGCAGCCGCTGAATCCCGTCACCCGATAATTCCTGGATGGCTCCCATGAAGACCATAATGAGCGATTTCAAGGCTTCTCCCGGCTTCTGTGCAGGCTCTGTGAGTTCCAACGGAATATAAGTCAGGAAGACCTTGCCGCTGCTGAGCGGACCTTCGATAAAGATAAAATTCTCATGGAGCGCATACTGCTCTGTACGCAGCATGTACAACTGCCCCTCCTCCATCCCGGAAGCGATCTGCAGCATCAGCCCGAAGAATTCCGTCATGCTCAGCTTTCCGCTTTTAAGCAGGGCTCCAAGCATTTTACGTCGTGCAACCGTGTATTCCAGTGTGACCTTCAGATCTATTTCTCTGAGCAGCAACCGTAAATGATGTGGTATCCCGCTGGTCATCAGCATCCGGGCCTGCACCATATTCAGCTCTCCTGCGCTCAGCCCCTCCGATCTGTCCAGCAGCATCGTTATTCCATCCTGCTGGATGAAATCCCGTTCTAGTCCAAACAAGTCTCTTCACCTCCTAAGCTGTCAACAATAAGCTCCAAATCAGAAATAAATATAAGCACAGATGAAACCCGGGAACACGGCCAGCATAAAAGGAAACCGGAGCAGTTCTTCCTCCCGGCCCTTGGCCAGACTCACCTTGCGAAGCAGCAAGAACCCGGCTGTTCTGCTAATCATGCTGCGCAGCCTACGTACTGTCTCCCTTCTGTAGAGAATGATAATCCAGCCTACGACCGCCCCCAAGAGCACCGAATAGACAATAACCTGAAGCGAGAAAAGCACTCCTGTCCAAGCACCGATAGCCGCAAAGAGCTTCACATCACCAGCCCCCACCGCCCCGATAAAATACATAATCAGCAGAAGGAGGAAGCCTGCTCCGCTGCCGCAAAGTGAAAACAGCAGTCCCTGCCAGCTATTGATAATCAACTGCAGGAGCAGCCCGCCAATCAGCGCAGGCAGTGTGATCCAGTTAGGAATTCTCATCCAGCGTATATCTGTGAATAATGCTGCTGTCAGGAACGGCAGGCAGCCCCATAACGCCCATTCCGTCATCCGTGCTCCTCTTTTCTCTATTTTTTTATTTTTTGACTACTGTAAAAGTCGCCTGAAGCGTAGCTCCATCAGCCAGACTAACCACGAAGGGCCAGGTACCCGGCGTAGTATTCACGCCGATCTTCCATTCCCATTCGATATACCCGTGCTCATCCGCCTGCTTCCAGCCCAGATACTTGGCAGTACTCTGGCCGCTCTTGTAAAAGATCGCCAGATTGGCCGATGCTCCGGGAGGCACCTTCACCTTGATGATGCCCTGGTGATTCGCTATTCCCGGATTAGGCTTCTCCAGGATCATAATGGTCCCGCTCTCCTCAGCAGGCTCTGCCGGATTTCCTTCTCCGGAAGAATCGGTGTTGCCGACCCATAAGCGTTCAACTGCGCTGGCCTCCAGCACGATTTTTTCATTCAGGAACGGGACTCGCATTGGCAGCTCATAGCTGACTACCATGCCGAAATACGGATGCGTCCCTTGTCTCAGATCGGGTACAGTGACATTGGATACATGAACCCTGCTATATTCAAGCAGGTCTGAGGACAGATAAGGCCGCAGCATCGGCTTAAGCACCAGATCCAGCGCGGCCTCGGATGCTCCCGCCTGCACCTTCTGCAGCGGCCCTTCTCCCTCCCGGACCACAGCCTTGACCCAGGATTCCATCGGCTGCGGAAGCTTCTCCACGTAGTCCTCACTCCACTCCGTTATCGACAGCCTTGGAATGCTCCAGATGCTGGAGGAGTTCGGATCATCTGAGTGCTCACCCTCACCTGCTTCTTTGGCCTCATCTCCCCCGCCGCCACCTTCCCCCTCCTGCTGCTGCATTGCCAGAGCTGCGGGATACATATGGGTTGAGATTATTTTGACAGTGTCAGAAGCAGTACTCTGCAGCGCTGTTGAATACAAGGTCATTTGGATAATGAAGATGAGGAACAGGATAAATAACAGGAACACAGGCAGAATCAATGCGGCCTCCACAACCATGCTGCCTTCATCCTTAGGGTCCGGTAATTTCCACAGCCAGCGCTTCATTCCACCGTCCCCCTTAATAAGAAAAGTCAGCTACTGCTTGTCTGAAATAAACTTTGCCCCGCACATCTCCTGGCAGTCCGGCACTGTAATTCACCAGCTTCACTACACCCGGCAGAAACCAAAGCTGCATGCCCATCGTGATCCGGGCGGAGGCATATGTATATTTCTCTACCGGATTGATACCGGTATTCAGGCGGATCAGCGCAAGCATCCGGGACAACTGTTCTTCCCCTCCCCCATGCAATAGGAGGAACAGCCGAAGATAATCACGATAGCTGAGCTGTGCGGTCATGTATTTGGATAAGGGAATCTCTCCTTTGGTGCAGAGCTGTATCATATCTTGGATTGCCTGCTCAATGCCGTACAGCAGTGCGGCGGCCAGGACGACAAGCGGATTCCCCATACCGGCTTTCTCAATCAGGCCTTCCATCGTCCGCACAGCCAGCCGCAGAGCAAAGATCTCACCATAAGCGGCTGCCACATTGCCTGCAGGGTTATAGAATCCGTACAAAATATATTCCAGCTCTTGCGCCTGCGGCTTCAGCTGCTCCCCCAGCTGCTCACCGAATCCTTCATCAGACCCGGAGGCTAGTGAGGTTAGCGCAGACAGATCGAAATGCCGGAAATACATCGCAGAATACTCCGTCTGGTACAGCCGGTCTCTGGCTCCTGCCAGCACACTACTCATAGCAGCATAAATCCCGTCCATATCTTTCATGGACGACTTGCCCGCAGCGTATTGATCGCCAGTATTCACAGCAGCCCCCGGCTCCTGCTCCAGACCTTCGTTAAAGGCGACATTCTGCTGGTAGTATTGACGCAGACAGCCATACTGCTCCATCGCTTCCTGTGCGCTGCTTCCCAGCGCGCGGATCTGATCCAGCAGCTTCATCGCATCGCCAAGCTTCTTCCTCGCCTGCCCTTCTATCTGCTTACGCTGACTGTCTGCAGTGCGGCGGTTCTCAATCTGTTCCGCTTCCTGCGTTATAACAGCACCGTGTTGCCCGTAACTGCTTATATAGCCGTGAACTGCTCTGGAAGCATTAAGAACCCCTGCACTCATAAGAGAATAGTCGGCATACAGCCCGGATGCTGCACTTAATATAGCCGGCAAGCCCGAGACCAGCGGCTCCAAGGGAAGC